>NZ_JALKAK010000005.1:0-223393 GCF_023015645.1 Pseudohalocynthiibacter sp. F2068
AACAAAAGCGCTCAATGCCAAAAATAAAAAAAAGGCAATGGGCCGGAAAAAACTGTCGCGGGATGGAGCAGCCCGGTAGCTCGTCAGGCTCATAACCTGAAGGTCGTAGGTTCAAATCCTACTCCCGCAACCAAAATTTATTTGCACAAGGCCATCGGCAGTCATGCGGGTGGCTTTTTTGTTGTCTTGCGCGAGGCCGAGTATTCCTGCGATATCTCTCTCGATACCTATCAGGAGACCGGACGATAAGTCCTTGTTCACACGCCGGTTGGTTCGCAACCACCGAAAGCTACCAACTCCTCAAATTGTGTTAGGGTTTTTTTTGCCAACGTTGTTGGCTCGTCAGCCTTAAGCTTTTATTTCAAGCTCTGATAGATCAGGCGACCAGGGTTCAGCGGGTCGCAGGATGGCCTTTAACGTGATAAAAGTGTCCGGAACAGGAGGCGTTTCATGACCACAGCTTTGATTATTGGTGCAGGCCAAGGACTCTCCACCTCACTCGCCCGTGCGTTGCACGCGCGCGGCCACTCACTCATTCTCGCTGCACGCGATACGTCTGATCTAGGTGGGCTTGCTTCCGAGACCGGGGCGGCATTGATCAACTGCGATGCACGCAACCGCGATGATATGGTCCGCCTGTTCGACACTGTCGATACCAAAGGGCCATTGGACGTCGCCATTTACAACCCAAGTGCCCGCGTAAGAGGTGCTGTCGCTGATCTAGACACTGAAGCCGTCGAAAACGCCATTCTGGTCACCGCTTACGGGGCCTTTCTGATGGCCCATTACGCCACCAAACGGATGCAGCCGCAGGGGCACGGCGCGTTGCTTTTCACCGGGGCTTCCGCTGGGGTCAAAGGCTTCGCCAATTCTTCGGCCTTCGCCATGGGGAAATTCGCATTGCGGGGGCTATGTCAGTCTTTGGCCCGCGAACTGCATCCGCAAAACATACACATTGGCCACTTTGTAATTGATGGCGTTATCGCCAAATCCACCGACTCTGAGCCCGGCAATACCGTGCTGCACCCAGACGCCATCGCCCAATCCTACATGCATTTCCTCGACCAGCACCCATCATCCTGGGCGTGGGAGATTGAATTGAGACCGCAAACCGAACGGTTTTGACGTCCGTTTAGAGGTGGAGCCGGACATCGCGAGTTTCTAATCGTGAGCACTTAGTCGACCACGCTACAGTATCAAAAGGATTTGCGTATGATCGAGGCGCGTGACCTCATACAAAAAGGTCGACACTCTGTATCTGCCGCAGGGCTCGAAGTGAGTTATGAAAGCCCAACGCATTTTAGCCGCGACTACACACGGAATTTTGACGTTTTCCCCGTCAATGACGTTCGTGCAGCTAACGCCATATCTCAAGAAGATGCGCTGATAACTGCATGAACGGAACATTCGACGCGGATGCAAACGCTGGGAACTTGGTGAAAAGGCAGGCGTCAGACGCTAACGCGATTTCTTAATCGGCGTTCAAGGCGTGCGCGGTTTTGGTCTGACGTAACCGCCGCTCACGCCAAACAATCAACAGGCCACCTGTTGCGATCAGAAACGCACCCGGAAAAAGATCATCAATCGGGGCCTCTCCAAAAAATGCCCAACCAAAGACAAATGCAATCAGGATGCCAAAATAGTTGAACGGAGCAAGATTGCTCTGCTCGGTCATCCTGAACGAAACGACCAAGGCTAACACCGCCGATCCGCCAAGACACCCCATCGCCACGATCCAACCCAAATCACGTGACCCATCCAGCACGGAGAAACCGCCTGTGAGCAAAGTTAGCAACACCGCACCTCCACAAGACACCACCGTAGAATAGAGATTGATCAGAGGGCTTGGCACGCTTTGATCCATCATTCGTGCCATTACACCTGACAGCGCATACAGAAACGCTGCGCCTAGCGGCAACAATGCGTCATACGTGAAATTTTCGCCCGTGGGTCCCACGATCATGACCACACCTAAAAAACCAACACCCACCGCCAGCCAGCGTGCGAGGCCAACCCGTTCGCTAAGCAGCGGCACCGCGAGGGCCGTCATGAACAGCGCGTTGGAATACGTAATTGTCGAGGCCGTGGCAAATGCCAGCCGCCCTAAGGACAGATAAAATAGAAATTGTGCCATCGCCGTAATCACACCACGCAGGCATGCAAGCTCCCACTGGCGCATTCGCATCAATCGTCCTTTTTGATGCCATTGGCGAGAGGAGAAAAGGACAATCGCGCTCGGGATAAGTCCAAAAAAATTGCGATAGGCACTTAGCTCGGCGGCACTATAATCCTCTGAAAGATGCTTGACGATCAGCCCCATAAAATCAAACAGAACGATGGCTAATAAGCTCAGTAGAATGGCGGGTACAACTTTATCGGGGCGTTGGGGGACCACTCAACAACACTCCGTTTGAATGAATAAAAGCTCAAAATAGAACTGAACAAACATTCTGTCACATTGGAGAGGGACAGGTTTGCTGGCAAGGGGGATCGTTTCTTCCCTTCATTCGTTCGCCGGTAAGTTTTTGTCGGCTTTTGTAGGTAACGATCAGCAAAGTCTGGTTGGTATTCTGCTCCCCTGAGAGTTCGCGTCTGTGAGTTGGCTCCGTTCAGGTTTTGGTCCCCTTTAAGACGTGTGTTAAGAAGGTTTTGGACATCCCAAACAAATGGGCGGCAGGTTTCAATTTTCGGGCCAAATCACGGCAAAGTAGGAGAGCGTCCATGCGAATACCTCATAACAGTAAGGTCCTGATATTTTGCGCGTGCTGGTTTTGGATTGCGAACACAGGCACATCTGCCGGGGCCCAAGAAATTGGCTGCAACGGTTTGGACGCCCTTTCTTGTGTTAGCTCTGCAGAATGCATGTTGACTGCAAAATCTGAATGCATTGCGCCATGGGATCGCTGCCAAATCGGGTTTCAGCAAGCCATCTTGGGCAGCGCGGGAAATTCCATTGACTATGAGCAGCATCAAAGCACCGTAGATCAATGTCATTCTCAAGCGGGATGTTCCTATATTCCTGCAGAGCAATGTTATTGCCCACCGGACGTGAGTTGCGTCTGTGGCGGCGGTGAACCTCCGAACTGTCTACCGACTGAATCCGGTATGTTAAGTCCACCTGTTGGGGAATTTGTGATCGTTGATGCGCGGGCCGTCAGCGGCGTCGCTACTTCACCTGTCTTGCAAGATGTTGGCGAAATCATCGGAAATACGGTTTCCCTCTCGGCTGAGGCCATCTCACTTGAAGCGATAGCTTGCGATGAGTGGGAAATCCGTGAAATACCTGTGCCCCTTGATGTAATGGACCCACTCTTAGCCGATGTAATGCTTGGTCCAGTTGAATTGGGCGACACGGTCGTCGATCATCGCGTGCTCACCGGCTGGAATTATGGGTGCGAGGGTGAGTCGTTGATCGACATACTCGAAATTGACGGACGTGTTTTGGTGGCCCCATGGATGAACGGTGCAGTGAACCTAATTCTGGAACGTCCTTTGACATCAGGGGAGATTCACTTGGCTCAAACAAATTTGAAGAATCAAAAGTTTCTGGACCAAGTTTCCACTGGCCAACTTGATGAGGCGACAATTGCGGCCTTCGGATTTTGGGCAGAATACCGAAATCAAGAAACTCAGGCGTATCGGTTTGCACGAACTGCGATTACAGAAAACCTTCTCGTTGGTCTGATCGGACCAGATTAAGAATTAAGCTTTTGGTGTCCAATGTGATGTCGAGAGGACCGTTCCCAAAAACTCTGATGACAAACATACAGTTCAATCGTTTACAAAACGCCTAAGGGCGAACCTCGAAGAAGGGCGTACCTATGCCTCCTTTGATGTATTAATCCGTGTCGGCCACCGCCTTGGGCTTATTGTCGCCTATCAGGGGATATTGAAACCCTGTTCCCATAAGTAGTTGAATCCATTGCCCCGCCGCGAATGTTTGTTTGGCTAAAATTACTCCGGAGGAACTGGGACACCTGCGAAAGGTGAAACTATCTGGACTGACGAATTCGCCAATCCCATATTGCGGCAAGAAACAACAGCACAAAGCCAGTGATCTCGACGAGCCGGTCGTATCGCACGTACATGGCAAAGATAATTGCGAGAGTTCCTGCTATGCCGAGTACTATCGGCCAAAAGACTTTGTGCTGCTTCAGTCCGAGTACAAAGCCGAAGAGTGCAAGGATTGCAAACAGAACAATTGCACCGGCCCAAAGTGTCTCGTTCAAATGTATGGCGATGCCAAGAGCACCAAGAGCGGAAATAAAGACGAGGGAACCGTAGCAGGCAACCACCGAAAGTACCGTGGCGACACCGGCGAACCACCCAAACCGTAAAGGTTTCTGAGGCATTTTCAGTTTCCTCCAAACGGAAATGTTCCAGTCACACCCGTTCTCCATTTACCCATTTTTGTATCCTAGTGTTTGAGTTTACTGCCGTCCAGATTTGCAGTTTCAAGCGCCCCGCCTGACATGTTGGATGTCGTTCCGGGTTAAACAAAGTACTACCCGTCCGTCTCGGAGCCCGCATGTTCGCAAAGTTGTTTCAGCCACGTCGCAACACGTTGTTTAGAACGCTGATCGCCGCTGGTCCTGGGCTGACGCAAATAGTACTTGGCGGTCAGGGAATAGGGCGCGCCAAAAACCTCTGCAAGTTGGCCAGATCGCAAATGCTGATCAACAAAGGGGCGTCGCCCCAGGACGACACCGTCTCCACGAACGGCAGCCTCAAGGGCGATTAGGGATCCATCAACGGCCAAGCCGCGTGGTACAGCAACATCTTTCAGACCAAAATGGCGAAACCACCTGTGCCAGTCGTCTTCATAACCCAGAACATGGATCAGTTCGAAAGATTGGATATCTTTGGGGTTTTTCAACGGTTCCGCTTCAGCGAGCAAACGGGGAGACGCAACTGGCGTTATCGTAGAAGTTAGCAGCGGGCTCGTATTCGGGTCGCTAACGTCTTTGCCTGTAACGAAGATTTCCAGATCTACATTTGGATTTTTGTCTGCCGAGTTTTCGGAGTCGAGCGTTCGAATGCGAAGGTCAATTTCAGGATGCTCTCTGTGAAATGCGCCGATGTTTGGTGCAAGCCAGAGTGTCGCGATACTTGACGTACAGCGTATTGTTACGATTTGGTTTGATCTTTCCGGGAAGAGCTGATCCGTCACCGTGTCCAACCTGTCGATCGCTTCTTGGACGGTTCTGAAGTAGGCCTGCCCAACCGCGCTTAACGAAAGTTGCCTGTGATTTCGGACAAAAAGCTCGCTTCCCAAAAAGGTTTCAAGTTTGCGGATTTGCTGGCTGACCGCGGCCTGCGTGATGTTCAGCTCCTCGGCTGCAATTGAAAAGCTTAGCTTTCGGGCAGCAGCTTCAAACGTGCGCAGGGCATTCAGATTCGGGCGTTTCATTGGCGGGCTTTGAATAAGTTGTGCTTATGCAAACTGGCAGCAATTATCGTTTGTCGCAAGAACAGATGTGCCTACACTTCCCCGGAAGCTGCAATTCGCGGGAGCGCACAGGTGAAGTTTTTTTCTTATCTCACAGACGCGGAAATTCAGTACGTACATGCGTCGTCGCTGGAAATTCTGGAAGAGACCGGTCTTATCGTGCGAAACGCCAAGGCACGCAAACGCTTTGCCGATCACGGTGCCATTGTGGACAATGAAACGGAACTGGTTCGAATTCCGGCAGAGGTTGTTGAGAAATACCGAAAAATGGTGCCTCCAACCATTACCTTGCGGGGGCGGGATTCGGCATATGATATTACTTTTCCCCGTGAATTGCCTGTTGTTGCAACCGCAAGCTCGGCACCGGATATTGTTGACCCCGCAACCGGTATTACTCGTCGGTCAACTTCGGCAGACATCGCGCGGATTGCACATCTGGTAAACACTTTGCCGGGGTTTGATCTGTTTTCAATTTCGACACTGGCGGATGATGCCCCTTCAGACCAGTTCAGCCTGACACGGTTTTATGCAGCGCTGAAAAACTGCGTCAAACCCGTACGAACATCTGTTTATGATGTGAGGGAAGCCAAACAGGTTATCCGGCTGGGGGAACTTATTGCCGGTTCACCCGAGGCGTATTGGGAACGTCCATTCATCAACTTTGGCTATTGTTCCATCGTTTCGCCACTGACGATGGATTACGACAGCACTGAAACCATGATGTATTTTGCCGAAAACGGCATTACCGCCTATGGCACGATTGCGCCCATGGGGGGTCTTAGCACCCCGCTGTCGCTGGCAGGTATGCTGACGATCATGAACGCTGAATGGCTGGCCGTGGCGACATTGGCACAGATGAGCAAAGAGGGTACCGCACAAATCTATAATTTCCTTCCGGTCTTTGCGGATATGCGGGACGGGGCCTATGCGCCCGGCGCGATTGAAATTGGTATGATGAATTCGGCCGTTTGCCAGATGGCGCGGTTTTATAACGTGCCTGCTGGGGGGTATCTGGGCCTGACAAACTCAAAGGTTTCCGACGCGCAATCGGGTTTTGAGAAAGGTATGTCGCCCCTTATGGGCGCTATGTCGGGTGCCGATTTCATCGTTATGGGTGGGCTGCAGGATGCGCTTATGTCGTTTGATTTTGGACAATTGATGATCGATAATGAGATTTCGATGATGATCAAACGGGTGCGCGAGGGCTTTGGCTTTTCCAAAGAAAGCGCCAGTTTGCAGGAAATCAAAGACACTGGTCCAGCGGGGATGTTTGCGGACAACCCGTCTACGCTGGAGCGTATGCACACGGCGACGTTCATGCCGGAACTTGCCGACAGAAACCTGCGCGAGAAATGGGAACTGGAGGGGTCTTCCACAATTCAGCAACGGGCGCTCAACAAAGCACTAGAGATTCTGTCCACTCCAAATTCTGCTGCCTTGGGTGCTGACGCAGATGCCCGAATCAGGGCTGAATTCGAAGGCATTGTTGCCGGAGAGTCCCAACTACAGGAAGGTTGGGAGCGGATTGATATCGGCTCAAAGTTACCGACGCGTGCACGGCGGATTAACCGTCGTGGAAAAGCCACCCAGCGCCACTAGCTAACACATACGAGCGAACACCCCATGACCAAAACCTTCCCAACAACTGCGAACATCGTGATCATAGGCGGAGGCGCGATTGGTACCAGTATCGCCTACCATCTTGCCCGGGCTGGCGTGAAAGATGTCATTTTGCTGGAAAAATCAAAGCTGACTGAAGGGGCCACATGGCACGCCGCCGGTTTGGTAGGGCAATTCCGATCACAACAAAACCTGATGAGCCTGATGAACGACAGTGTAAAACTGTTTGATACCCTGCTTGAAGACACGGGTCAGGACCCGAGCTGGTGTAAGGTCGGCAGCATGCGGATCGCCAGTAGCCCTGATCGCTGGAAAGAACTGCAGAAATCATATTCGTCAGCGCAGGCCGTGGGGTTTGAGATGAACGTGATGACGCCCGCAGAGGCGAAAGAGATTTATCCGCTGATGAAGGTGGATGACCTGATAGGCGCCGCTTTCATTCCGGATGACGGGCATATCGACCCCAACAGTCTGACGCAGGCCTATGCCAAGGGTATCCGTAAATATGGTGGCCGAATACTCGAAGAGGTGATGGTCAAGGATCTGGTGCGCGACGGTCGCCGGATCACCCAAGTTGTGACAGACCACGGAAATATTGAGGCTGGAACGGTTGTAAATGCAGGTGGTCTGTGGGCCCGGCAAGTCGGTTGGATGGCCGGTGTTGAAATACCCGCGGGTGTCGTGGAGCATCAGTATCTGGTGACCGAGAAAACAGATGCGATCCCCAATAATCTTCCTGCGTTTCGTGACCCGGACGGCGGATATTACGCGAAGCCTGAACCCGGGGCGCTGGCAATCGGAGGATGGGAGAAAACAACGCGAAAAGTGAACCCGAAAGAGGGGTTTCCGTGGTCTCATGAACGGCATCTGTTTGACGCCGACATGGACCGAATTGAAGAGTTTCTAGAGCCTGCGATGCACCGCTTGCCGATCCTTGGGGACCTTGGTGTTCGTACAGTCATAAATGGCCCAATCCCAATTTCCCCAGATGGTGAACCGGTTATGGGGCCGGTGCCGGGGCTTGAGAATTTCTTTGTTGCCTGTGCCTTTACCTCTGGAATTGCCGCTTCGGGCGGCGCTGGCATGGCAGCGGCAAACTGGATCATGCATGACGATCCCGGACTTGACCTTTGGGCCTTTGACATCCGTCGTTTTGGGCCATTGCACGCAGGGCAAAAGTTTCTGTACGACCGCGCTGTTGAAAGCTATTCGCAGTACTACGCTATCCATTGGCCGGGGGAAGAACTGGAAAGCGCGCGCGGTGTGCGCCGTAGCCCGCTTTACCAAACACTTAAAAATCAGGGCGCGGTCTTCGGCTCCAAATTTGGCTGGGAACGTGCCAACTGGTTCACCCAAGGGGGCATTCCGCAACAAGATGTCTTTGGTTGGGATAGACCGGGGCAGGACCTGACAGTTGGTCGCGAACACAAGGCCGCGCGCGAAGGCGTTGTGATGATCGACATGTCGTCCTTCACCAAATTCGAAATCAGCGGGCGGGACGCCTGTCAGTTCCTCCAATTTCTCGCGGTAGCAAATGTCGACAAAGAACCGGGCGGTGCGACCTATACCCAGCTTTGCAATGACGCGGGCGGGATAGAGGCGGATGTGACGATCATTCGCCGGTCC
Source organism: Pseudohalocynthiibacter sp. F2068 (assembly GCF_023015645.1). Taxonomy (NCBI): domain Bacteria; kingdom Pseudomonadati; phylum Pseudomonadota; class Alphaproteobacteria; order Rhodobacterales; family Paracoccaceae; genus Pseudohalocynthiibacter; species Pseudohalocynthiibacter sp. F2068. The sequence continues at coordinate 8,696 of NZ_JALKAK010000005.1, forward strand.
GAAACGTCTTTCTGGCTGATCACCGGATCAGGCCTTGGAGTGCGTGATCGCGATTGGATAGAGCGGGCGGCGCAGAGATACAGAAAGGGCCATGCGCTTGACCTGCGTGTCTCAGACATCACGTCGGCTTATGGCGTGATCAACCTTGCAGGTCCACTGGCGCGTAAGGTTCTGGAAAAGGTTACGGATACAGATGTCAGTAATGAAAGCTTTCCTTTCACGTCAGCACGCGACATTCGCATCGGGTATGCCTCTGCTGTTGCTTACCGTGTGACATACATAGGAGAGCTGGGTTGGGAGCTCTACATTCCAACCGAATACATGCAGTACGTCTATGAAGTGCTGCAAAATGCCGGGCAGGTGTTTGGTATTTCAAACACCGGATACCGGGCGGTTGATAGCCTGCGGTTGGAAAAACGTTACCTCGCCTGGGGCGTCGATATTTCACCTGACTACAACCCGTATGAGGCGGGACTGCAATTTTTGATAGATTGGAACAAAGGTGATTTTCTGGGTTCTGACGCGTTGGCGCGGATCAAAGAAAATGGCGTAGCGCGAAAGCTCGTTTGCCTTGCGTTGGAAAAACCATTGTCGGTTTTTGGCGGAGAGGCGATTTTTCACGAAGGCAAAGCGATCTCCCAAACAACAAGCGGCAACTTTGGGTATTCGGTCGGTAAAAGTCTGGTTCTGGGATACGTGCCGTCAGACCTGTTTGGGAAAACGGAATTTGAAGTCGAAGCCTTTGGTGAAAGGTCACGGGCATTGTTGGTGAATGGGTCGGCCTACGACCCGGAACGAAAAAAAATTCTTTGCTGACAGTTGGGCTGTCTTCTCTAAGCGACCTGCACGGTGTTCGCTAAATGCGAACTGCCTGACATAGAATTCGCTCTTGCGCAGGGTCGTGGAAATGCGACTAATCCTTATAAGGGGCAGTGTTGCTAAAAGAGGTGTCCGCGATGTCCACAAACTTTCAACAACTCACGCAAGTGCTGCCAGAGCTTGAAAACCATCCGCGCGCGCCGCTTTTTAGCAGGTCTTCTGATCTTGAACCCTTACACAACCTTGGCCAACATCTTGGGATAAAACTAGACGCCAAACGTGATGATAGCCTTCCGCTCGCGATGGGCGGCAACAAGGTTCGTCAGCTTGAATATTATCTTGGACAAGCCGTCGAACAAAAGGCGGATACAGTTCTGATCACAGGGGCTGTTCAGTCGAATTTCGTGCGCCTCTGTGCGGCTGCAGCCCGAAAGTTGGGCATGCGTCCAATCTTGCAACTTGAAGACCGGGTGCCGAAGGATGACGTCGCCTACAACACCTCGGGAAACGTGCTGTTACTCAAGCTAATGGGCGGCGAGATTGAGTATTTCCCGGAAGGTGAAAACGAAAGCGCGGCTGACGCCAATCTGGATCGTATGGCCGCTGGGATCGCTGCGGAAGGCGGCAACCCTTTTGTCATTCATCTTGGTATCAACCACCCACCGATTGGGGCGTTGGGGTATGCTGCTGCAGCGGTTGAAACCTGGCTTCAGCACCGTGCGCTCGGGGAAATGCCGGATCACGTTGTTGTTCCATCTGGCAGCGGGCTGACACATGCCGGTTTTCTGGTTGGCGCGCGTGCAATAGGTTGGGACGTTTCCGTTCTGGGTATTTGTGTGCGGCGTGATGCAACCCAACAGAGCGCCCGGATTTTACGCCGTGCAAATGAGGTCGCTGAATTGCTTGGCGGGAAAGTCACCATCACTGAGGCCGACGTTCAGGTTGACGATACATCTTTAGCGCCGGGTTACGGCCAGATGAACGCCCAGGTTCTCAAGGCTATAACGAGCGCCGCAGAGAAAGAAGCGTTGCTGCTTGATCCGGTCTATTCCGGACGCACGATGGCTGGATTGCTGGACCATCTTGAAAGCGGTGTGATCAAACCCGGCGAGCACGTGACATTCATTCATACAGGCGGCACACCAGCGATTTTCGCGTATCAAAGCGACCTTCAGTAAACTGTTCGTTAACCCGCGGCATTCTTTCACGTGGTTTACATTTATTTCTGTCGGCAGCGGCGCAACACTGGGTGTTGATTTCACACCTGACCTTGTTGTGGGGCGGGTCGCGCTCTACATCGGGGGAATGACTCGATGGATACCTTTTCTCAACCGTGCACCCAAAGTCGCCGTTGTTCGCCTTTCAGGCGTTATTGCAACTGCTGGCCGAGGTAGTTTGAACGACGATGGAATTGCGCCGATACTGGAGCGCGCGTTTAAACGCGGCAAACCTGCGGCTGTCGCTTTGCTGTTGAACTCTCCCGGAGGCTCGCCTGTTCAATCCTCGCTGATCGGCGTCAGGATCAGGCGGCTCGCGAAGGAACACAGCGTACCTGTCTATGCTTTTGTTGAAGATGTGGCAGCCTCTGGTGGCTATTGGCTGGCTGCTGCAGCAGACGAGATATGGGTCGATCACAGCTCTATTGTTGGTTCGATCGGTGTCATCTCATCAAGCTTCGGGCTCGAAGAATTCATTGGGCAACATGGTATCAAACGCCGCGTCCATACAGCAGGCAAATCAAAGTCTATGCTGGATCCGTTTCAGCCAGAAAAGGCTGCGGATGTGAAACGGCTGAAGGTGTTGCTGGAACATATCCACGACAACTTCAAGGAACATATAACATCTCGCCGTGGTGAAAAACTTGATCAGGAAAAAGACCTGTTCACCGGTGAAATCTGGGTGGGTCAGCAGGCGCTGGACGTTGGGCTGGTTGATGGCATCGGCCATCTTGTCCCTAAGATGAAAGAACTCTACGGCGAGAAGGTGCGCTTCTTGCGTTATGGGCAGAAAAAATCGATCCTGCAACGGTTCGGCGCGCGCATCGTAAATGATGCTCTGACCGGAATAGAGGAGCGGGCAGAGTACGCGCGATTTGGCCTTTAGATGATTATCAAGATCGTCAGTCTTTTTCTGATCGCTATGGTCGTTCTGGCTATGTTTGGAAAACTTCGGTTCCCGGGGAAAACGGCATTCGACAACCGGAAATGTCCGTCTTGCGGGCGTTTTCGCATCGGCAAAGGTCCGTGCGACTGCGGAAAAAGGGGTCGCTGACGAATGGATTGGGTCTATGTAGGTCTGGGACTGGTCATTCTGCTGTTGGCAGGTGATGTACTGGTCAAAGGCGCGGTGAATCTATCACTACGTCTTGGTGTCCCGGCTTTAATTGTCAGCCTGACAATCGTGGCCTTCGGCACCTCAGCCCCGGAATTGCTGATTGCGATAAATGCTGTCCATGAAAATGCCCCCGGTATTGCGCTTGGCAATGTGATCGGTTCGAACACGGCGAATATTTTGCTTGTTCTGGGTATACCCGCGATGCTTGCAGTGCTGCACTCAAGCGAGTGCAATACCCGAAAAACATATATCTACATGATCCTGTCCAGCGTGCTTTTCATCGTTGTGGCGATGATGGGGCCAATCACCTGGATGCATGGTATTGTATTACTGAGCGCGTTGTTTTTCGTGTTAGGTGACGCCTTTTGCGAAGCAAGGGCGCACCGCAACGGCAATTCAGCGTGTGATCCCTGTGCAATTGGCGATGTAGAAGACATCGAAGGTGTTGACCCCGATATGCCGTGGTGGCGTATCGGGATTTTTATGGTGCTTGGTCTGATAGGCTTGCCGCTTGGTGCTGACCTTCTTGTGGAAGGGGCAGTCAGCATCGCGCGGCATTTTGAAATTGACGAGACCGTCATTGGGTTAACTTTGGTTGCGGTCGGAACGTCATTGCCAGAGCTTGCGACAACGGTCATGGCGGCCTTGCGCCGTCAGGCGGACGTCGCTCTTGGCAATGTCATCGGCTCGAATATGTTCAATCTGCTCGCAATTATCGGCATCACGAGTTTCGTAGGCGTCATCCCGGTGGATGAACAATTCCTCCGTTTTGATCTTTGGGTTATGCTCGGTGCCTCGCTGTTGCTGGCTCCTTTTGTTTTTCTGGGCTGGAATATTACCAAACAGTGGGGGATTGTGCTGACAAGTCTTTACGCGGTTTATATTTTGATCGTGTTGCTCTGACGAAGTTGCCAATAACGCAGCGGCAAGTAGGAATCTTCTTTGTTCCCAAACTCTAATTAGGTAATCGAAATTTCTTGATTGGGCTCAGAATCTAGGCTGCAGGACACTTCGAAACCTCAGGATAGAGAGCATTTTTTAATGATCAAAAGATTAGACACCAAGAAACTTGTGCACTTCGAAATTTAACGTCACAAAACTGTTACCTTTTCTCTAATGTTTTCAGTGATTTGGCTAGCAGAATAAAAAATAACACTTAATATCAATAGCTTATTTTACTGCCTAAAAATTAGGCAATTGATGGAACCTGATTAAAAACAAAGAGAATTTTGCGGGAGCCGGAAGTTACCACCAGAGTTATCCACAGAAATCGTGGACATGTTTTCACTTGCTACCCGGAGCATAAGATTGCAGGCATCTAGGGAATCAGATTGTTAGCGCCAATGAGTGACGAAACCAACATCAAGGAACAAAGTGGACCGCTCTCGGGTCATGCCTGCATATTGTCTTATCTGAAAACTCTGGACAATTCTCCAGGTGTCTACCGGATGCTCGATAGTCAGGGCAGGGTGCTCTATGTCGGCAAGGCAAGGAACCTGAAAAAGCGGGTTTCCAACTATGCAAATCCAACGGGTCACAGCGCGCGGATCGCCCGAATGATTTCGCAGACAACCAGTATGATGTTTCTGACAACCAAGACAGAAACAGAGGCCTTGTTGCTGGAACAAAACCTCATCAAGCAACTTAAACCGTACTTCAATGTGCTGCTGCGGGACGACAAAAGTTTTCCCAATATTCTTGTCGCAAAGGATCATCGGTTTCCTCAGATCAAGAAACACCGGGGTCGCAAGGCAGAAAAGGGTGACTATTACGGCCCATTTGCAAGCGCCGGGGCGGTGAACCGGACTTTGAACCAGTTGCAGCGTGTTTTCCTGCTACGAAACTGTTCTGATACAACGTTTGAAAACCGAACGCGCCCCTGCTTGCTCTACCAGATTAAGCGCTGTTCCGGCCCTTGCGTTGGTTATGTATCTGAAAAGGACTACGCCATACTAGTAAGTGATGCTGAACGGTTTCTGGCAGGCAAATCGACCCGCGTTCAGGAAGATCTTGCACGAGAGATGGAGGCAGCAAGCGAAGCACTGGAATTTGAGCGCGCCGCCGCGCTGCGTGATCGCATTCGTGCGTTGACTCAGGTGCAATCGACTCAAGGTATCAATCCACGCGGCGTTGCCGAGGCGGATATCATCGCGCTTCATCTCGACGGTGGTCAGGCTTGCGTGCAAGTGTTTTTCATACGTGCTAATCAGAACTGGGGAAACCGCGACTATTACCCACGTACTGGGGCAGGGGCCGAGGCAAGCGAGGTTCTCGAGGCTTTTGTTGGCCAGTTCTACGGTGACAAAACACCTCCTCGAGTGGTTCTCCTTTCGCATCCGGTAGAAAACGCCGATTTGGTTCAGGACGCGCTAAGCCAAAAAGCAGGACGCAAAGTTGAGGTTGCGGTGCCGCTACGTGGCGAAAAGGCGGAACTGATGTCAGGGGCTGCCCGCAATGCCCGTGAAAGCCTGGCGCGGCGTATGTCTGAAACAGCAACTCAGGCAAAACTTTTGCGAGGCTTGGCTGACGCATTTGATCTGGGTATGCCGCCTGCGCGCGTTGAAGTCTATGACAACAGTCACATTCAGGGAACAAACGCAGTGGGTGCAATGATTGTCGCTGGACCCGAAGGTTTTGTGAAAAGCCAGTATCGTAAATTCAATATCAAGGGCAAAGATCTGACCCCGGGTGACGATTTTGGCATGATGAAAGAGGTGCTGACCCGACGCTTCCAGCGCCTTATCAAAGAAGATCCCGAACGCCAGAGCGGTAATTGGCCAGAGCTGTTGCTGATTGACGGCGGCGCTGGGCAAGTAAGTGTTGTTGCAGGAATTATGGCGGAACTCGGGGTTTCGGATATTCCCATAGTGGGTGTTGCTAAAGGCGTCGACCGGGATCACGGCAAGGAAGAATTCCATCGCACTGGTGTACGCCCCTTCGCTCTGCAAATGAATGATCCCGTTCTTTATTTCGTTCAGCGCCTGCGCGACGAGGCGCACCGTTTTGCAATTGGGACCCATCGTGCCAAACGTTCCAAGGCCATTGGCGCAACGCCGCTTGACGATTTGCCGGGCGTAGGTGCCGCGCGCAAACGTGCGCTTCTGACCCATTTTGGCAGTGCCAAAGCCGTCAGTCGCGCTGGCCTTCCTGATCTGAAGGCAGTAGACGGAATCTCGGACGCTTTGGCAGAAACCATTTATGACTTCTTCCATGACAAAGCCTGAACAGTTAAGGATGTTGTTATGATATGGAATCTTCCCAATATTCTGACTGTCTTGCGGCTGCTTGCAGCGCCAGGTGTCGCAATAATGTTCCTTTACTTTTCACGTCCGCTTGCGGATTGGTTCGCGTTGCTTTTGTTTGTCACCGCCGCTCTGACTGATTTCATTGATGGCTATCTCGCGCGGGCCTGGAAACAGGAAAGCAAGTTCGGAGCGATGCTGGATCCAATCGCCGACAAAGCGATGGTCGTGATTGCGCTTTTGGTTATCACAGCGATTTCGGGATTGAACCCCTGGGTGTTGCTACCCGCGACGCTGATTATTTTTCGCGAGGTTTTTGTTTCTGGCCTGCGGGAATTCCTTGGCAGTAAAGCGGGGCTTCTTCAGGTCACAAAACTTGCGAAATGGAAAACGACCGCACAGATGATTGCGATAGCTGTCTTGTTCGCAAATGGCGTTTTTGAGCATTATTTCTATATGCAATCCTACGGTATGAATCAGGAAATCGTTCAAAACGTGCTGAACGGCACAGAGGCTGATCACCTTGGTTTGATTTGGAAATACAAAGGATTGATTGCAAGTTCCACAGGTGGGATTGTGATGCTCTGGCTCGCAGCTCTGTTAACGCTTGCAACGGGCTGGGACTACTTCGTCAAAGCAATGCCACATCTGCGAGAGGGGTCACGCAATGATTGATGTACTTTATTTCGCCTGGGTGCGCGAACGTATTGGTGTGCCAAAAGAATCTGTTGATACACAAGCGACTTCGGTGACCGAACTGGTCGCCGAATTGTCCGCGCGCGAAGAGCGCTATGCCATGGCTTTTTCGGATATCTCTGCATTACGCGTTGCTGTGGATCAGGAGCTTTCAGAATTTGACGCGCCACTACAAGGGGTACGCGAAGTGGCGTTTTTTCCACCCATGACAGGCGGTTGATATGGTCGTCAGGGTGCAGGAAACGGCTTTTGATCTTGGGGCCGAAGTCAAAGGTTTTGCGGAAGGCTGCAAAAATGCTGGTGCGGTAGTGACATTTACTGGTCTTGTGCGCGATCTCGCCTCAGGAAATCTCGACCGCATGCTGATTGAGCACTACCCGGGAATGACTGAAAAGGCTTTGTCCAAAATCGAAGCTGAAGCTGTAAAGCGCTGGTCCCTCAATGAAAGCCTGATTATCCATCGGCACGGTATGTTGCGCCCGGGTGAAATCATTATGATGGTAGCGACCGCCTCGAAGCATCGTAAAGATGCTTTTGAAGCTGCGGAGTTTCTGATGGACTACCTGAAATCCCGGGCACCTTTCTGGAAACAGGAATTCACGAACGATGGTACAGAGTGGGTTGAAAGCAAATCAGAAGACGAAGCAGCACTGGGGCGTTGGTCCTGACTATTCCAAATCACCAGTTTCCATAAATATCCCCGCCGGAGGCCCAAAAGTTTTCTTGCCTCTGGCGGGGATATTTTTAGAAATTGGTAACTTATTCCCGGCAGGTTACGTGTGCGGCACAGGCTGGGAAGCCGATGGCCGTGAAAATGGTCGGCACCCTGTCCGCCTGGCGTCGGGCAGGGTGTTGCATTTCAGGTGTCAGTCCCCCTGAACCCTGTCAATATAGGAGCGTAGTTCTTCTGCCTCTTGTCGCGCAGCCCTCAAGCCATCCATTGCAGCGCTGAGTTCGGCCTCGGTCTGGCTGAGTTGATTGGTCATTTCCGCTTCGCGTTGCTGCAAATAAGTAATCGCCTGATCCCGGGTTTCTTCTGCTTCGTGCAAAGACTTTGCCATATTGTCGAGCTCGCTGAGGTCGCCTTGCGAAACTCGTGTGAAACGATGGATCAGCCAATGGGCGAACCAGCCCATCAGAAATGCGACAAAGAGGATGATCGCCGTCGTAATAATAAATTCAGTTCTGTTCATCATCAGTTCCTGTTGCCGTAGCCTCTGTTTCATTCGCAACTGCTGTCGGTGTCGCGCTCTCAGCTTCTTCGGTTGGCTCTTCTTCAGGCAAGATTAGTGTAAACTCAATCCGACGGTTGGCTTCGCGGCCTTCTTCGGTGTCGTTGTCTGCAATTGGGGTGCTCTCGCCATATCCCTTTGCCTCAAGGTTTGAGGTCAGCACTCTGCGGGCCATCAGAGCGGAAAGAACTGCTTCTGCCCGGCCCTGGCTGAGGTTCTGGTTCATTATTTCACGGCCCTGGCTGTCGGTATGGCCCGCAATTTCCATCTTCACATCCTGACAGTCACGCATGATGTCCGCTATTTTATCAAGTGTTCTGCCCGCCCCTGCGGCGATTGTTGCAGCACCCGGTGCAAAGGTGATTTTTGTTTCAGCCAGCACTGCATTGATGCCGTCTACGCATTCTTCGGTTGTGGGAAGGGCGGCGATTGGGTCAAGCGTTTCTTCGTATGTCACTTCAACACCAAAATTTTCTGCTTCACCAAGTTTTTCGGAGAGAATCCTGGAAATATTTGCCCGCGCTTCCGGATGACCGGTGGTGCCGCGGACCTCGACGAAATCCGGCTGAACAACAATACTTCCGTGGTTAAGTTCAGCAAGTGCTTCAAGCGCTGCCAGCACACGAACCGGCCATCCGTCCGGAAGTTCCGCGTCAAGTCGTGTTGCTGCATAAACCTGATCCATCCCAAACCTTGCACGTGCGTAGCTTTCTACAGCGCTGCGCACCCTTTCGTCTGTCAGTCGACCGCGTAATTGTATCAGCCCTTCGGGACTACGTGTCGCGACAAATTCTGGTGGTCCTTGCCCTTCACCGGTTCCGTCAATTTCTACCGGGTCTGGCAAGACTGCATGCAGTGAAAACACATCGGGAAGGTCTGTTTCCAGTTCACCAGCCACGCGGTCAAATAAAGCTTGTGGGGTTGTGTCCAGAGCAACAAGCGTGACGTCTGCATCTGAGAAGGTGATTGATCCGCCACCGATTTCGGCAAGGGCCTTTACCCCTATCGCAACTGCCGAACCCCATTTTGGAGATGGGTTTCCAAGCCCGATGACGCATTCTGCGTCGCCCTGCAATCCAGATGCTCTCGCAGCTGTAAGAATTTGGTCGATCGTAGTCTGGCTATCGGCAGAACAGGCGTCAAATGAACCTACGCCATCATTGATCAGGTAGCGCAACGTAAAGGGTGTGATGACAGGACGTGGTGCGGAAATGTCCAGCATTACCTCAAGACCGTCTGGGACGCGCTGAAGAAGATTGGCTTCCAGCTGTTCTCGCTCAGCCGCAGAATTGCTGATCGCGGTAATAGCGACCAGGTCAGCGTCGACAGAGATTTTTGAACGAGGTAGCGAACCCAAAGCGTCCAGCCCAAAAGAAAGCGCACTTTCCCAACCTTCGGGGACAGGATGATCAGCGCTTTCCAGCATATCGGTGACGTGGGTTCCGTCAGCGATTTCTTCGATTTTGGTCACGACCTGATCACGGTTGGTACCGGTAGGTATTAGGCCGATAAGCGAAATGCCATCTCCATTTCGCAAAATCTCGACCGAAAAACGTGGCGCTGCGATCTCTGCTGCGGCCTGCACTTCCATGCGGTCGATTGCTCTGTGTGCATCGACAATCGAACCAGCCACGGAAAGGGCGCGAAAACGGTCGGCCTCTGTTGGGGCGGTTCCTGAAAGGCGTACCTGCAAACCATCAGACGAAACATGGACCCAGTCGAATTCGCCCTCTTCCAGTGCCTTGGAAATGGAATGGGTCGAAAAGCGCTCTATCGCTTCTGCCGCGAAAGAGGCGACAAGGACGGCCGCCGCGGCGGCTGTTACATAGACAGAGAAGACGATAATGGATGAAGATAGGCGCATATATCACTCAGCGTCAGGTTACTACAGCAATGTGTCTACGCCTTGAACGGATTAGGTTCAATCACACCACGAGGGCTACGGCGAAAAATAGTACAGGAATGAGGCCCGTATTTCGGTTGGCGCGAAAAAGACGAAGACAATTTTCGGGTTGATCGATGTCAAGATGGCGCATTTGCCATACAAGATGCCATCCAAAGGCCCAGGGACCGCCAAGCGCGATGACAAGTTTCAAGACGTTTGCCTGCTCGGTCATGGCAAGAAGAATCGCGAGTGCCATCAATGCGACAGAGATCATCATAAACCAGCGCAGCCAGCGACGCGTATTCTCCCCGAAAAGGCGCGCGGTGGATTTTACCCCGATCATGGCGTCATCTTCTTTGTCTTGGTGGGCGTAAATCGTGTCGTAAAACAGGGTCCAGGCAATGCCAGCGGCATAAAGGCAGACTGCGGGCCATTCCAATTGCCCCCGATGCGCTGTCCACGCAAGAAGAGCGCCCCAGTTGAACGCAAGGCCCAGAAAGACCTGCGGCCACCATGTAAAGCGTTTTGCGAATGGATAGATTGCAACAAGAACCAGAGACGCAATGCCAAGTTTGATGGCTGCCCAGTTAAACGTGAAAAGAATTGCGGCGCCAACAAGCGCCTGAAACGACATCCAAATCAGCGCCTGCTTAACAGATACCTGCCCTGATGGCAGCGGGCGAGACCGCGTGCGCTCAACCTGAGCATCAAACTTGCGGTCAGTAATATCATTCCAGGTGCAGCCAGCGCCCCGCATCACCAATGCGCCGATGGCACAGCCAACGGCAATCCAGAGATCATGTAACCCTGGGCTATCGCTTGCTGCCGCTAGCGTGACGCCCCACCAGCATGGCAAAAGCAAGAGCCAAGTGCCAATTGGCCGGTCTGCACGCGACAGACGCAGATAGGGCCGGGACCATGCCGGTGCCATGGTATCCACCCAATTGCCGCGATAGGCATCTGCAACCTGACCGGTGTCTGTATCTGTTTGTGGCTCTGGCGTTTCTGAAAACTCGGGCATAAGGTCCGCCTCATGACAGGTGCAAAGATCAGGCTCTATGTAGACGAGGCATTGGGGGAGGGGCAAACCATTCCTCTGACCCAACCACAGGCGCATTACCTTTTTGGGGTGATGCGGCTTGCTGTTGGGGGTGCCGTCGCTTTGTTTAACGGCCGTGACGGTGAGTATCTCGCGCATGTCGTCGAGGCCGGAAAACGCCGTGGCGTGTTAAAATGCGCAGAGCAGACGAAGCCGCTGCAAATGCCGCCTGATCTCTGGCTTTTGTTCGCGCCGATCAAAAAGGCGCGCACCGACTTCATCGTTGAAAAAGCGGCAGAAATGGGGGTGTCGAAGATTTGCCCGGTACAGACACAATTCACGAATTCCGAACGCGTGCGGCGGGATCGTCTGCAAGCCCATGCGGTTGAGGCGGCGGAACAATGCGGCGGTACATTTGTGCCCGGGGTTGCGGAGCTGCAAAAACTGGATTCGGTTCTGTCCAACTGGCCGGAAGACCGAAAACTTGTTTTCTGCGATGAATCCCTTGTTGGTGCGAGAGAAGTGCTGAGTGCCGTAGAATGTGAAAAATGGGCGATTCTGATTGGCCCCGAAGGTGGCTTTTCGGAAAAAGAACGTGCTCGGCTGAACAGCCTGCCATTTGTCGTTCCGATCAGCCTGGGTCCGCGTGTTTTGAGGGCAGACACCGCCGCGGTCGCGGCGCTTGCGCTGTGGCAATCTACACTTGGAGACTGGAAATGAACTTCATTCGCCCAGAAGCTCGAGCCTTGCTTTGGCAATGGCGTGACGTACTCATCGGGCTTGCTGTATTTGCGCTTGGACTGTGGGTTTTCCTGCGGAGTTTTGGTGTATTGGCGTGGCTTGGGGCTGCGGCGGCTATCGTAGGGGTGTTACTGGTTTTAACAGGCGCGATCAGGGTGCGATTTCGCGTTCCACACGGTGGGCCTGGTGTTGTCGAAATCATAGAGAGGCGTATGACCTACTTTGGCCCGGAAGGTGGCCGGAGCTTTTCATTTGATGAGGTTAAAAAAATCGAGATCGAAACAACTGAAGGCGGCCCTTCCTTTGACGACCTGTTCTGGATTTTCCATTTGGAAGGCAATCCACCTGTGCGCATTCCTGCCTCTGCTGCAGAAGGCGAGGAAATCATAGATGCGCTTTCTGCGTTTTCTGGGGTAAATTCAAAAAATGTTGTCGACGCCTGCCTTACAACAACTCGTGAACGGTTTCTTGTTTGGGAAAAAGGTGATTGAACCTCCCCGCGTGAAAGTCTAGCGCTAGGGAACTGAATCGCGCCCTTTGCGGCCGACGAAATGGAAGGAAACTGCCCATGTCGATCCCTCAATCCGGTGGTGGCCCAATTGAGAGCCACGAACAGCTTGCAGAGTTGTTGTCTAAAGGGTGCAAACCGAAAGAAGACTGGCGAATTGGCACCGAGCACGAAAAATTCGGCTATTGCAAAGATACACTGAAACCACTGCCATACGAAGGCCAGCGTTCCATCCTGGCTGTTCTTGAAGGGTTGCGTGATAGCTTTGGCTGGGCACCGGTTCTGGAAGGTGACAAGCTGATTGGCCTTGAGAAGAACGGCGCAAATGTTTCACTGGAGCCGGGTGGCCAGTTGGAATTGTCCGGTGCACCACTTGAGACGATTCATGAAACCTGTGACGAGGTGAACGCTCATCTTCGTGACGTGAAAGCGATTTCAGACAAGGTTGGCGTTGGGTTTATTGGCCTCGGTGCTGCACCGACCTGGACACATGAAGAAATGCCACAGATGCCCAAAGGGCGTTACAAGCTGATGACGGAATACATGGGCCGTGTCGGCACCCACGGAACACAGATGATGTACAGAACCTGTACCGTGCAGGTGAACCTCGATTTTTCATCTGAAGCGGACATGGTTCAGAAATTACGCGTGGCACTGGCGTTGCAGCCTGTTGCAACCGCCTTGTTTGCCAATTCACCGTTCTTTGAAGGCAAGCCCAATGGCCACAAAAGCTGGCGTAGCCGTGTGTGGCGCGGGCTTGATAATGCGCGCACCGGCATGCTGCCCTTTGTTTTTGAGGATGGCATGGGGTTTGAGCGCTGGGTGCAATATGCGCTCGATGTGCCGATGTATTTCGTCTATCGCGACGGGAAATATATTGACGCGCTGGGCCAGTCTTTCCGGGATTTTCTGCAAGGCAAACTTCCGGCTCTTCCCGGCGAAACCCCAACGCTTAGCGATTGGGCGGATCATCTGACAACGGCCTTTCCAGAGGCGCGTGTGAAACAGTTCATCGAAATGCGCGGTGCGGATGGTGGCCCTTGGCGCAGGCTGTGCGCTCTTCCGGCATTCTGGGTTGGTCTGTTGTACGACCAATCCTCGCTTGATGCGGCCTGGGATATGGTCAAAGGCTGGGACGCGGAAACCCGTGAAGGGCTGCGCATTGCGGCCTCGGAAGATGCACTTCAGGCAGAGGTCAATGGTCTTAAAATGCAGGATCTCGCTGCACAGGCGGTCGAAATCGCAGAGGCTGGGTTAAAAGCACGCGCACGCCCCGGTGCTGACGGGCTGATCCCGGATGAGACACATTTCCTCAACGCGCTTAAAGACAGTATTGAAACCGGGCAGACCCCGGCTGATGAGTTGTTAGAAAAATACCACGGAGCCTGGGGTGGTGACCTGAACCGAATTTTTGCAGAATACAGCTACTAACACGGCTTGGGGTTTCATTTTGAAACGATGACATCCCTGACAAATGATATTACTTTTTCCTCTGGCATTTCGCAGGGCTTTAGCAGCGATTTTCCAGAGGATAGTTGATATAGGTTGAGGCTAATATAGTCCGGGCCACCCAATTCTTCTGCAATAAGTTTTTGGCTGCGTCCCCCGGCAAATCGCGATTTCGTCAGAACATAGGGACGGTTCTGATAACGCCCCTGATGGGTGCCGAACGGCAGCGCATCAAACGCAGCAAGAAACGCCTTCATGGCCTAGCTCTTATGGCCTATTCTGGGTTCGGTCCCTGCACGCAGACGTTTGATGTTTGCCCAGTGGCGCGCGTAAACCAGAATGGACAACAGAAGACCCAACAGGATGGCTTGGCCGTAGAAAAAATACATCATCCAGAAAGGTGATATGCCCGCAGCCAGAAGCGCGGCGAGCGAGGAATAACGAAACACCAAAGCCACGACCAGCCATGTGGCACAGCAGGCCAAACCCACAAAGAAGTTAAGCGCAAGCAGTATACCAAGGAATGTCGCTACGCCTTTGCCACCTTTAAAACCCAACCAGACCGGGAACAAGTGGCCGAGAAAGGCGCAGACCCCGGCGAGTTGTGCAGCGTCCTCGCCCAGCAGCGCACGCGCGACCAGCACGGCAACAGCACCTTTACCAGCATCAAATACAAGCGTCAGAAACGCGGCGAGCTTGTTACCTGTGCGCAGCACGTTTGTTGCGCCAATATTGCCAGACCCAATGTCGCGCAGATTGCCCAGCCCCATGACGCGGGCAACCACCATGCCGAAAGGAACAGAGCCAAGCAAATAGCCAAGCACACCAGCGAGGATGAGCATTTGAAGGGAATTTACAATCGCTGGCATAGCCTAGGCTCCAAAAACTTCGATACCGCCGACAAAGGTTTTTAATACTTTGCCCTGCATCCGCTGTTCGTCAAAGGGTGTATTCTTTGATTTCGAACGCAGTTTGAAACGATCCAGCACAAAAGGTGTGTTTGGGTCAAACAAAACAAGGTCTGCGGGCGCTCCAACCGCCAGACGTCCGGCATCAAGCCCAAGACGGCGCGCCGGGTTCAGCGACAACGCGCGCCAAAGTGTCGGCAAATCGATCGCACCCGCATGCACAAGCCGGAGTGCTGCAGGCAACAAGGTTTCCAGCGCAACGGCACCACTTGCTGCTTCTTCATAGGGCAGGCGTTTGCTTTCCTCGTCCTGCGGTGTGTGGAAGGATGAGATCACGTCGATCAACCCACTGGCAACGGCAGCGACGGTTGCAAACCGGTCATCTTCGGATCGAAGTGGCGGTTTAACCTTAAAGAAACTACGGTAGTCACCCACGTCGAATTCATTCAGTGTCAGGTGGTGAATTGACACGCCAGCGGTAACATCAAGACCTGCGTCCTTGGCGCGTTGCAACGCGGGCAGGGCGCCTGCGGTTGAAATGCAGTCAGCGTGGTAACGCGCGCCCGTCATTTCAACCAATGCAAGGTCACGCTCCAGCCCCATGCGTTCCGCCATAGGTGACACGGCAGGCAATCCTTTGAGTGAGGCGAATTTACCGGATGTAACAGCCGCCCCTTTAGACAGTCCGGGGTCTTGCGGATGCGCCATCACCAAGGCACCAAGGCTGCGCGCATAAGTCAGACAGCGTGAAAACACCTTTGGGCTTTCGACAACACGGTCACAATCGGTAAAGGCAACGGCACCAGCGTCGTGCAGGAAACCGATTTCGACCATCTCGCGGCCTTCACGTCCTTTGGTGAGCGCTGCCATGGGAAGGATATGAACCGGGGCGGCTTCGTTCGCGCGCCGTGCAACGAATTCAAGCGCTTCGGGTGTATCAAGCGCCGGGGTTGTATCGGGGCGCGTGATCATCGTTGTTATGCCACCTGCCGCCGCCGCCGCACCAGCCGTGCGGAAACTTTCCTTGTGCCGTTCACCCGGCTCGCCAATTTTAACGCCAATGTCGACGATACCGGGAGCAAGATATTGACCGCCGCAGTCCGCAACCTTCCCGGCAGGGAAGTTTTTAATAGCTTTTTCAATATCTTGCGTTAAGATTTCGGCAATCTTTCCTTCCGAAATCTTAATAGCACCGAAAGTTTCGGTGCCCGCTTCCGGGTCAATCAGGCGGGCGTTGGTGAGGAAAAGGTCGCTCATACCATCACCCCCTCATCACTGCTTGCCCGCAGATTTCGGGCCAAAAGGTCCATCGCAGCCATCCGCACTGCTACCCCCATTTCAACCTGGTCCTGAATAACGCTTCGGTTGATGTCATCGGCCAGTAGGCCGTCAATCTCTACTCCGCGGTTCATCGGGCCGGGGTGCATGACGATGGCGTCTTGCTTTGCGTAGCTCAGCTTTTCCGCGTCGAGTCCGAAGCGATGATAATACTCGCGCTCTGACGGGATAAACCCACCATCCATGCGCTCGCGCTGCAGGCGCAGCATCATCACGACATCAACGTCTTTTAACCCCTCGCGCATGTCGTCGAAAACTTCGACACCCAGTTCCGCGATTTGTGATGGCATGAGCGTTGGCGGGCCGACGAGGCGTACCCGGTTTTCCATTTTGCCAAGCAGGATCAGGTTTGAACGCGCCACGCGGGAATGGGCGATATCCCCGCAAATCGCGATGCTGAGGCGATGCAGGCGGCCCTTTTTGCGCCTGATGGTCAGCGCATCAAGCAGGGCTTGTGTCGGGTGTTCATGCCGTCCGTCGCCTGCATTTAACACCGCACAGTTCACCTTGGAGGCAAGCAATTCCACAGCGCCGGAATGGGGGTGGCGCACAACCAGCAGATCGGGGTGCATTGCGTTCAGTGTCAGGGCCGTATCGATCAGGGTTTCGCCCTTTTTGACCGAACTCGCCTGCATCGCCATGTTCATAACATCTGCACCCAGCCGTTTCCCGGCCAGCTCAAACGACGCCTGCGTGCGCGTCGAGTTCTCAAAAAACATGTTGATTTGGGTGAGGCCCGCCAGCGCGTCAGAGTGTTTGACCTGTCGCCTGTTCAGATCGACGTATTCGTCGGATAGATTCAGGATCGTTTCAATTTCTTCGGGCGATAGTTGCTCGATGCTTAAAAGATGCTTCGCACGAAAACTCATGGCGACCTCTGTCTGATTTGTTTGCTTATAGGGTGTGCATGCTTGGCGAGGCAAGAGTGTGCGAGCCTCATTGCCGCGAACCGCTCAAATCACGCTCAAATGAACGTTTCAAAGCGCGTTGTGCGGTTTCGTTTCCCGCAATCATGCTCTAGCGTGGCGCAATGAACGAGACTCAGGACTTTCATCATCTAAAGGCGATGCTGGAATGGCAGGTTGAACTTGGTGCGACCGAGGCAATTGGCGACGTTCCGGTGAACCGCTATGAGGTTCCGGCTGAAGCGCCGAAACCCAAAGCAACCGAAGAGGTTGCGCCTGCGCCTGTTTTAGAAGCGCCTAACCCTGTTGAAATAGCAAAAGCCGCGGCGATGCGGGCGACCGATTTGCCTGAACTGAGAACCGAAATCGACGCATTTGAATTTTGCGAGTTGAAGCGCGGTGCGCGTAATCTTGTATTTGCCGACGGTAATCCGGCTGCGCGGGTCATGATTGTTGGCGAGGCGCCGGGGCGCGACGAGGACCTGCAAGGTCGACCATTTGTTGGCCGTTCCGGTCAGTTGCTCGACCGGATGTTTGCAGCGATCAACATGGCGCGCGATGCGAAAGAACCCGAATCTTCGGTCTACATCACCAATGTCTTGCCTTGGCGTCCGCCGCAAGACCGTGACCCGACACCAGAGGAGATCGCAATGATGCGCCCGTTTCTGGAACGTCACATTGCGCTGGTGAACCCGGAGTTTCTGGTTTTGACCGGGAACATTTCATCCAAAACCTTGTTAGGGAAGACAGGCATAACCCGCTTGCGCGGGATATGGACAGAGGTGTTTGGCATACCGGTATTGCCAATGGTTCACCCGTCCTATCTGTTACGCAAGCCCGAAGCGAAACGCGAAGCATGGGCCGACCTTTTGTCTTTGCAGGCGCGCTTGCGAGGTGATGTAGATGGTTGAGTTCACAACGCTTCTTGCGTTTATCCCGGCTGCGCTCGCATTGAACCTGACACCCGGTGCGGACATGATGTTTTGTGTCGGTCAGGGTTTGCGGGGGGGCGTGCGTGCTGCCACATCGGCGAGCTTTGGTATTTCAATCGGATCATTTGTACACGTGACGCTGGCGGGTATTGGGCTTGGCGCTTTGGTTTCTGCCTATCCCGCAGTTTTTGACGTAATTCGCTGGATGGGAATAACCTATCTTGTGTGGCTTGCCATAAAGGTGTTGCGAAGCCCGCTTGAGGCTAACGGCGCACCCGCAGTTTCAGCAAAACGTGCGTTTTGGGATGGGCTGCTCGTGAATTTGACAAACCCAAAAGTGATCTTGTTTGTATTGGCGTTCATCCCGCAGTTTGTTGATCCCTCACGCGGAAGCATTTTAGCCCAATTCCTTGTTTTCGGGGCGGTTCTTGGCCTTGGAGGCTTTGTAATCAACGCCTTAGCTGGTATATTCGCGGGTGGCCTTGGCGGGCGTATAACTGGCGCTGTTGGTTTTCAGCGTGGGTTGCGCTGGGTTTCTGCAACAGTTTTTGGTGCGCTTGCCGTACGGCTGGCGCTTGAGAAGTAGAGAAAAGAATGACAACCGAAAAAGAATTTATCCCGGTCCGGATCGCCGTACTTACAGTCTCCGATAGTCGTGGTTTGGCAGAGGACAGATCTGGTGATGTTCTGGTCGGACGGATATCCGGTGCCGGGCATGAGCTTGCGGACCGCAAGATACTTCCGGATGAGCGGCATCAGATAGCCGACCAACTGCGCGAATGGTGTGCAAACCCTGAAATCGATGTTGTTATTTCAACAGGGGGAACCGGTTTGACAGGGCGCGATGTGAGTGTCGAAGCACATCGGGACGTCTACGAGAAAGAGATTGAGGCCTTTGCTACCGTTTTCACCATGGTGTCTTACAAAAAGATAGGCACGTCTGCCGTTCAGTCACGCGCAACAGGCGGCGTAGCGCAGGGCACATACCTATTTGCATTGCCTGGCAGTCCGGGTGCCTGCAAGGATGCCTGGGACGAAATTTTGGCCGCGCAGCTCGATTATCGCCATGCTCCGTGTAATTTTGTGGAAATTTTTCCAAGATTAGAGGAACATAAGCGACGGAAATAGCTGCCTGGTACGTAATACAATTATGAGCCAAAGGCAGAATTTTTGCGTATACTCTAAGTAAACCGGTCTGAAAGGACAGCTATGCGGTTTTTGGCACGTAGTCTTATGGGGCTGTTCCTTCTGTCTGTGACAGTGGGATTTTTGGCGATGGCCGGTGCCATGTTTTACAATGCGCTTCTGATTTCATGGGCCGAAGACGATTTCACGATGCCAAACCGTGAGCGCATTTTTGCAGCAAATGTCGTTAGATATGAACCCGGCAACATCGCACCGGTCCTGACAGCATTTGGGGAAGTGCGCAGCCGCCGGACCCTGGATTTGAGAGCAACTGCGTCCGGCACCATCGTAGAGCTGACAGAGAATTTTGTTGAGGGTGGCCGTGTAGAAAAAGGCGCCTTGCTGGCCCGGATTGATCCGAGCGAAGCGCAATCTGAGTTGCAGCGTGCGCAAACCGACGTCTTAGAAGCTGAAGCCGAGGTGCGCGATGCAGCTCGTTCCTATGATCTTGCCGTGAATGAACAGGAAACAGCGGAGGCGCAACTGGTTTTGCGTCAAAATGCTTTGGCACGCCAGCGTGATTTGCGCGGTCGTGGTGTAGGAACCGAGGCTTCGGTTGAGGCTGCCGAACTCGCAGAGGCAGTGGCGCAGCAATCTTTGCTGTCCCGGCGTCAGGCCATTGCGCAGGCAGAGGCGAGGATAGATCAGGCAGATACGGAGCTGCGCCGGCAAAAAATTAATCTCGCGGATGCGGAGCGCGAACTTGCAGATACCGAAATTTTCGCAGAGTTCTCAGGTACACTGGGGGACGTCAGCGTTGTTCAGGGTGGACTTGTTGCAAACAACGAACGCATAGCACGATTGACGGACCCGGACCTGCTGGAGGTGTCTTTCCGTGTTTCGACCACTCAATACACGAGACTTCTCGATAGTCTGGGAGCATTGAACCGCGCTCCTGTAGAAGTATTGCTGGATGTGTATGGGGTCGATCTTTCGACCTCTGGTGTGATCTCACGTGAAAGCGCATCCGTGGGGGAAGGTCAGACCGGGCGACTTTTGTTCGCGCACCTAAAAGACGCGCGGGGCTTCAGGCCCGGTGACTTTGTAACAGTCAAGGTTCGGGAGCCTGAATTGATTGATGTCGCGTTGCTGCCGTCCTCTGCTGTGGATTCCGCTGAAACCGTGTTGCTGATAGGCCCAGAAGACAGGCTTGAAGTAGCATCAGTCGAATTGCTACGACGACAGGGCGACGATGTGATTGTTCGTGGTGAAATGCTTGACGGTCGCGAACTCGTTGCAGAACGCTCACCCTTGCTTGGCGCGGGAATAAAAGTACGTCCAATCCGTAGTAACGGTTCTACCACTGCGCAGGAGCAGGAAATGCTCGAACTCAGTGAAGAGCGCCGCGCCCGGCTTGTCGCTTTTGTAACCGAAAGTGACCGGATGCCGGAAGAAGCTAAAACCCGGGTTCTAGGATTGCTTGCTCAGGAACGGGTTCCTGCCCAGGTTGTTGAACGCATCGAAGCGCGAATAGGGGGCTGAGATGGTGCGCGAAATCCCCCCGGCGGCGGCTGGGATACTCAGCTACTTTACCCGCCATCGGACAGCCGCAAATTTGTTGCTTGTACTGATGATCGGGTTGGGTCTGGCGGCAATGCCGCGGATGCGCGCACAGTTTTTTCCGGATGTGATCATTGATAACGTAAGCGTTTCGGTCGTCTGGACCGGAGCCGGAGCCGAAGATGTGGACGCTGCAATTGTGCAGGTTCTGGAGTCGGCTTTGCTGGCTGTCGAGGGCGTCGAAAGCTCTTCTGCGACATCAAGCGAAGGCCGGGCGAGTATTTCGCTCGATTTTGAACCGGAATGGGACATGGCGCGCGCCGCAGATGAGGTGCAAGCGGCGGTTGACGCAGTCGACACATTGCCGGAAGACGCAGAAGAACCAAAGGTCAGGCGCGGAGCATGGTGGGACAGGGTAACTGATGTTGTGATAACTGGTCCTGTTGCGGTGGATCAGTTGGGTCGGTTCGCGGATGAATTTGTCACCCGGTTGTTTGCCGAGGGTGTGACGCGGACCACCATCAGAGGTGTGGCAGCCCCGCAAACGATTGTAGAAGTGCCTTCTGCGGCGTTGATCAAGAACGATGTCACAATGGCAGAAATCGCGGCGACGATTAACGCAGAGGTTTCTTCCGATCCCGCAGGAGACGTATCTGGCGCAAATGCGCGTGTGCGGACGGGCATAGAAAAAAGGCGTGCGGATCAGATTTCAGCCATATCTTTGCGCTCCAACCCTGATGGGTCGCATCTTACGGTCGGGGATGTTGGCCGTGTTATTGTTGAAGGGATTGACCGGGACAGGGCCTATTACGTTGGTGCCAACCCGGCAATTTCGGTGCGTGTTGATCGGTCGGGACAGGGCGATGCCATCCGAATTCAGAAACAGGTGGAAGAGGTTGCCGCCGACTTGCGTGCAACCCTGCCGGAAAACGTTTCAATAGATTTGATCCGAACACGTGCAGCGGCGATAACGAGTCGCCTGAATTTGCTGCTTGATAACGGGCTTGTCGGGCTGGGGCTTGTGGTTGCTTTGCTGTTTCTGTTCCTGAACGCGCGCACAGCATTTTGGGTTGCGGCTGGCATTCCGGTTTCAATGCTGGCGACGATCGCGCTGATGTATGCTTTTGGATTGACGATCAACATGGTTTCGCTGTTTGCGTTGATTATCACATTGGGGATTGTGGTGGATGACGCCATTGTTGTTGGCGAACACGCAGATTTTCGCGCGCGGCGGCTTGGAGAAGGACCTGTTGAAGCGGCTGAAAATGCGGCGCGCCGCATGGCTGCTCCGGTGTTTTCAGCAACAATTACGACTGTGATTGCGTTTTTCGGACTGGTTGCAATTGGCGGGCGGTTTGGGGACCTGATTGCCGATATTCCGTTTACCGTGATTGTTGTGTTGCTTGCTTCGCTCGTGGAATGTTTTCTGGTTTTACCAAACCATATGAGCCATGCGCTGGCCCATTCAGCAAAACAACATTGGTATGACTGGCCAAACCGCATTGTGAATCGGGGGTTTTCGAAGGTGCGCGACAAGCTGTTTCGCCCTCTGATGCGTTTTGTGGTTTGGGCGCGTTACCCGGTGTTCGCCGGGGTGTTGGTTGTCCTTTCCAGTCAGGTTTCGATTTTTGTTCGTGGTGATCTGCAATGGCGTTTTTTCAATGCGCCGGAACGTTCGTCTGTTTCCGGGAATTTTGCGATGGTGCCAGGCGCTAAGCGTGAGGACTCGCTCGCTATGATGCGCGAGATGCAGCGCGCAACCGAAGAAATTGGCAAGCTCTATGAAGAACAATACGGGGAGAACCCATTAAAATATGTTGTTGCGGAAATTGGCGGCAACACGGGACGCGGGCTGTCAGGGGCATCCGCGAAAGATCCGATTTTGTTGGGGTCGATCGCGATCGAATTGATCGACGCGGATCTGCGCCCCTATTCAGCCTTCAGTTTTGTCGCCGAATTGCAGGATCTGGTTCGCCAGCACCCTCTGGCAGAGACGGTTAGTTTCAGGCGCTGGCATTCTGGCCCCGGCGGCGATGCGCTTGATGTAGAGTTTTACGGCGCGGATTCGGCGACATTGAAGGCGGCAGCCGAGGCATTGAAAACTGCCCTTATTCCTTATCCGGAGGTATCAGCCGTTCAGGATTCACTGGCCTATGACAAAGAAGAACTGATCCTCGAGCTTACACCACAGGGTCAGGCTCTTGGGTTCACAATTGACGGGTTGGGGCGCGTGTTGCGCAATAGGCTGGGGGGGATTGAGGCCGCGACTTACCCCGATGGTCCACGCACCGCTGAAGTTCGGGTTGAATTACCCGAAGGCGAGTTGACCGCTGATTTTCTTGATCGCAGTCAAATGCGAACAGCTGAAGGAGAATATGTTCCCCTGTCGGATATTGTGACGGTCACAAGGCGCAGCGGTTTTTCAACGATACGCCGCGAGAATGGCCTCCGTCTGGTCTCAGTTACAGGAGATATTTCCGAGGACGACCCGGCGCGTGCCGAGGCGATCATGGCCGAACTGGAGAACGAGATACTGCCACGTATCGAAAGCGAATATCGCGTGTCGTTCAAAATGTCTGGTTTGGCCGAGCAGGAAAATGATTTTTTAAGTGATGCAGCATTTGGCTTTTTTCTCTGCCTGATCGGTATCTATCTCACGCTCGCCTGGATTTTTTCGAGCTGGACACGGCCTGTCGTTGTTATCGCAATCGTGCCTTTTGGGATGGTTGGTGCGATCTACGGACACGTCGCCTGGGAGGTGCCGCTATCAATGTTCAGCGTTGTCGGCCTGATTGGTATGACAGGTATCGTCATCAATGATTCCATCGTTCTGGTCACAACGATCGATGACTATGCAAAGGAACGGGGGCTCATTCCGGCGATTATCGATGGCACTGCAGATCGTTTACGCCCGGTTTTGTTGACCACAATGACAACGGTGCTCGGGCTGACACCATTGCTCTATGAGAGGTCCGTTCAGGCGCAGTTTCTGAAACCAACCGTTATAACGCTTGTCTACGGCCTGGGATTCGGGATGTTAATTGTGTTGTTGATTGTCCCTGCTTTGCTGGCCATGCAGTTGGACGTTACGCGTCAGTTAAACGGTTTTCGTCGTGCACTTAGCCTGCCCGCCCGTTCGGGCCGGGTTTGGCTGATTACAGCGCTGGCAGGTCTGGTAACTTTAGGGATTTTTGTTTTCACTTTAGGAACTGCCGCCTTCACGGGAACCTTGCCGAATGCATTGCTTGGCGCCTTGCCGGTTCTTCAAAATATATCAGCTCTCTCTGTCGGCTTTCTGCTTTTTGTAATTTCAACTGCGGCAATAGTAATATTCGCCTTTATATGCGGTGCTCTATTTTTACGCCTTGGTCGTTTGGAAAAGAGCTAGCCGCCATGGCAGCCCTGAATATCCACAGCGCGATCCGCCCCCAAAACCGTTATCCGCACGTCGGACCTGTTAAGCGAAAAAGGTTGCGCATTTGGTGGGACCATATCTGCGGATGCTTTTAGCTCACTGCCTGAGCGGTGTGCGCTCGCCTCGCTAATCCAGATCGTTTGATCCGGTAATTCGAACACCGCAACCTCATTGCGGCCAAGCGATGGCATAGTGATGCTCGCCGTCACGCGCAGCCCGTCTTCAATGGGTTCGACCTGACAAAGAACGGAACTGACCTGCGCTTGCACAGCGCTGGTTGGTTGTTGGTTTAGCGCAAGCCGAATGACCGGGTCGCTTTCTGTCAAATCATTTCCAAGTTCCGCATTCAGACGCAACGTTACCGGCACGCAAACAGATGCGCATACACCAAGTTCCACCTTGCCGCGTATCAGAATAGATGCGTTTGCGCGGTTCGGTGTGAACTCCAGTGGGATCACAACTTCATTAATGTATCCGATCGTGCGAAGCCCGTTCGTGTCAAACACGGATGGCCTTGGCCAGTGAAGCTCGACAGAACCAATGTTTCTTGAGCCGGTCCAGTCAAACCGTGGAGGAATCCCAGAATCTCCAGGTGCGCGCCAATAGGTTTTCCATCCTTCGGCAAGACGAACGCGCAGCGCGGTCATATGCGTGTTATTCTCCGTTCGCCACCCGGGCAACACATCAATCGTGACAACCCCATCTGCGACCTGCGCCGACGCTGGTACAGACAACGGTACCATGAAAACGCCAGCCAAGACCGCGTTCATGAGGAAATTCTTAATCATGCAAAGACAATAGACGAGCCACACGGGATAGAAAATCACATTTGGGAGATAGGTTGTGACTGTGGCGTTCTTGACCTTGCGAACAAGCCAAAGAGCGGCCATGCTTAAGCCATGGAAGCATCAGGCGACATGACGAATCTGAGCGGTAAGCTTCTGGTGGCCATGCCGGGCATGGGTGATACCAGATTCGAGAAATCTGTTGTATTTCTATGCGCACATTCTGACGCGGGGTCCATGGGGCTTATCGTAAACAAGCCGTCGGTTGAAATGAAGTTTGATGAACTTCTAAAACAGCTTTCGATCAATATCGTTCCCGGCATCGTTGTTCCCGACGTCCATTTTGGAGGCCCGGTTGAAATTGGCCGCGGCTTTGTGCTGCATTCTTCGGAATACGGAACAAAAGAAACGACGATGCAAATTGATGACTGTTTCGCAATGACAGCTACGTTGGATGTTCTGGAAGATCTTGCGCAAGGCCAAGGGCCAGAGCGTGTTCTTCTGGCGCTTGGATATGCTGGCTGGGGGCCGGGTCAGTTGGAGGCGGAAATTGGCCAAAACGGCTGGCTAACCTGTGATGCCAGTCCCGAAGTTGTTTTTGCCAAGAGCAATCGGAGCAAATGGGAAGCAGCGTTAAAAACGTTGGGAGTTGATCCCCTGCTTTTGTCGGCAACGGCCGGGCGGGCTTAAACTTAAGCGCTAGATCGTTCTACTAATAGCAAGGGCATTTTTAAGGCTAAGAGGTTTCATTGCCCTTTATGAGCGAGGTGCTGCTGCGCGGCGCAGGCGGTCATTAATTGCACGGCCAAGCCCGGTATCAGGAATGGTTGAGACTGCGATTGTCTTTGCGCCCATTGCGTCAAGTTGGTGAAGGTAGCCAAACAGGTTTGCAGCGGCTTCTACCATATCGTGGCTGGGTGAAAGGTTTAAATCAGCACCCTCGACCGACCCGAAACCAAGCAGCATTTCGCCCTCATTCTTAGTCGTTGCATTCAGGCGGACTCGCGCGTTTGGCGCGTAATGGGATGCAAGCTGTCCCGGTGCCGTGACCGGGTCAGTTTTCGAGATAAACCGCAGCGGCTTACCAAGGCAGGATTCGATGACTTCCATCGGTAACCCCCCTGCGCGCAGTAAGGTTGCGCCGCCCTCAAACCCAATGATTGTGGATTCAAGACCGACAGGGCAAGGGCCGTCATCCAGCACCGCCTCAATACGTCCGGTAAGCCCAGCCAGAACATGCGCCGCAGTCGTCGGGCTGATTTGGCCTGAACGGTTCGCTGAAGGCGCAGCAATAGGGCCACCGAACTCTTCAAGGAGCATTTGCGCAGCACGGTGTTCCGGTACACGCAGACCTATCGTGTTGAGCCCTGCAGAGGCGAGAGGAGACATGCCAGAGTTTTCGCGCAACGGAAGCACAAGTGTCAGAGGCCCCGGCCAAAATGCAGCGGCAAGTCGAAGAGCGATATCATCGAAATGCGCGAAAGCACGCGCCATCCGGATGTCAGCAACATGGGCAATCAACGGGTTGAAACTTGGCCTTCCCTTTGCTTGAAAAATCCGTGCAACAGCGCGGTTACTGCAGGCATCGGCCCCCAGACCGTAGACAGTTTCGGTTGGAAAGGCGACAAGCCCTCCGTTATGAAGGATCTCAGCCGCTTCTTTGAGGTCTGGCGGAGTTACGGAAAGAGTTTTGGTTTCGATCACTGTCTGCCCTGTGACGCTGCGTCAATGTTGCTGTACGGGGGCCGTCGTTTAACTTGGGCCGCGAAGAATTTTTTACTGTTGCCGCTGTTTTGACCACAATAAGGCGGTTTTGGAAAGGGAACACGATGGCCTATCGCGCACCGGTGGATGAGTTTCAGTATATTTTTGACCACGTGGTGGAGTTTGATCAGGTCGCAAAAACAGATTTGTTTGCCGAGGCCACCCCGGATATGACATCTGCGATTCTGTCAGAAGCCGGGCGGATGTGTAGCGAAGTCCTCTCGCCACTACAACGCAACGGGGATTTGCATCCGGCAGTTCTGGAAAACGGTGTTGTTCGTACGTCTCCGGGTTTTGCCGAGGGGTATCGTGCTATTGCTGAAGGAGGCTGGATCGGAATCTCTGCAAGCGCGGAAAGCGGGGGGATGGGTTTGCCAATGACCCTCACAACAGCCGTGAATGAGATGATGGCTGGCGCATGTCTGGCGCTGCAGCTGAATCCGCTCATGAGTCAGGGCCAGATCGAAGCGCTGGAACACCACGCGAGTGAAGAGATCAAGGCGATCTACCTGCCGAAACTTATCAGTGGTGAATGGTGCGGAACGATGAACCTGACCGAGTCACAAGCAGGTTCAGATGTTGGTGCATTGCGGTCAAAGGCAGAGTCAAATGGTGACGGCACTTTTGCTGTTACGGGCCAGAAAATCTATATCAGCTGGGCTGACAATGATTTCAGCGCGAATGTCTGCCACCTTGTGTTGGCCCGTTTGCCGGATGGTGCTGCTGGCACAAAGGGTATCAGCCTGTTCATGGTCCCCAAATATATCCCAGATACTGACGGTGAACCCGGTGTCGCCAACAGCCTGAGTGTTGTGTCGCTCGAACATAAACTGGGGCTGCACGGATCCCCCACAGCGGTAATGCAATTCGATGGCGCAACTGGTTGGCTCGTGGGTGAACCACATCAGGGCATGAAAGCCATGTTCACAATGATGAACAATGCGCGTCTGGGCGTTGGCGGACAGGGGATTGGTTCAGCCGAAGGTGCCTATCAGCAGGCGCTTGGTTATGCGCTTGAAAGAAAACAGGGTAGTACGCCGGTAGAAGGCGGCGGCACCATTGCTGATCACGCCGATGTGCGCCGGATGTTGACCACAATGAAGGCCGAGGTTTTTGCGGCACGCTCTATCGCACTGTCCTGCGCTGTCGCGATTGATATGGCGCGCGCAACAGGTGATTCAGACTGGCTGGCACGCGCGGCGCTAATTACGCCAATTGCCAAAGCGCATGGTACCGATATCGGCAACGAGGTCGCGCATATGGGGGTTCAGGTACATGGCGGTATGGGCTTTATTGAGGAAACAGGTGCTGCGCAGTTTTCACGCGATGTGCGTGTGACTGCTATCTACGAAGGGACAAACGGTATTCAGGCGATGGATCTGGTCGCCAGAAAGCTGATGGACGGCGGCGACGCCGCATTTCGTTTGTTGGAAGAAGTCGAAATGGCTGCCGAAGCAGAGCGGGAATTGTTCCCGAATATGAGCGAAGCGCTTTGGTCTGCGGCAGAAACCCTGCGCGAGACGACGGAATGGTTGGTTTCACAGGAAGATCTTAATGAACGTTTTGCCGGTGCTGTGCCTTACTTGCGCGCGTTCGCACGGGTTTTGGGCGCGCATTTCCACCTGAAAGCCGCAAAGGCAGAAGGCGGGAGTGGCCCACGTACCCATCTTGCGCGTTTCTACATCAAACGGCTGCTACCGGAATATGCTGCTCAGCTGACGCATGTACGCGAAGGCGCGCGCGGACTCTACGCGCTCTCGCTGGATGAATTGGGCGCATGATGGACGGCGCAGAGACGCCTCTCCGCTATCCCCATACATCGCCTCCCGTCGAAGGAGATGCGGTAGAGGTCGCTGATGGTGTGCTTTGGATGCGGCTGCCGCTTCCAATGAAACTGGATCATGTGAATGTTTATGCGCTGGATGAAGGTGAAAGCTGGACGGTCATCGACACTGGTTTTGACTCACGCCGCACACGCGCGGTCTGGGAAAAACTGCTGGCTGGCCCACTTGGTGGCAAGCCCGTCAGTAGGGTGTTCGTCACACATCATCACCCAGACCATGTGGGATTGGCCGGGTGGTTTCAGGCCGCACAGGGGGCTGAACTATGGACGACACGTACTGCCTGGCTGTTCGCGCGAATGCTTATGCTGGATGAACAGGCGGTGCCGACCGAAGAAACGCTGAACTTTTGGCGATCATGCGGTATGGATGCGGACGTGCTGGAAAACCGTGCTACGGAACGACCCTTCAATTTCGCTGATATCGTCGCGCCCATGCCATTGGGGTTTAACCGCATCAAGCAAGGTGATGTCATGCGAATCGGCGGACGTGACTGGGACGTTCATATTGGGAACGGGCACGCGCCAGAGCATGCAACTTTCTGGTCACGCGATGACAATTTGGTGATTTCTGGCGATCAGATCATTGCGTCAATCTCGCCAAATGTAGGCGTCTATGCAACAGAGCCTGGCGCTGATCCGTTAGCTGACTGGCTTGAAGCTTGCGAACGTCTTCAAACACTTGCGCGGCCTGACCACTTGGTGTTGGCGGGCCATAATCTGCCATTTACGGGTTTGCCAACCCGAATGCGGCAACTGATTGATAACCACCATGGCGCGTTGAACCGGCTGATGGCGCACCTTGAAACACCGCGAACAGCGGGCGAATGTTTCGCACCTCTGTTTAAGCGGGAAATTGGTGAAGGTGAATACGGGCTTGCACTGGTCGAGGCAAAGGCGCACGTCTCTCATCTGTACCAACTTGATAAAATTGCGCGTCGGCGGCGCGAAGACGGTGCTTGGCTTTACTACGTAGGGGGATGAATATGGACGGTAGAATCAAAACGTCAGCCGAAGCGGAAGAAGACGCCGCACTGCCACGCGCCCATGCAGTGCATTGCAACCCGGACGGCACAGTCACGACCGAGGGCCGCAACCTACCAAAGGGCAAAACCAAAAAAACCGTTAAACAAAAAAGCCCCGCCGAATGGGCGTATGAACGCATCATTCTTTACATCAAAAACTTTGAAGAGCAGCTCGACAATGAACAAGAGGTCGCAATGGGCTTTACCGGCGGCGATGCGGGTGTTCTGCGGATCGAAGGGCTGGGTTATTTTGACCCGGATATTGTGACCTTTTATGGTTCGGATCAGGCTGGCGCCAAAACGCAACTGGTTCAACATGTCACCCAACTTAATGTCATGCTGCGCGCGCTTCCTAAAGAAGTTAGCCGCAAAGAGCCAAACCGGATTGGTTTCAGGTTGGCTGCGGATATAGAAGCCGGTTGAATTTGGGTCTATGATCCCGTTAACAGATGCGTGACAGCGCTTGTAAAATCGTCTAAGTGAAGCGCAAGACATTATGAGGATCGCACCTATGGCAGAACATAAACACGGAACAATGAGAACGACAGTTCAGGAAAAGACCTATTCTGGCTTTATCAAAGCCGTCACATATTCCAGCGTTTTCATTATTGGTATTCTGATTTTTCTTGCCATCTTTAATAGCTGATCTTCTGCCGCGCGCGGAAATGTTTGCCGCTTAGCTAAGAGTTCAGGGAACAGATAATGCGAAAGCTATTCCTGTGGTTTCTTCTTTCGGGTTTTCTTGTGGCCTGCGGAACCGCGGCAGAGCCCGTTTGGGCCCCTGCAGAGGAAGTAGAGCGCGCGGTCTACACTGACGGCGGGCCAACATCTCTGACGCTGTTTACAGTGATCAATGCGCAAAACGGAGCTGGCGCGCATTCGGGCCTGATGGTCAATGGAAACCAGCGGATTCTGTTTGACCCTGCGGGTACTTGGCACCATCCGGCAGCACCTGAACGCAACGATGTGCACTATGGCTTTACGCCGAGCTTTCTCGATTCCTATCTCGACTACCATGCGCGTATAACGCACTACGCAGTGGTCCAGACACTTGAGGTGTCACCCGAAGTTGCACAGGCAGCGATGCAAGCGGTCCAGAGCTACGGGGCGGTTCCAAAGGCGCAATGCTCAAAGAGTCTTTCAACTATTCTTGCGAGCTTGCCGGGTTTTGAAGAATTCCCGTTCAGCTGGTTTCCAAAGAAAACCATGGAAGAATTTGCAAAGTTTCCTGGGGTAACAACGCAGATTTTGCGCGACGACGATGCCGCCGACAACAAGTACCTTCTGGTCGAAGCTTCAGCCGAGGATATTGAGGGTATATAGCGCCAGATAAAGCGTACCTATGCCCGCGAAGATTGAGGCAAGCACATTTTTCGTTACATAACCGATTGTCAGCGCAGCACCCGCAGCCAATAGGCGTGCCAAATCGGGCTCACCCCCCGTTGCGGGCGGCCACAGAACAAGTGGCGCAACCATACCGGGGATGACCGCAACGGGTGTGTAGCGCAGATGCCGCAACACCCAATCCGGAAGTTTCCGGTCGCCAATCAGGCCCACAAAAGAAAACCGGATCAGAAACGATCCAATTCCGATCGCGACGATGACAATCCATGTTTCGCTACTATTCATGTCCATTTCCCGCGCCTTTCAAGCCAAAGTTCCGTTTGTGCGCCTGTGATCATTGCCAAAACCGCGGCAACCAGCAGGCCAAGGTTGAAGGGAAGAAATGCAAAAATCAGCGCAGCAGTGACTGAAACAACCGCTGCCAGCAAATGTGCAAGCGTGCGGATCGCAGGGGCTAAGATTGAAAGGAATGTGATCGGTAGCGCGAAATCCAATGCGTATTCCGGTGGAATCTGCGAGCCGACCAAGGCACCAACCAGTGTCATGCCGTACCAAGCCGGGATGATCGGTGTCGCGGCACCAACAAAAAAGGCCACTTTCTCGCCCACTGACATTTCCGGACGTTTCTCATATTCCAGCACAGATAGCGCATAGTTCTGGTCAAACAGAACATAGCTCAACAGAACTCGCTGCCAGAGAGGGGCTGAGCCGAGATAGGGAACAAGTGCCGCTGAATACATCGCCATGCGCAAGTTAACAGCCAACGCAATTGCGATAACAATAAGCGTGGGTGAATTGTCGACCATCTGCTGAACAGCGGCAAATTGTGCAGCCCCGCCAATGATCAGCACGCTAAAGCCCATGGTTTCCAGAATGTTGAAACCGGCTTCGGTTGCGACAACCCCAAAAAGCGTTGCAAAAGGGATCGCAACAAACAAAAATGGCAAACCGTTGCGAATGCCACGCCAATAGGCGGATTTCGAGGTGGTGGATGTCATTCGGTGACTCTAAGCTATTACTTGCAAATCCATGCCTGTTTCAGGGGAAAGATGCAAATGGCAACGCGTGATGATCTTGATCAATATCTGATAGCACCTGATCCGGCGCATCACAGATTGACGTGTGCAGTCGTCGGGCGCGATCAGGACGGTGCCGAAACGCAAATTTCCGTGGTAGAAGAACGCCCCTTGACGATTTTTCTGAACAGCCAGGAAATTGTGACTGCAATGACGATTGGCGACTATCCGGAATACCTGGCGCTTGGGTTTTTAAGCAATCAGGGGATGTTACAGCCGGGCGAGACCATTCGCGGCATCGACTATGACGAAGATCTGGAAACCGTCGTTGTGCGGACGGATGGGCAAACCACCTATGAAGAAAAGCTGAAAAAGAAGACGCGCACATCCGGCTGCGCGGTTGGGACAGTCTTTGGCGATATGATGGAGGGTCTGGAAGGGCTGGTGCTGCCACGAACGACGTTACGCACCTCGTGGCTCTATGCGCTCTCAGCCAAGATAAACCGCACGCCAAGCCTTTATCTGGAGGCCGGTGCAATACATGGGACGGTTCTGTGTCATCAGGACCAGCCGCTGGTCTATATGGAAGATGTGGGGCGTCATAACGCGGTTGATAAAATCGCGGGCTGGATGCTTTCCAAAGGCGCGACAGCCGAAGACAAGATCCTTTATACAACTGGTCGGCTGACATCAGAGATGGTGATCAAGACTGCCATGATGGGTATTCCCGTCCTTGCATCCCGGTCAGGTTTCACTGCCTGGGGTGTCGAGATAGCGCGCGAAGTTGGTTTAACCTTGGTTGGCCGGTTACGTGGGAGGCGCTTTATTTGCTTGTCTGGCGAAGAGCGGTTGGTCCGTGACGCTGACCCAGCCACAGTTCCCGATGAGGGGAAGAAGAACGGGCGCAAGGGGGCAAGTTTGTGAAGCAGCCTTTAGGGGTAATTCTTGCGGGCGGTCAGGCACGCCGCATGGGAGGTGGTGACAAAGGCTTGTTGCCGCTAGGTGGTGCGCGAATTCTGGACCATGTGATTGAGCGACTCGACCCTCAGGTTGCGGAATTGGCGCTAAATGCAAATGGGGATGCAACACGATTTTCCGAATTTGGACTTCCGGTTATCGCGGATAGCATTGAAGGTTTTGCAGGACCGCTAGCAGGCGTTTTGGCCGGGCTGGACTGGGCGGCGAAAAAAGGTGCAGACCATATCGTAACCGCAGCAGCCGATACACCGTTCTTTCCTGCCGATCTGGTGCCACAGTTGATTTTGGCTGCGGAAACATTGGGGACGCCGATCGCGCTTGCTGCGACGCCTGATCCGAAGCGTGGTGTGGCCCGGCATCCAACGTTCGGTTTGTGGCCAGTTGCTTTGCGCGACGATTTACGGGCAGCGCTTTCAGATGGGTTAAGAAAAGTTGTTCTTTGGACCGACAGGCATGGTGCAGGACAGGCGCTGTTTCCGGTTGCCGCGTTGGACCCGTTTTTTAACGTTAATACTGCCGAAGATTTGGCGCTTGCTGAAGCGTATTTAAAGACGGGTGCCGCATGAAAGTTTTTGGTGTAACCGGCTGGAAAAATGCGGGTAAGACCGGGTTGATGGAACGGCTGGTCCGTGAAATTACGACGCGTGGGATTAGCGTTTCGACTGTAAAACATGCGCACCACAGTTTTGATGTTGACCACCCCGGCAAAGATAGCGCGCGCCACCGCGAAGCAGGTGCACGAGAGGTTCTGCTGTCGTCTCGCAATCGCTGGGCGTTGATGAGCGAATTACGCGGAGAAGACGAAGAGGTGCTTTCTGATTTACTTGCACGACTCTCGCCGGTAGATCTGGTGTTGATTGAAGGATATAAGCGGGATCGTCACCCAAAAATCGAGGCGTATCGCGCGGCAACAAAACATCCTCTAATTTCGATAGAGGACGACAGCATTGTCGCAGTTGCAAGCGACGTCGCCTTGGCAGAGTCGGTGATACCAGTTTTCGATCTGGACGATACCGTTGGAATTGCGGATTTTGTTTTACAACAGGTGGGTCTGTCGGTCAGTCAGGCGAAACCTACCAAAGCTGAAATGCAATTGAAAAATGATTGTTTTGCCCTGCCGTCGGGCGTTGACTGGACACCAGTCGATACGGCGCTTGCCCACCTTCGGGAAAATCTGGGCCGGTGTGTCGGAATCGAAACTCTGCCGGTATCAGACTCTCTCGGCAGCGTGTTAGCAGAAGACCAGATCGCACGACGCTCTAACCCGCCAGCCCCTAACTCTGCAGTGGATGGCTTTGGCTTTGCGTATGCGGCTTTAGCGGACCAACAATCTCAGAAGTTACCACTTGTTAACGGGCGCGCCGCCGCCGGTTCACCCTATTTGGGGGAGGTGCCCTTGGGTTATGCGGTTCGTATACTGACTGGGGCAATCCTGCCAAAAGGCGTTGATACGGTGGTGCTGCAGGAAGATGTAACAGTTGTCGGGTCAAACATTACTTTTGAAGGCTCTGTTAAAGCGGGGTCAAATACGCGTAAAGCCGGAGAGGACGTGAAGCAAGGTGACGTTGCAATTATGGCTGGTCATGTTCTGCGGCCGCCCGATCTGGCCCTTTTGTCAGCACTTGGCATTGACGGTGTATCGGTTTTTGAAACCCTGCGCGTTGGGGTAATATCGACAGGGGATGAATTGGTACCTCCGGGGAGCACTGAAGATGTTGCCTCTACCTATGATGCTAATCGACCGATGCTGTTATCACTGGCCGCGCGCTGGGGGTATCAGCCGGTAGATTTGGGTCATGTTGGTGACAATCGCGCGCTACTACGCGACGCACTTGATGCCGCAGCGCAAAAATGTGACGTGATCCTAACCTCCGGTGGGGCTTCTGCAGGGGACGAAGACCACATGTCGGCGTTGCTAATGGAAGCAGGTGGATTGCAGATGTGGCGTATCGCAATGAAACCGGGGCGGCCACTGGCGCTGGGCCTTTGGCAAGGTGTTCCGGTATTTGGGTTGCCCGGA
Organism: Pseudohalocynthiibacter sp. F2068; assembly: GCF_023015645.1. Classification (NCBI taxonomy): domain Bacteria; kingdom Pseudomonadati; phylum Pseudomonadota; class Alphaproteobacteria; order Rhodobacterales; family Paracoccaceae; genus Pseudohalocynthiibacter; species Pseudohalocynthiibacter sp. F2068. Next base: position 43,596 of record NZ_JALKAK010000005.1, read on the forward strand.
AATCCGGTTGCGGCATTTGTATGTGCTTTGATTTTTGCCCGTCCGGCCTGCGCCGTGCTTTCGGGTGCTGCGTGGCAAGATCCTGTCGGTTTTGACGTTCCGGCCAGCTTTGAAAAGAAGAAAAAAGCGGGGCGGCGAGAATACTTACGCGCAAGGATAACAGACACAGGTCAGGCCGAGGTGTTTGCATCAGAAGGCTCAGGCCGGATTTCAGGTCTGACATGGGCCGACGGATTGGTGGAACTGGAAGATGGCGCACGCCATGTAAAACCCGGTGATCTGGTGCGGTTTATCCCATACGGGGCATTTGGACTGTAGCGGTCAGCGTATGTGCGATGTTGAACGCGATTGTCCCGTTGCCTATATCCAAGAATTCTAAAGACGCAGTTAGGGCTTAGTCAAACGTTCCTGTGACGCGGCCAAGCAACATGAAAGCCCGTGCTGTACGTGTGTTGGACAAGGCGGCAATGTCTTCATCAGACGCGTTGCCTTCGAATTCAACAAAGGTTTTGTCGAACTCGCGCAGAAAGTGGTGCACAGCATCGCGAAAAATCGGATCCTGGCGCATCCGTCCAGCAGTTAGAGCGAGGCTGGAACGGTCACGTACCCCACCCAGGGCCGCTACGGGCCGCCCGCGCTCGCCCCTGGCGAAGCTGCGCCAAATTTCCGGGCGTGCACGGTCTGGCCTTAGATCATCCATGTAGATACCATCCTGACTGAGCAGGGTCAGTACATCCTGAGAGGCCTGAACAAGCTTTGCTGTCTGGCGATCACGCAATGCGCGCCGCAAAGCATCAAACCCTTCATGGTCTTCCGGGGTCTCGGGAAAATGCAGCGCACGAATGAAGTCAGGAATCGAAATCGGTGGATCAAGTGCTTCAGCGGGCGTACCCAGCGCAAGCGACGATTGGCCTTCGGAACCAGAAGCTTCGGCAGTTGCCGCGATTGCAGGTTTCTTTGCAGAGCCTTTGCTCGCGTCACGCTCCCTGCTCGATGTGAACGTGACCAGCGCGCTTTCCGTCATTTTCTGGGCTGCAGCGATTTCATCAAGCTTCTTTTCGAAAGAGGGCTTTACCCCCATCCCGGCCGACTGGAACTGTTCGACATAGGTATGTCGCATTGCGTCAATAGCAGCTTGCAGGCGTTCGCTTTCGTTTCTCATGACACGCGCACTGCGCGCTGCGATCGCGCCAATCCAAATCACAGCAATCGGCAAAAAGATCGACATCAGGGTCATCACAAACTTTAAAGAGTCAAAACCCGAAGCGTCATTTCCGTCGCCCGAGAACACGTAAAACCCGGTGACAGCCGCAATCCACAGCGCGCTTAAGACAATAGCAATCAACTCAGCCGAAGTGATACCATCCTCGCCGGCTGAATTGAAAATACCGAGATTTATCGGTTTATCTTTTTTTGGCTCTGCCATTGGTTGGCCCTGACTCCGCGTCAGACGAAAAGGATGTTCAATACTTCATAGCTGCGTTCCCCACCGGGGGTTCTTACCTCTACACTGTCACCTTCCTCTTTCCCAATCAATGCACGGGCAAGCGGAGATTTGATGTTGAGCTTGCCGTTCTCAATATCGGCTTCTGGTTCGCCAACGATCTGGTAAGTCTTTTCAATATCATTGTCCTCATCAACCAGCGTAACGGTTGCGCCAAATTTGATTGCACCGCTCAAGGTCTTCGGGTCGATAACTTCAGCAAGCGAAATAACAGCTTCAAGCTCTTTTACGCGGCCTTCGATAAAGCTCTGCTTCTCACGGGCAGCATGATACTCGGCGTTCTCGGAAAGATCGCCGTGTTCTCGTGCTTCAGCGATAGCTTTAATGACAGCGGGGCGTTCCACTGTTTTCAGGTTTTTCAATTCTTCATCAAGCGCAGTGAACCCTGCGCGTGTCATAGGTATTTTTTCCATAAGTGCCCTGAAATGCTTGTTGGGGAATAGGCAACACAGTGCTGTTAATTCAATCCCTCAGCGGAAAGTCAATAGGATGAGAGTTCAATTCTAGCTAGACAACGGTAAATCACAAACAAAAAGCCAGATCCAAATGAGAATTTTCTTTCGGTTCATTTTGGCTGGCACTGCGCGATTGACGGCTATTTTTCCGTAGCACTGGTGTTTGCATATTGGGTTTTCCTGCGGCGGCGTGCCGGAACAAACCCTTCCCTTCAAACCAGTGTGACCGGGTGAAACGATATGACGTTGGGTTGCGTCGTTAAAAACTTACCTTTCCGTGTGAAATATTGTTTCGTCGACGATTGACGCGTTTCCCTGCCGAAGATATCGAGGTGCGGAGTTTTATTCAGGTAGGATGAGTGCGCGCTTGCGCTGCAGAAGGAAGAAAACATGGCCGAGATTGAACGCGAGTCGATGGAATATGACGTTGTGATCGTCGGGGCTGGCCCTGCGGGCCTGTCGGCAGCGATCCGTTTGAAACAGCTTGATGCTGATCTTCAGGTTGTGGTGTTGGAAAAAGGCTCTGAAGTGGGGGCGCATATTCTGTCTGGTGCGGTGCTCGACCCGTCAGGCATTGATGCACTTATTCCCGACTGGAAGAAAAAGGGCGCGCCGATAACAGTGCCTGTGAAAAAGGATAATTTTTACCTCCTTGGCGAAGCTGGCCAGGTTCGTATTCCGAATTTCCCAATGCCACCGCTGATGAACAACCACGGCAATTACATCGTTTCAATGGGTAACGTCTGTCGCTGGATGGCGGAACAAGCTGAAGAGATGGGAGTGGAGATTTTCCCGGGCATGGCGTGTTCCGAGTTGGTCTACGGTGAAAACGGCGAAGTCAAAGGTGTGGTTGCCGGCGAATTTGGCAAAGAAGCCGATGGCTCCCATGGTGCGAACTATGAACCGGGAATGGAACTTTACGGCAAATATGTCTTCCTGTCAGAGGGTGTTCGCGGCTCACTTTCAAAAGAGGTGATCGTCAAATACGACCTAAGTAAGAACTCCGACGTTCAGAAGTTCGGCATCGGAATGAAAGAGATTTGGGAAATCGACCCTGCGAAACATAAGGAAGGTACTGTAACTCATACTATGGGTTGGCCGCTTGGCAGCAATGCTGGCGGGGGTTCGTTCATTTATCATCTCGACAACAATCAGGTCTATGTCGGGTTTGTTGTACACCTGAACTATAAGAACCCCTACATTTTCCCATACATGGAATTTCAGCGCTTCAAACATCACCCGATGGTTGCTGAGCTTTTGAAAGGCGGCAAACGCGTTGCCTATGGTGCGCGTGCGATTTCTGAGGGGGGCTGGCAGTCGGTTCCAAAAACATGTTTCCCGGGTGGTGCTCTTTTGGGGTGTTCTGCGGGGTTAGTGAACGTGCCGCGCATCAAGGGCAACCACAATGCAATGCTGTCTGGAAAAGCTGCGGCTGAGGCGGCCTATGCCGCAATCAGCGATGGGCGTTCCGGTGATGAACTCACAGCTTATGAAGCCGATCTGAAATCAGGCCCGGTTGCCAAAGATCTCAAGCGCGTTCGCAACGTGAAACCGCTTTGGTCGAAACTGGGGCTCACAGCGTCGCTGGTTTTGGGTGGCTTTGATATGTGGGTTGCCAATATTACCGGTCTCAACCCTCTGGGTTCGATGAAGCACGGCAAGAACGACGCGCAGGCAACCGAAGAAGCCGCAAAGCACAAGCCAATCGACTATCCCAAACCAGATGGGACTCTGTCGTTTGACCGGCTGACCAATGTCAGCTTTTCAATGACCAACCACGAAGAAAGCCAGCCTGCACACTTGCACCTCGCAGACGCATCAATCCCAATCGCTATTAATCTCGCAAAATATGCAGAGCCTGCGCAGCGGTACTGCCCAGCTGGTGTTTATGAGGTTGTCGAGGAAGAAGGTAAAGAGCCGCGCTTCCTGATCAACTTTCAGAACTGCGTTCATTGCAAGACATGCGACATCAAAGACCCAAGTCAAAATATAACATGGGTGACGCCGCAAGGCGGGGACGGACCGAACTACCCGAATATGTAAATAAACCCGGAAAAAACCTTTGTTAGCGGGGTGGTCAATTGGCCGCCCCGCATTGCTTATACGCGATAGAGTGACTACCTTTTCGGCGAGGTATAAATTCGAGGCACCCCTTCATATGATCAGGCATCTAAAAATACTTGCAGTTTCAACGCTCGCGCTCGCCCCTTCCGGGCCGGTATTTTCCGAAGGATTGGCCGGGGCTTATCTGGCCGCAAGGCAAGCAAGCATCGAATCGGATTATGAAGCGGCAGCCCGCTATTTCACAATGGCGCTTGCGCAAGACCCCTCAAACCCGGTTCTTTTGGACAGCGCTGTTGCGACGTATTTGGGGCTTGGCGAGCTTGAGTCCGCTTTGCCTATTGCCAGAAAAATGCGGGCCGACGGGTTGGAAAGTCAGGCTGGGTTTATGGTGCTGATCGCCAATAATATTGCCGCTGGTGATTTTGACGCTGTTTTAAACGACTACAAGGACGGTCACAGAATTGGCCCCTTGGTCGATGGTCTGGTTCAGTCATGGGCTTTGGTTGGAAAAGGTCAGATGACAGAGGCCCTGACGGGTTTTGATGACGTAACGCAAATTCGCGGTACTCGCGCTTTTGGCCTTTACCACAAGGCATTGGCGCTTGCACTGGTCGGAGACTATGAAGGCGCTGACAAAATTTTGTCTGGCGAAGCAAATGGACCGCTCCGCGCAACGCGCAGTGGCGTGATTGCGCATATCGAAATCCTGAGCCAGTTAGAGCGCAACAGCGATGCATTAGAACTTTTGGATCTCATATTTGAAGGCAATACAGAGCCCGGGATCGCCGAGATGCGTGCAGCACTTGAAACGGGTGAAACATTGCCATTTACGCAAGTTTCCAGCGCACAGGACGGGATTACTGAAGTATTCTTTACAGTCGCCAGCGTCCTTAGTAGCGAAGCGTCACCAGCCTATACATTGCTTTATTCGCGCATTGCTGGGTTTTTAAGCCCTGATCATGAAGAGGCGCTTTTGCTGACTGCCAGTATACTGGAAAGACTTGAACGCTATGAACTGGCAACGGAGGTCTACGATCAGGTCCCTCGTGACAGCTTTGTCTATCACATAGCTGAGCTTGGCCGTTCAGAGGCGCTTCGCAATTCTGGCAAGCCCGACGCGGCGATCGAAGTGCTGATGCAGTTGGCTGAAAGCCATAATAAATTGCCAATCGTTCACTCGACCCTCGGCGATACGTTGCGCGGGTTGCAGCGTTATGCTGAAGCGACAGAAGCGTATGATCGTGCAATCGCTCTGTTTGAGGAACCGGAAAGAGATCAGTGGATCGCGTTTTATTCGCGTGGAATAACGCGTGAACGCGAAAACCGATGGGATGAATCGGAAGCGGATTTCAGGAAAGCATTAGAACTTAATCCTGGCCAACCACATGTTCTGAACTATCTTGGATATTCTTTAGTCGAACAACAAATCAAGCTGGATGAGGCACTTGCGATGATCGAAGAAGCGGTGGCCGCGCGCCCTGACGACGGTTACATCGTCGATTCATTGGCCTGGGCATTGTTTCGGCTAGGGCGCTACGAGGAAGCGATTGTTCATATGGAGCGCGCTGCGGAACTGGCGCCGGTTGATCCAATCGTTAGCGATCATCTGGGTGATGTCCTATGGGCCGTCGGCAGAACCCGCGAGTCAGAATTCCAATGGCGCCGGGCTATGTCGTTCGATCCTGAAGAAAAAGATGCTGCACGTATATTGCGCAAGCTTGAAATTGGGCTAGACGCAGTATTGCTGGAAGAGGGATCGGAAGCGCTGTTTGTTGCAAATGACGATTAGGGAATTTGCCCCCGCTAAGATCAATCTGACGCTTCATGTTACCGGGCAGCAGAGTGATGGTTACCACCTGATTGATAGCCTGGTCGCGTTCGCCGATATCGGTGATTGGGTCGCTGTCGATAAAGCGCCTGAGATGCATTTTACTGTTAGAGGGCCGCGCGCCATGGGTGTTCCGACTGATGACAGCAACCTAGTTTTACGCGCAGCAGATTTGATGCTTTCAGGTCAGAGTGCATCGATCACGCTGGAAAAACATTTGCCTGCAGCATCGGGTATTGGTGGAGGTTCGGCGGATGCCGCGGCCATGCTGCGCGCGATTCACAAGCTTTACAAACAACCCTTGCCATCTGCTCCGGACATTCTTTCGCTTGGTGCGGATGTACCGATTTGTCTTGAAAGTAAAACTGCTCGGATGCAGGGGATCGGTGAAGTTCTGACGCCCATACCCGCGCTTCCGCCTGTCTGGGTTGTATTGGTCAATCCAGGCGTGGAAATTTCGACTCCGCGGTCGTTTAAGGCCTTGGCCTCAAAAGAAAACCCATCGATGCCCGAAATTATTCCTGTGTTCAAAAACCTGGGCGAAATGACGGCCTGGCTCTTGGACCAGCGCAATGACCTTCAGCCCGGCGCAATCGCTATGGAGCCTGTGATCGGCGATGTTCTGGCGGCTCTGGCCACGACTAAAAAGCTTGTTCTGACACGCATGTCAGGTTCTGGTGCAACGTGTTTTGGGCTGTACGCAACAGAGGAAGACGCCTCGATAGCCACGCGATCCATTTCAGTCAGGCATCCTGAATGGTGGGTCGCCACCGGAACGTTAGGATCCGGCGTCAATTAACCCGTTCAACAACGTAGTCAGCGATGTCTGTCAGCATATGACGGATTGGCGCGTCCGGTAGTACGCAAAGCGCATCCTTGGCTTTTGCGGCCCATGACAAAGCCTCGATCCGCGTCTCTTCCATGGCATTGTGCTTTTTAAGCAGGACCAGCGCATGGTCTAGATCACCGCCGCCCTGCGCACCCTTTTCAATTGCCCGGACCCAAAAAGCGTGTTCTTCTTCATTGGCTTTTGCGACGGCTTTAATGACAGGTAGCGTGAGTTTTCGTTCGCGAAAATCATCGCCAACGTTCTTGCCAGTCGCGCCCGAACCCCAATAGTCGAGCAGATCATCAACGATTTGAAAGCTTATTCCGAGCGCATCACCATAAGTGGACAGCGCAGCAACCTGAGCCTCGGGTGCATTGGCGATAACACCGCCAACTTTTGTGGCAGCAGAAAACAACGCAGCGGTTTTACCACGCACAACCTGCATATAAATATCTTCCGTCGTCGCAAGATCCTGTGCGGCGGTAAGTTGCAATACTTCACCTTCGGCGATAGTGGCCGATGCATTTGCCAGAATATCAAGAACCTTCAGTGAGCCGGTTTCAACCATCAACTGAAACGAGCGTGAAAACAGGTAGTCTCCAACCAAAACGCTGGATTTATTATCCCACAGAAGGTTTGCCGTGGGTCGCCCGCGCCGTTGACCTGATTCATCGACAACGTCATCGTGCAGCAAGGTCGCCGTGTGGATAAACTCCACAGTGGCAGCAAGATGCACATGGTACGGGCCATCGTAATTGCATAGTCGGGCTGCGGCTAGTGTCAGCATCGGGCGTAACCTTTTACCCCCGGCCTCAACAAGATGTGCTGTTACCTGAGGGATACGCGGCGCGTGCTTTGACGCCATACGCTCGCGAATAAGCACGTTAACTGCAGCTAAATCATCGGCCAGATGTTCGCTCAGGCGTTCATGTGGTTTTATGCTTTCTTCAACCAGCCCCATCACATCCCCGTCACATAGCTCGACGAATCGTACGCCATGCCCTTATCTCATCATTATGAAAGAGCTTCTCAGAACAAACGACCCGACGATTATTGCATATGCCAAAGCGCTCCTTCAAGGCGAGGGTATAGACTGCTTTGAAATGGGCGTAAATATGAGCGTGCTGGAAGGATCAATTGGAATCTTTCCACGAAGGTTGATGGTACGTCAATCCGATCTGTTCATTGCGCGATCCGTTATGAGTGACAATGAAATACCGCTTGGGTCCTGAAAAGATGAGATTTGATCCCAATACGCTAACGTCCGACCATTTCTTAGGAGGGGCGTTGGACATACTGCAACCAGCAAAGGGGTATCGCGCGGGTGTTGATCCGGTTTTGCTTGCCGCTTCGGTTCCAGCAATTCCCGGGCAGTCGGTTCTTGAACTTGGGTGTGGCGCAGGTGTTGCAAGTCTTTGTTTAGGACACAGGGTCAAAGGGTTATCCCTGAGTGGGATTGAATTACAGCCCGAATATAGTGAACTGGCCGTACAAAATGCCGCGCGCAACAATCTGGAAATGGCTGTTTATAATGGCGATTTGCGGGTGCTGCCCAAAGAACTGCTTAACCAAAGCTTTGATCATATCATCGCCAACCCCCCTTATTTTGATCGCGCACATGGTACAGCCGCACCAGATGCGGGGCGTGATATCGCCTTGGCGGGTGCAACGTTAATGAAAGATTGGGTTCAGGCGGCTGCCAAAAGACTTAAACCCAAAGGCTACGCAACTTTTATACAAGATATTCGCCGCCTTCCTGAGTTACTTGAGGCAGTGAGCGCAAGGCTTGGAAGTATCGAAATACTGCCGCTTGCAGCGCGTTTAGGGCGCGACTCGCATTTATTCTTGTTGCGTGCGCGCAAGGGTGGTCGCGCCGCTTTTCGGCTTTATTCTCCGCGTGTTATGCATCAGGGGGTAGCGCATGCTGGTGATCGGGAAAGCTACACGGATCAGATTCGGTCAGTGTTGCGCGACGGTGTGGCTCTCAAGTTTGGTGGGCGCTAGGGTTACTAAGGTATTTCGCATTTTACCGGGAAAAAATCCGCCGCATGCTGCGGTGAAGCGTGACACGACTCAAAATCTGTGTTCGACTGTATGTGATGGTAAATCTTATATGACGGAGGACAAGAATGACAATGAGTTCACATGTACAGGAACTCCGCAAGAAGCATCAAACATTATCTGAGGAAGTAGAGGCCGCGCAACGCAGCCCGGGCGCTGATGAATTTCAGATCGCTAAAATGAAAAAACGAAAACTCAAATTAAAAGAAGAAATTACACGTTTAACCGACGCCTAGTTGGAATCGGAGGCTGCAGCGCTGGCGCGTGCCGCCAGAGCTGCGCCACCAGCAATCAGGGCTGCAGCCAGCAAAAGAGGCCAGTTGGCCGTTGCGACCCCGGCAAGAATCAACGCAATTGTAGACAAAAGTGGTGCTGCGTAAGAGGCAACACCCAGAAGCTGGATGTCACCTTGTTTTACGCCAATATCCCAAACATAAAACGCAAGGCCGACAGGCCCCAGCCCCAGTGCGATACAAGATAACCAGCCGATTGCTGACGTGGGCCATTGCGTTTCTTCCATGAAAAGATGCGCGCCAAAGGCAAGCACAGCTGTTAGCGCGCAAAAAACGGCAACGCTTGCGGTAGGTGTGTCGCCTAAGCGTCGCGACAAAACGGAATAGCTTGCCCATGTCAATGCACAGAGAAATGCCAGCGCATAGCCTGGTAACGCGCTGGTCTGAAAGCCTACGCCACCTTTTGCAACGATGAGCGCTGCACCTGCAAAGCCGATTAGCCCGCCTATCACATGCCCTTTACGCAGATGTTCGCCCGGCAATAAACCAGACATCAGAACGATGAGCAGGGGCCACAAATAGGCAATCAAACCAGCTTCAGCAGCCGGTGCGATGCGTAAAGCCGTGAAATAAAAAAAGTGATAACCAAACAGCCCAAACGTGCCGAAGGCATAAACCTTCCACGAAACATGTCTGAGTTGTTTCAGACCGCCGGTCCGTGCCGCCCAAATCAAACCGATCCCGGCACCGATCGCAAAGCATATGGCGCTAAGCTGCAACGGTGGAACCGGTGCAGATCCAACGGTGAAAAGTGCAAGCAAAGCCCACAGTAGGACTGCGACAAAACCGATGCCTGTTGCTTTACTGCGGGTCATCCAGATAGCTCATCAGCGTTGATGAAATCGTGTCTGTCGCGGAAAGTTTTCATTACACTAATTTCCGAATGAAGCTATTGTTTGAACGCAGCAATATTTAGGCGTGTCTCTGTGCCACTTAGGCACACGAATCTGTATTTGTAGGGTAAGTCAATTGCAATCTTAAATGGGGCGGCGAGCTGCCCATCTCGCAGGGCTTTTTCCGCAAGCGAATAGTGCCCCAATACAACACCGCTGCCGGAGATCGCAGCATCATGTGCGTGATCTGCGTGGGAGAGTCGAGGACCAACCTTTGGCGATGTTCCTATGTCTGCGGCTTTGGCAAAGCTCATATGCCGTGCAGCAGCCTCAAAGGCACGAAGGGCAGTAAACGATCCTGCATACAGTTAAGTAAAACTAAACCGAAGCGACTAAAAGCCTTGTTTGTAAATAACCTTCAGAACGTCGATCTGAATTCCAGTTCAGTTTTTCAAATGTAGATAGGTAATAAAATGATTGAAGGCACAACATCAAGAAAGACACGAAATGCATTTGAAGCAGCGCATCAAGCACGCGCAGATGCGCTAAAGGCCATATTGTCAGGATTGTTTCGCCGAACCAGCAAGCGCCGTTCCGGAGCGGCAGTCTAACCAAGTTTGGCTGCGGTGTTACAAAAAAGGCCACCCCAAAGGGTGGCCTTTTGATATTGAATTAGGCTTTCTTAAACGAAGAACTGAGCCCCGTTCGCAGAAATTGTGGAACCATTGATGAATTCCGACTCGTCAGATGCGAGGAATGTCACGCATCGTGCGATTTCTGCAGGCTCGCCAAGGCGACCTGCAGGAATTTGAGAAATGATAGACTCGCGAACCTTTTCAGGAACTGCCATAACCATTTCGGTTGCGATGTAGCCTGGGCAAACCGCGTTCGCCGTGATGCCAAAACGCGCGCCTTCTTGGGCCAGTGATTTGGTGATACCAAGATCGCCAGCCTTGGAGGCAGCGTAGTTCACCTGTGCGAACTGGCCTTTCTGACCGTTGATCGAACTAATTGTGATGATACGTCCAAACTTACGTTCGCGCATGCCCGGCCAGATCGGGTGAGTCATATTGAAAACACCTGACAGGTTGGTGTCGATGACCTGATGCCATTGCTCAGGTGTCATTTTGTGAAATGGTGCGTCGCGGGTAATGCCGGCGTTATTGACCAGAATATCAACTGGACCAAGATCGGCTTCAACCTTCGCAATACCTTCCACGCATGAATCGTAGTCTGCGACCGACCATTTATAAGTTGGAATTCCGGTTTCTTCAGTAAATTTGGATGCGGCTTCATCGTTGCCTGCGTAGTTTGCGGCGACGGTGTATCCTGCGTTCTTTAAAGCAACAGAAATCGCCGCTCCAATACCGCGCGACCCTCCGGTGACAAGTGCAACTCTGGCCATAATTCCTCCGACTAGTGTGTAATCAAGTTACAAATTTGTGACAGGGTGCGCAATTTTATTGCGCACCCATCACGTTGTTTAGTCGCGTTCAACGCAGAGAGCAACACCCATACCGCCACCAATACAAAGTGTCGCAAGGCCACGCTTCGCATCACGGCGCTGCATTTCAAAAAGCAAGGTGTTTAGAATCCGGCAACCAGAGGCACCAATGGGGTGACCAATGGCGATTGCACCACCGTTCACGTTAACAATCGAAGGATCCCAGCCCATGTCATTGTTCACAGCACAGGCTTGCGCTGCGAAGGCTTCATTGGCTTCGACGAGGTCGAGATCACCAACAGACCAGCCAGCTTTTTCCAATGCCTTGCGCGATGCATAGATCGGGCCAGCGCCCATAACAGACGGGTCGAGGCCGACTGTTGCATAGGACGCAATACGGGCGAGGGGCTGAATACCGCGTTTTTCAGCATTCGCTGCGCTCATCAGCAACGTCGCGGCGGCACCATCATTCAAACCTGATGCGTTGGCTGCAGTGACGGAGCCATCCTTGGTAAAGGCAGGGCGCAATTTTTGCATTGCTTCCATTGTCGCGCCATGGCGAATGTATTCGTCAGCATCGACAACGATGTCACCTTTGCGTGTTTTGACGGTGAATGCGGTGATTTCATCGGCAAATTTGCCGGCCTTTTGTGCGGTTTCGGCTTTGTTTTGGCTGGCCACTGCAAATTCGTCCTGCGTGTCGCGGCTGATCTGCCATTGGTTGGCAACGTTCTCGGCTGTTTGGCCCATGTGGTAGCCATTGAACGCGTCCCAAAGACCGTCACGGATCATCGAGTCGATGTATTTCACGTCGCCCATTTTGTGGCCCGCACGAAGATGCGCAACATGCGGTGACAAAGTCATGCTTTCCTGACCACCTGCAGCAACGATTTCCGCGTCGCCCAGTTGGATATGCTGGGCACCAAGTGCAACCGCACGAAGACCAGACCCACAGACCTGATTAATGCTCCACGCTGCAGATTCGATTGGAAGACCTGCATTGATATGTGCCTGGCGCGCAGGGTTCTGACCCTGACCTGCTGTCAGAACTTGCCCCAAAATGGTTTCTGATACTTCGGCTTTTTCGATGCCTGCCCGCTCAACCACAGCTTCAAGAACGGCTGCACCAAGATCATGTGCTGGAGTATTGGCAAAAGAACCGCCAAAGCTGCCAACAGCAGTACGGGCGGCGGAGGCAATAACAACGTTGGTCATGTAAGATTTCCTCTTTCGGTTTTGGAATTGGGCAAGGACGGCACACAACGCTTGGTCGTGCATTCGAAGCCCAGCTAGCTTATTCCCGCAGAGTCTTAGGGGGTCTGCCCTGAAAGAGCAACGGACAGGGTGTCTCACACTTTCGCGAATATCATTCTCGCGCTCAAGCGCGCTTCAATTCAGGGCCGGAAGGCCGCTTTACAAAGGGTGCGCCAAAGTAATAGCCCTGCAGGCAATCAATACCCATTTCGGTTAAAAAGATCGCATCCTCTACGTTTTCTACGGCTTCTGCGACTGTAAACATATCAAAGTGTTGGGCAATTGACATCAAGGCGCGTGTTAGAACCTGATTATCGGCTTCCTTGCTGATGCCACGGACGAACTGCCCGTCGATTTTGATGACATCGAAATAGAAATCTTTGAGGTAGCGAAATGCAGTATACCCTGCGCCAAAATCATCAAGCGCAAATGCGATCCCCTTTTTTTGAAGGTCCGCCATAAAGCTTGTTACAAGTTCGGGCATCAACATCGCGGAAGATTCGGTGATCTCGAGAATCAGCCGTTCGCCAATTGTTGGTTCGAGCGCGAGACCATGGTTCAGGGTCTGCATCCACCGTTGATACCCTATGGAGCGCGCTGACATGTTGATCGACAATCGCAAGCCAGCGTCATTTGCAAGGGTATTTAAACCCAGCTCAAGCGCCAGGCAGTCTATAATCCGACCCATTTCATTGTTTTCAATAACGTCGATAAAATCGCGCGCTGGTATGATGCGCCCATTCCCATCCATTATTCTGATAAGCCCTTCATAGAAGGCGATCTGATTGGGATTTCGGGCCTGAACGATAGGCTGAAAGGCCAGCATCACCTGTTTTCTGTTCAAAGCATCGCGCACCATTTTAAGGGTGTCACGATCGCGGCTTTCAATGGCGACAGACAGTGGGCTGGAAATGCTGTCGGCAATTTCGACGCCGAGCGTCGAGAGGTCAGATAGCATTGGTTTTCTCCATCATTGGGCGAAAATACTTTGCTTTCTCCAACCCTAACAACAGATGAACAATCGTATTTTATTCGAAATTGAGCTAACCATGATTCAATTTGTTAAACTGCTGTGGTGACTGCAAAAAATGAATGAAGCTTGTAGCTGGGTCGGTGACTCTGAAATTTATAGGACCTACCACGACACAGAATGGGGTGTGCCAGAGTATGACAGCCGCGCCCTTTGGGAAAAACTGATTCTTGATGGTTTCCAGGCAGGATTGAGCTGGATCACCATTCTGAAAAAGCGTGAAAATTTTAGGGCAGCTTTTAAAGGTTTCGACCCCAATGTGATCGCAAAATGGGGAGAGGATGATGTGCTCCGCTTGTTAGCGGATTCTGGGATTGTGCGTCACCGTGGAAAAATAGAAGCGACTATCGGCAATGCGCGTGCCTGGCAGGTTATTGAGGCGCGGGAAGGGTTTGATCAGTTTCTTTGGCGCTATGTCGGCGGTGCACCATTGCAAAACCAATTTAAAACCCAAGCGGAAGTGCCAACCGAAACAGCGCTTTCCAGGCAAGTTTCCAAAGATCTGAAGGCAGCGGGTTTTCGGTTTTGTGGACCCACAATTGTCTATGCCTTCATGGAGGCTGTCGGCATGGTGAATGATCACCTTATTGGATGCCCTTGCCACGAAAAGATTGCAGATTTCCACCGCCAGACTGTCGAATGGCGTACCAGTGCGCGTTACTTTGTGCCGTAGAGGGCCCGAGCATCGGCGTAAGACAAGAGCTTGCGGTTGTTTTCATCCCACAACTGAAGTTTTACGCAAGCAAGGCTTTGAACCAATGTCATGCGCTGTGTTTCTGCCAGAATGGGATAGTCACGCAGAACCTCGGTCAGCCGATAAAAGGGGATGCGGCTGTACAGGTGATGCACATGGTGGACACCAATATTCGCGGTCAGCCAGCGCAGTACAACGGGAAGATCATAGTGTGAACTTCCATGAAGCGCGGCATCGTGTAGCTGCCAGTCTTCGTCGTCATCCCATTGGGTCTCTTCAAACTGGTGCTGCACATAAAACAGCCAGACCCCCATCGTTGCGGCGATGACAACTGTTGGTAAGTAGACCAGAAGCAAAGGCATGAAACCGCCAAAATAAATTGCCAGCCCCAACATAACTGCAATTGCAGCGTTGGTGCACATGGCGCTCGTCCAGTATTTTTGTCCCGCTTTCATCAGGCCAAAAGGCAAGCGATTCTGAAGGAAAAACAGATAAATCGGCCCAAGTCCGAACAGCACGATCGGATGACGATAAATGCGGTAGTGCAACTGACCCAGTTTTGACATGCTCTGGAATTCACGCACTGTCATCGTATGCACATCGCCGATGCCACGCTTATCAAGATTGCCAGAACTTGAATGATGAACCGAATGGGTGCGTCGCCACACATCATAAGGGGTTAAGGTAAGCACCCCAAGAACGCGGCCAACCCAGTCATTTGCATACCGGTTTTTGAAGAATGCGCTATGCCCGCAGTCATGCTGGATCGCAAAAAGCCGCACCAAAAACGCGCCATTCAATGCCGCGATTCCAAGGGCGAGCCAGTAACTGACCGAGAGAGCCCACCAAGCAACTGCCCAGAGTAGCACAAATGGTACAACGCTGACGGCAAGCTCAAAGATGCTGCGCACTTTACTTGGGTTGCGGTATTTCGCGAGAATTTGAATCCAGTCGCGTGCATTTTCCACGGTGCTGGGGGTTTGGTCGTCAATTGAAACGTTGTTCATACTGCTTTGGATCTCACTGGCCTTTTGTAATGTCGGATAAACTACCGGGGCGAATTAGCAAGTAAATTAGACCGATTTCGCTAAATTGGCGTGTTTCTAGGCGCAGAAGCCTGGCGAATGGTTGCTTTCAAAGTGTCAGCATGGCGAATGTATGCGTGCATTAAACGGCCATTATTCTTCCACAAGAAGAGCAGCGAATATCGCTTTGGCACTGTCACTGTCCCATTCAGCGTCACCAATCAAACGGGCAATCTCCTGACCTTCGGGGTTTAGAATCATTGTCACAGGCAGGCTGAGCACTGCCAGATCAGCGGCCAGTTCACGGCTTGGGTCTAGCAAGATTGGCAGTTCTGCGATGTTTTCTTGCTCAAAGAAACGCTTAATTGCCGGCATTGGGTTGCGGGAGGTTGCGACCGGCACAACCTCAAACTTGTCACTGCCCATTTCGGCCTGAAGCCGGTCTAGCGATGGCATTTCTTTGCGGCAGGGGGTGCACCATGTCGCCCAGAAGTTAAGCACGACGTATTTGCCCTGATAGTCGGCAAGCGTATGTTTGCCTCCGTCCGGGTCGAAAAATGCTACATTTGATCCGTCACGCGGCACTTCGTGAAAGTTCAGTTTCTGCATCAACCCTTCGCGCAACGCTTCCAGTTCTGCTATGTCAGTGGCCGCTGCAGTCGTTGCAGTAAGCGCAAGCCCGGCGTATAGGACCATTGAACGTAAATACCGCATTTTCCCTCCAGGGGTTCTGACATGACCAACACAAGTTCTAACGCGATGTGGGGCGGCCGTTTTGCTGCCGGACCCGACGCGATCATGGAAGCGATAAACGCCTCTATCGGGTTTGACAAACGAATGGCTGCCCAGGATATCGCAGGCTCGTGCGCCCACGCTGCCATGTTGGCTGCACAGGGTATCATTACAGATAGTGATGAACAGGCGATACGGGAAGGCCTGCTCACAGTCTTGTCAGAAATTGAGCGTGGCGATTTTACGTTTTCGACGGCGCTTGAAGATATCCACATGAATGTGGAATCCCGTCTGAAAGACCTGATCGGAGAGCCGGCTGGGCGATTGCACACCGGGCGCAGCCGGAATGATCAGGTCGCCGTCGATTTCAGGCTTTGGGTGCGTGATCAGGTTGATGCAGTGATCGAGGGCTTAACCGCGCTTTGCAAGGCGCTGCTTGATCAGGCTGAAGCAGGGGCGGATTGGGTGATGCCCGGCTTTACCCATCTGCAAGTTGCGCAGCCGGTGACCTGGGGCCACCATATGATGGCTTACGTCGAAATGTTTGGCCGCGATATGTCGCGGTTCCGGGATGCGCGGGTTCGTATGAATGAAAGCCCATTGGGTGCGGCCGCGCTGGCCGGCACATCCTTTCCGATTGACCGGCACATGACGGCAGAGGCGCTGGGCTTTGACCGCCCGGCTGCGAACTCGCTTGATGCAGTGGCTGATCGGGATTTTGCGCTCGAATTCCTTTCATCATCAACAATCTGCGCTATGCACCTGAGCCGCTTTGCAGAGGAACTTGTTATCTGGTCGTCTTCCCAGTTCAGATTTGTTGCGCTGAGCGACCGGTTCTCGACCGGCTCATCAATCATGCCGCAGAAAAAGAACCCCGACGCGGCAGAGCTGATCCGCGCCAAGATTGGCCGGATCATGGGGGCTATGGTTGGTCTGTTCACTGTTATGAAGGGGCTGCCGCTGACCTATTCAAAGGACATGCAAGAAGACAAAGAACAAGTATTCGATGCGGCTGACAATCTGATGCTGGCCCTTGCGGCAATGACGGGAATGGTCAGCGATATGACCGCCAACCGCGAGGCGCTGGAAATTGCCGCTGCCAGCGGGTTCTCGACTGCGACGGATCTTGCTGATTGGTTGGTGCGCGCACTGAACATGCCGTTCCGAGATGCGCATCATGTAACTGGAACGCTCGTCGCTTTGGCAGAAAGCAGAGGATGTGACCTGCCGAACCTGACACTTGACGATATGCGATCCGTTCATGACGCGATTACAAAGGACGTGTTCGAAGTGCTTGGTGTGCAGAATTCCGTGGCGAGCCGAGTTAGCTATGGGGGTACGGCACCTGATCAGGTTCGTGTGCAGGTCAAACGCTGGAAGGAGATTTTGGGATGATCCGGGGTATTCTTGTTGCTGCGCTATTGGCCCTTGCTGCCTGCGGCGTTGATGGCCCACCTGTGCCACCAACACAAAATGCGGTTGCCTACTGATGTGTAGACAACGGCCGATCAATCTGACCCGCACTGTCAATGGCGCAATTGTTCCGATGTGTTTCTTTGTCATCTGCCGCTTGCCGTTTTACCTGTTTTTACGCACAAGGCCGATCGTCTGATGGATCACTTTCTTTACCGTGACGGCGTACTTTACGCAGAAGATGTTCGTGTAGCTGACATAGCTACGCAGGTTGGAACCCCTTTTTATTGCTATTCGACGGCGACACTGGCTCGTCACTACAAGCTGTTTGATGACGCGCTTGAGGGGACGGATCATCTTGTTTGCTTCGCGATGAAATCGAACTCCAATCAGGCGGTGATAAAGGTGCTTGGAGATCTCGGCGCCGGGATGGATGTAGTGTCGGGGGGTGAATATCTGCGCGCACGCGCTGCGGGAATCCCTGGCTCGCGGATCGTGTTTTCCGGTGTTGGAAAAACGCGTGAAGAAATGAAAATGGCGCTGGAAGGCGGCATTCGACAATTTAATGTCGAGAGCGAACCAGAAATGTTCGCGCTGAACGAGGTTGCCCTCTCTTTGGGTGTCATTGCGCCTATTGCGGTTCGGGTGAATCCGGACGTCGATGCAAAAACACATGCAAAAATTGCGACTGGTAAATCGGAGAACAAGTTCGGCATTCCAATTTCGCGCGCTGTGCAGGTCTATGCAATGGCCGCCGGAATGCAGGGACTCGATGCCATTGGCATCGACGTTCATATCGGCAGTCAGTTGACCGAGCTTGAGCCTTTTGAGACAGCATATCAAAAGGTTGCGGAACTGACCAAAACCTTGCGCGCCGAAGGCCATGATATCCGGCGTCTTGATCTGGGTGGCGGGCTTGGGATTCCCTACGAGCGTTCCAATTCGGCCCCCCCGTTGCCGGTTGAGTATGGTGCCTTGATCAAACGGACACTGGGTGATTTGGGATGTGAGATCGAAATTGAACCCGGCAGGTTGATTTCCGGTAATGCGGGTATTTTGGTCAGCAAAGTGATTTATCTGAAAGAGGGTGAAGACCGGAAGTTTCTAATACTTGACGCCGCAATGAATGATTTGATCCGCCCGTCCATGTATGATGCATACCACGATATCATCCCGGTGGCTGAACCGGTTCCGGGTTTGGAAACAACACGTTATGACATTGTTGGCCCGGTTTGTGAATCTGGGGATACCTTTGCAAAAGGGCGTCACCTTCCTCCGATAACAGAGGGTGACCTTGTCGCATTCCGGTCTGCTGGCGCATATGGCGCTGTCATGTCTTCTGAGTACAACAGCCGTCCCTTGATTCCTGAGGTTCTGGTGAAAGGTGATCAATTCGCGGTTATACGCGCACGTCCGAGCTTTGAAGAAATGATAAATCGCGATAACATCCCCGCATGGCTTTGACGCGCATATCGCGCATCTGCCGCTGAAAGGGATGATGAGCCAGTTTAAAATCTCGCCGACGAAGGCAACACTGAACAAATTGCGCTGGCCATTGCGGCTCACGCGTTTGGGTATGGTCGCGGAGCGTGTTACGCGCGCTTTCTGGCCTGTCTGGACGGTGTGTCTGGCTGTCTTGGCCGCCTTGATGCTTGGCCTGCACGACAGATTGTCGAGCGAAGTTTTCTGGGGCATAGCTGTGGTTTCCGGTCTTGCTATGATTTGGTTTGTTTGGAGCGGCATACGCCAGTTTTACTGGCCTTCGGCAATCGAAGCATCAGCAAGGTTAGATGCGACATTACCCGGGCAACCTTTGGCGGCTTTGGCAGACCATCAGGCAATCGGCGCAAACGATGAAGCGTCGCGTGCAGTATGGAAGGCCCATCTGTCGCGAATGCGCGAGGCAACACGGGCGGCGCACGCCGTTCAGCCAGACCTGCGCGTTTCCCGCAATGACCCGTTCGGCCTGCGATACATGGCGGTTCTCGCTTTTATCGTTGCCGTCAGCTTCGGGTCTATCTGGCGTATTGCGAGCGTTACAGAACTCGCGGTCGGGGGTCAGGCATTGGCAACTGGCCCAAGTTGGGAAGGCTGGGTCGAGCCACCGACATATACCGGCAAACCAAGCCTCTATTTGAATGACATCGCAGAGGGGCCGCTTTTGCTGCCAAAGGGCAGCTTGATAACTGTGCACCTTTATGGCGAAGTGGGGTCGCTCGCCGTGTCGGAAACGGTTTCCGGTCGTAACGAAGTACAATCCGACAACACTGAACTGGCAGAGGTTTTCACAGTTGAAACTGGTGGTACGTTATCAGTTGAAGGGTCGGGCGGGCGCAGTTGGCAAGTAAGCGTGATCGCGGATAAGCCACCTTCCATTGAGTTTGATGGTGACATGGATGTCGCCGCCAGTGGCGAAATGCGGCAGCCCTTTGCTGTAACTGACGACTATGGTGTTGTTGGGGGGCAGGCAGAAATAACGCTCGATCTCGGGGCTGTTGATCGTCGCTATGGTTTGGCTATTGATCCGGACCCGCGCGAGGCGATCGTTCTTGATCTGCCGATGACCATATCAGGTGATCGTGGTGAATTTAGTGAAACACTGGTCGAAAACCTGTCTTTGCATCCGTGGTCAGGTCTACCGGTCAGGATTGTGCTGCGCGCAGAAGATGCACTGGGACAAAACGGAAAGTCCGAGCCACTGGAAATTGCCCTTCCGGGGCGGCGGTTTTTTGACCCGCTCGCGCGTTCGGTGATTGAAGGACGGCGCGATCTTCTTTGGGCAACTGAAAACGCCCCGCGTGTTGCGCAGGTTTTGCGCGCGGTGACCCACCGACCAGAAGATTTCGTCCGCTCCACGTCAGCCTATCTGATGCTTCGGGTTGCGATCAGACGTCTTGAGGCTGGGGTTGATGCAGGCTTGTCAGATGAATCGAAAGAGGAAATCGCGACTGCGCTTTGGGATATTGCTGTTCTTCTGGAAGATGGAAATCTTTCAGACGCATTGGAAAGAATGCATCGCGCGCAGGACCGGCTAAGCCAGGCAATGCGTGAAGGTGCAAGCGACGCGGAGATTGCCGGACTCATGCAGGAACTGCGCGAGGCGACACAGGATTACCTGCGCCAGTTGGCGCAAAACCCACGTGAAGGTGGTGATCAGCAACAGGCCGACAGCCGGAACATGCAGCAACTGACCGAGCAGGACCTTCAGGATATGATGGACCGCATTCAGGAATTGATGGAACAGGGCCGCATGGAGGAGGCGCAGGAACTGCTCGATCAACTGGCCGAAATGATGGAGAACATGCAAGTGACCGAAGGTGCGCCAAACGGCGAACCTGGCGGTGAAGGCGAGCAGGCCATGCAAGGGCTGGAAGAAACTCTGCGCGGTCAGCAGGGCCTTTCGGATGATGCTTTCCGTGATCTTCAGGAACAGTTTAATCCCGGCGCACAGGCAGGGCAAAGCGACGAGAACGAAGGTCGCAATGGCGGAGAAGGCCGTGGCCAAAGCCATGAGGGTCAAGGGGGGCAGGGCTCTGGTGACGGCGAGTTGCAGGGAGATGGCCAAAGCGGTGGGCAAGAACGAAGCCTTGCGGAACGCCAGCGCGAATTGCGCGAGTCGCTGCGCCAGCAACAAAACGGGCTGCCCGGTGCTGGTACGCCTGAAGGAGACGCCGCAAGAGGTGCACTTGATCAAGCAGGACGCGCGATGGATGGAGCAGAAGAAGCACTGCGTAACAATGATCTTGCCGAAGCACTCGACAATCAGGCCGAAGCGATGGAAGCCCTGCGTGAAGGCATGCGACAGCTAGGCGAGGCTTTGGCACAGCAGAACAGTGAAAATCAGGGTCAGCAGGGGCAAGTCTCTGGTGAAGGTCAAGCGCGCGATCCACTGGGGCGTAATGCTGGCGCGCGCGGCAATCCCGGAACGAACGAAGGTATGTTGCAAGGCGCGGATGTTTATAGGCGCGCAAGAGAATTGTTGAACGAGTTGCGCGACCGGGCGGCAGATCAGACGCGCCCGAAACCAGAGATAGAATATCTCAAACGTTTGCTGGACAGATTTTGAGTTTCTATTGAATGCGCCCGGAGATTCAGGCGGGACACATTTCTTGAACCGGTATCAAACTTACCAACAAAACGATGTTTTTATTCTGTCGCGCCGGAAATGAGCGTTACAGCGCGGCCAAGCGCATTGTCCATCCAAAGACGCAGACCGTTCACCCAGTCAACATAGGCGATCAAAGCAGGTTTTGCCTGAGGAACAGCTTCTGCAATTTGCGGCGCGACGGCATAAAGACCAATTCCAAGAGCAAACAAAGCCAGGATGAGTCCGAAACCAAGCCTGAAACCTTTGCTGCGCTGGTGAACTTCTATTTCTTCTTCAGTTTCACCGTCTTCATCACGTTCAGATGCCGATCGCAGAGTCGAATTTATTTCTTCGATATCTGGAAGTAAATCGCTACGGTTGCCCGGTTCCTCTGGTTCGGGTTCTTCACCCCGCAGGCGCGCAGTGCGTTCTTTTATCGCTGCGGCTTGCAACTCAGTCGTGTCATTGCTTTCTTGCAGCCCCAGATCGGGCTGAGTTTCTATCGTTGCGCTACCTTCGGCCCGCCGATTGCGTGTTTCCAGGTCGGCTTCTTCGCGCAGAACATCCAAAACCGCTTCGTCTAAAGTCCGCCGGTGAATCTCCTCGGGTGTTTCTTCGCCTTCCGCTGTCTCGTCGTCGTCACTGGTTTTATCCGGGGTTTCTTCGGTTTCCAGCGACTCTTCCAGTTTGTCATCTTCCGCTGCGTGAACATCCTCACTCTCAACGTCAGAGTGTGCCTCTTCCGTCTCCGACGTTTCCACGTGATCCTGATCTGTCAGTTCATCGTCTGCGTCTAGATCGACATTTGAGTTGTTCTGAAACCACGTTTGGCCGCAGTTGGAACATTGTACGTCACGCCCTTCTTCGGGGATAACGCTATCGTCCACCTCGTATTGCGCATCGCAATTCGGACAAATTAGCCGCATATTTCTCGGTCCCTACTACGGTTTTATCGCTTCAATTTGTCTAATGATAAACGTATTAACAGGGCGACGGCAAAGATCAAAGCGTTTGAGCCACCATGATATTGCATCATTTCGTAAACTTGGCAAAAACTGTGTCAAAGATATAACGGATTGGGCCGAGGAGCACAGAGTGATTGAGCTACACAATGTCGCCTACAGCTATGGCGGGGGCGAACTTTTTAACGATATCTCGCTCAAATTGGCACCCGGATCGTTTCATTTTCTTACGGGGCCATCCGGTGTCGGCAAGTCTACGTTCCTGAAACTTTGCTATATGGAGCTTGCGGCGACATCCGGTCAGGTCCGGGTTTTCGGGGCAGACGCAAGCCAAATGACCCGTGATGATATTGCGCGGAACCGGCGCCGTATCGGTGTCGTCCATCAGGATTGTAAGTTTCTTGACCACTTACCGCTTGCTGCCAACGTCGCACTGCCCCTGACGGTTGCAGGGCGTGACGCGTCGGCGGAAGCAGCGAACCTGACAGAATTGTTGAACTGGGTTGGGCTTAGCCAACACACAGATGCACTGCCACCGCAGCTATCGGGTGGAGAACGCCAGCGCGCCGCACTGGCACGCGCCGTGATCATGTCGCCAGATGTTATTCTGGCGGACGAACCAACCGGTAATGTTGACTGGGAAATGTCGCAACGCTTGCTTTCGCTTCTCGTGGAACTGAATCGCATGGGCAAAACGATCATGGTTGCAACGCATGACCTCGCGCTTATCCGCGCTGCCAAGGCGCAGGTTGGCGCCCGCGTACTGCGCATCCAGAACCAGAGCGTTCAGTTGGCGGGGGCAGATCTGTGAACCAAGCAATTGTTGCCCTAAGAGCGTTGTTTGTTGGTGATGTACACGCTGATCGCGTGGTGCCGCCGACCGGGTACACTGCCTGGCTGACCTTGTTTGTTTCAGGTGCGATGGCCTTCCTCGCCGTGTTTTCGCTTGCGCTTTCGCTTGCAACAGGACGATTGGCGGATCGGTGGTCATCAGAACTGGCTCGCAGTTCAACCTTGCGAATTTCCGCACCTTCTGGGCAGATGGCAGCGCAGACGCAAGCCGCGCTTGAAGTTCTGCGCACGACACCCGGTGTTGCCAGCGCCCGGGCTTTGGATGAAGCGGAGCAACGCGCGCTGCTGGAACCCTGGTTTGGGCCCGACTTGCCTGTCGATAGCCTGCCGATTCCGCAGTTGATTGAGGTAATTGAAGACAGTGATGGTTTTGATGCAGAGGGGCTACGTCAACGATTGGCAGGCGAAGCGCCGGGTGCAGTATTGGACGACCACACGCGTTGGCGCACGCCTCTTGTCAAAGCGGCAGACAGGTTGCGGCTTCTTGGTGTGATTTCGATCATTCTAATTGCTGCAACCACAGCTGCTATGATTACACTTGCCGCGAATGCAGCGCTTGCGGCGAATCTTCAGGTTATTCGTGTGCTTCGTCTGGTCGGGGCAAGAGATGTCTATATTGCGCGTGCTTTTGTTCGCCGCTTTACCCTCAGGGCGCTTGTTGGCGCGGGTGTTGGCACTGTTTTGGCGATGATTGCCGTGGCGATCTTACCTGATGCACAAGCTGCTGGCGGTTTTTTAACCGGGCTTGGCTTTCAGGGCGTGCATTGGCTATTGCCGCTCTTGATCCCGCCACTTGCTGCAATTGTCTCGTTCTGGGCGACAAGAACGGCTGCACTTAGAACGTTGGGGGGAATGACCTGATGCGTCACGCTATTCAATGGGTTCGTTCACTTATTTTCATTATTCAGATGTACATCGCGCTTGGGATTGTTGGCTTTGGTTTCATGCCACTTGCTGCGGTGAACCGGAAATGGGCGTTTCGTGCAATTCATATCTATTGCAACTACGTGCGCTG
This sequence comes from Pseudohalocynthiibacter sp. F2068, assembly GCF_023015645.1. Classification (NCBI taxonomy): domain Bacteria; kingdom Pseudomonadati; phylum Pseudomonadota; class Alphaproteobacteria; order Rhodobacterales; family Paracoccaceae; genus Pseudohalocynthiibacter; species Pseudohalocynthiibacter sp. F2068. The sequence goes on from NZ_JALKAK010000005.1 coordinate 67,971, forward strand.
GAGCGCGTCCTGGATTGTCGGTCTCAAATCTGAAATCCGCGGTGAGGTGCCAACAGACGGCGTCATTGTCGCATCCAAGCACCAGTCCTTTTTCGACATTCTGCTGATCTCCAGTGTGGTGCCGCGGTTGCGTTTTATCATGAAAAAAGAACTGCGCTGGGCACCGGTGATTGGCCAATACGCATATTGGACCGATACGATTCCGGTTGACAGGGGCAAACGCGGAAAGGCCATCAAGCAGATGGTTGCTGACGTGAACAAGGGCACAAAAGAACCAAGCCAGTTGGTGATTTTCCCACAAGGAACCCGTGTCGCGGCTGGGGTCAAGAAGCCGTACAAGGTTGGAACGGCGGTTCTTTATGATCAAACGGGTCAAGAGGTCGTGCCAGCGGCTACAAATGTAGGGATGTTCTGGAAGCGACACGGTATTATGCGTTACCCGGGCGTCGCAGTGCTTGAATTCTTACCGCGCATTCCGCCGGGCAAACCTGAAAGAGAGTTTCTTGCCGAACTGGAAGTAGCGATTGAAACGGCAACCGAGGCATTGGAGGCCGAAGCCGGTTTCGTGAAAAAGGACTAGCCGATGGAAATGATAGACAGTATCGCCGCACTTGAAGCGATCTATGGAACCCCCGGCGAAGCGTCCATTCTTAAAGTCGCGCGTCAAATGACCCCGACATATCGAAAATGGATCATGGCCAGCCGGTTCTGTGTATTTTCAACCGTCGGGCCAGACGGTACCGACGGTTCACCACGCGGTGATGCTGGTCCAGTCGTTCAGGAACTTGATGTTCATACGCTTGCCATGCCGGACTGGCGCGGAAACAACCGGATGGATTCCCTGCGCAATATTGTAAGGGACGGACGTGTTTCACTGATGTTTATGGTTGCGGGGTCTGAAAATGTCGTGCGTGTGAATGGCACAGCGCAACTTACAGCCGATCCCGACATGCTCGGTCGGTTTGAAAAGGTTGGTAAGCAGCCACGATCGGTCATTTTGATTGATATTGCAGAGATTTACTCGCAATGCGCCCGGGCGGTAATACGTGCGGGGATCTGGCGTGATGGCGACCAGTCCGAAGGTTTGCCAACAGTGGGTGATATGCTTCGCGAAATGACCTCGGATGAATTTGACGGCGCGCGCTATGATGCCGATTGGGCAGGGCGCGCCGTCAAAACTATGTGGTAACGGTTACGGTAACACACTTTGTATAGTATTCCGAACTGGCAACAGTGTATTTGCGGCCAGTCATCTCTGATATCAGTTTAACCTTCTAAGCGGCCACTTTCCGCGCGACGCTTGGCAATGCGCCCATCAGATCCTCCAGAATGTCATCGACATTTTCAAGACCGACAGACAAGCGGATCAGCCCCTCTCCAATATCATGCTCGGCGCGTTCCTCCGGTGTATAGGTTGAATGGGTCATGCTGGCAGGATGCTGAATTAATGTTTCCGCGTCGCCAAGACTAACAGCGCGCTGGATCATCTGAAGCCGGTTCATTGTTTCAATGCCGGTACGCATTCCACCATGAACTTCAAAGGCGATCATTCCACCAAAATCTGCCATTTGCTTTTTCGCCAGGCCGTGTTGTTCAAAGCTTTCAAGTCCAGGGAAATAGACCTTTTCAACTGCACTATGCGCTTCCAGCTCCCGCGCAACGATCATTGCGCTTTCGCAATGGCGCGCCATCCGCAGTTCCAGCGTTTTCAGGCCCCGGGTAATGAGCATAGCGTTGAAAGGTGACATGATAGAGCCCGTCATATCCTTCATGCCTTCCATGCGAACACGCGTTACGTCTTCTGCATTGCCGACAACCATGCCAGCGATCAGGTCACCATGTCCGCCCAGATACTTTGTTGCCGAATGCACAACCAGATCAGTGCCCAGTTCAATCGGACGGGTCAACAAAGGCGTGGCATAGGTGTTGTCGACGACTACCTTTGCGCCACCCGCTTTAGCAATTTCCGAGATCGCGGCAATATCAACGAGCCGCATATTCGGGTTAGCGGGTGTTTCAAAGTAGACAATCTTGGTTTTCGCATTCATTGCGCGGGTCAGGTTTTCAGGAATTGTCATATCGACATGCGTGATCGTAATGCCGAATTTCCGAAGGCCGTGGTTCATAAATGAGAAAGTGCAGCCATAAAGCGTTTTATCAACAATCACCTCGTCGCCCGGCTCTAGAAAAGTCCAGAGAACTGAAGTGATTGATCCCATACCGGATGAGTTCGCGAGCGCCGCTTCACCGCCTTCAAGATTCGCGATGCGTTGCTCTAACAAGTCAAGTGTTGGGTTTGAGATGCGAGAGTAGATATGGCCGGGCCGCTCTCCGGCGAACATTTCGCCCCCTTGTTCAGCCGTGGCAAACGAAAAAGTAGATGTCAGGTGCAGAGGCGGGGTCAATGCACCGTGTTCATCCTGAGGATCATACCCGTGATGGATTGCACGGGTAGCAAAGCCAGTGCTGGACGATTTTGAAGCTTGGGTCATTTCTGCGTCTCCGGTACTTTGAGTTACCTCTATGATATGCTAAGTAAGAGCGCATTTAGTTGCTAATATTGCCAAGTAATGAAATATAAATGGCAGTTATTGCTAAGAAGGTCGAAGATATGGATGCTAAAGACCAACAAATTATTCGCGAGCTTCAACTTGATGGGCGGCTTACAAATAATGAACTTGCTGAACGGGTGAATCTATCGCCATCACCGTGTTTGCGCCGCTTGCGAAACCTTGAGAAATCCGGAGTTATCCAGGGATATACGGCGTTGGTTGATCAGGCGGCCTATGGTTTGCCTATTACTGTCTTCATTCGTATTCGGCTGGAGCACCACAATAAAGAGGCCGTTCAGGTGTTTGAGCAGCACATAAACCGGATCGACGAAGTCCTTGATTGCTATCTGATGACTGGAGACAGCGACTATCTGCTGCGCGTGATCGTTGAAAGCCTAGCGTCTTACGAAGACTTTATTCGTGAGAAAATTCACCGAATCCCTTCGATTGCGTCGATCGATACGAGCTTTGCGTACGGGACCGTAAAACAGAACCGCGCCTTTGCTTCTGTCATTTGAGAACAACAGATCAGTAGCTAAACAAAGGCTGCATGGTGAGGTATGGGTCAGACTAAGTTTTTTTGAACATTAAAATTTTTCTATTGAGCAAGGAAAAGTATGGGTTTCCTTGTGTTTGCACGAAAAACCGCTGCATCTGAACGTCGTTTGCTCTAGAGTTTCTAAAGATAGGGTCGGATGTTTTTCCACTTTCGCACTCCCCTAGAGCGGGTGTTTAGAAACAATACAACATAATATGGCCTTAAAATTTCCATAAAAAATACAATCCCCATCAACTAGTCTGATCTCTCAAGTCAGTAAGACAGCTGCGGAGAAATTTGATGAAAATACTTGCCGTTGATGATGATGTATTCATCCTCGAACTACTTCCAGTTGTTTTGGCAAACTCTGGGTATCACGACGTGTCAGTTCGCGCGTCCCCTATCCGCGCTCTTTCGCTTTTAGAGCGGGAAGAACCCAAGTTCGACTGTCTTTTCCTTGATATCGCAATGCCGGGTATGGACGGTATCGAGCTATGCCGCAGAATTCGCGCTTTGCCGGGTTATAAAGAAACACCAATCATTATGTTGACCGTGATGTCTGACATCTCGCATATCGACCGGGCGTTCGAGGCAGGTGCAACTGACTATGTTACAAAACCGTTCGACGTGACAGAGATTGGTGCCCGGGTGCATATCGCGGAAAAACTGATCGCTTCTCAGTATGGCGTCAAAGAGCGTCAGGCGGCCAAAACCTCCCCTGTGAGCAAAAGCGAACCCGTTGTCGCAACAGCATTCCTTGATCCGCAGCGCATCGAAGATGTTGAAGGTGCGGTCGAATATGAAGCGCTTTCAAACTATCTGGGTCAGCTTTCAAGAGCTGGGTTGGACAGTTCAAATATCTTCGCGATCAAGATTGATCAGGCGGAAGAGATCCACTCAAAGACAAGCCCGCTGGAGTATTCTTTTGCCTTGTCAGAGGTCGCTGACGTGATCGCTGAAATCCTTCGGGAAAAAGGGTTTTTCCTGATGACTTACGCGGGAAGCGGACATTTTCTATGCGTTTCTCATAGCAACTACTTTGACTCCGATCCGGATGCGGTATTGACGCTTCAATACGCGATTGATGAGCGTGAGTTAGCTTACGACAATGGTTCACCTATGGACATCAACGTTTCGGTTGGGAAATCGCTGAAGCCTCGTGTGAGCGCCTCCAAGGGAACGCACCGGATTTTCCGCGTGGCAATTGCGCGGTCGGAAGACACCTACAATGCAAAACAAGGGCTACTCAGCCGACCGAACATTCGGCGTGTCCCATAATAAACTGCCAAAGGGATGGTTGGTGTCAGCAGCCAACCATCCCAACCTAACAAACGAAAACCGCGGCCCCGTTCAGGAATGGCTGCGGTTTTTTTTATGAGCTCGCTTGAATTTCAGAATAACACGTCGCAATCCGACCCTGGATCAGACGGTCTGTCAGCGGCTCACAGCGCGTTGCTTAGCGCTGGCGCGAGGTTTGCAGAGGCGATAAGCGCAGCAAGGTGTGAATCGCGATTTTTTAGGAATTCAAGCAGTTGATTATTGTAATCCGACGATACAGCTTCGACAATTGAAGGTCTTTTTGTCAGCATTGCACGCCAGTGGGCCACTTTGGGTTTGCCCTCAAAAATTGAGTGGTCAAGGATTTGGTCAAAGACATCGAAGTACCGAAAGACTGGGCCGAAAACTGCGTCAACGAGACTAAAATCAGCACCGTTAAAGTAGGGCCCCTCGCCAATCTCCGTCTCTAAGCGGGTGAATTTTTCAGAGAGCGCAATCGATTTCTTGCTGAGGTTCTCAGAGTTATCCGCGTTATAGAACCCCGCAATATCGTTCAGAACAGCAGATCCAAACTCAACCCAAGCCCGGTCACGCGCACGTGTCAGAGGATTATTGGGATGAAGTGGGTTTGGTTGCGTATCTTCAAGATATTCCAGAATAACTGCGGATTCGAAGATTGGAGTATTCTCTGCCACCAATACAGGTGTTTTTCCAAGCGGCGAAATTTTTAGGAACCAGTCAGGTTTGTTCGAGAGGTCGATATACGTACGGTCAAACAAAACGCCTTTTTCTGCAAGTGAAATGGCTGCGCGTTGAACATAAGGGCACAGGTGGTGGCTGATCAGGTGAAGTGTCATTTGGTGATCCTTTAATATAGATGCAATCGCATCTATATGGGTGGATATATTTTAGAGTCAACCTTGATGCATTTGCATCTATATGTCATGAACCCGATATGGCTAAACAAATCAAAGATGAAACTATCGATCTGTGGAAAAGCCTTATGCGCGCAAGCGAACGTGCGCTCGCGTTTATCGAGGCCGAGTTGGCAACGCAGAGTTTGCCACCACTAAACTGGTATGACGCCCTGCTCGAAATCGAAAAGGCAGGAAAAGAAGGCATACGGCCATACGCGCTGAAGGATCAGTTATTGTTGCCGCAATACGGGACCTCGCGTTTATTGAACAAAATTGAAAACGCGGGGTTAATTTCCAGGATTGCCTGTGACTCAGACGGCAGGGGGCACGCTGTAAGAATTACGAAAGACGGAAGGGAAACCCGCCGAAAGATGTGGCCCGTTTATGAAGAGTGTTTGAAAAAACTGCTGGAAGACAGGTTTAGCGCGTCGGAAATAGAAAGTGTTGCTTCACGCCTTGATCAGATCAGCCCACCCGACAGGAAATGAAACCTTTTTCCAGGTTATGCAGCGAGCCCCTTTGATCCGAGATCCAGATATTTCTTTCGTCTGTCCTTGACCAGCGCATCAGGCTTTTTCTTTAAAAGTTCTGCCAGCGTTGTTTCCAGTGCACGACCTACTGCTTCTATTGCAGCGGTACGGTCGCGTTGTGCGCCACCAACAGGTTCTTTGATGACTGTATCTGCTACGCCCAGTTTAAGCAGATCTTGCGCAGTCAGACGCAATGCTTCGGCCGCTTCGCGCATTTTCTCCGCGTCCTTCCAAAGGATAGAGGCACATCCTTCAGGGCTGATCACCGAATAGATTGAATGTTCGAGCATCAAAATTTTGTTGCCCGTCGCGAATGCTACTGCACCGCCAGACCCGCCCTCGCCGATGATAACCGAAATTAACGGCACTTTGACCTGCAAACATTTTTCGGTTGAGCGTGCGATCGCCTCTGACTGGCCGCGCTCTTCTGCGCCTTTGCCGGGGTATGCACCCGGGGTGTCTACAAGTGTGATGATCGGAAGGCCAAATTTATCGGCCATTTCCATAAGCCGGATCGCTTTACGATACCCCTCTGGCCGTGCCATCCCGAAATTGCGCTCGATACGAGTTTTCGTATCGTTGCCCTTTTCGTGGCCAATGACCATCACCGCGGTATCGCCAAGCCGTGCAAGCCCACCCATGACTGCGTGGTCATCCGCAAAATTACGGTCTCCGGCGAGTGGCGTGTATTCTTTAAACAGCGCATTTATGTAATCTTTGCAATGCGGACGGTCAGGGTGGCGCGCGACCTGACATTTGCGCCATGGTGAAAGGTTTTTGTAGAGGTCGACCAGCATGGTCGCCGCCTTTTTATCCAACCCGGCGGCTTCTTGTTCGACGTCCATCTCTTCATTCGCACGCGCAAGGGCGCGCAGTTCTTCGGCTTTGCCTTCAATTTCGGCAAGCGGCTTTTCGAATTCGAGATAGTGGGTCATAATCTACTCCGGAAACCTGATCTGTCCGTATATGGCAATACCCGCTGCGCAATGCAACTCAGCAAGATTATGACGCGCAGATAAGCCTATGGCGAGTGGGATTTTCCTGCGTTTCCAAGTTCGATCAATCAAAAAAATTAATTAATGCGAATTGCGTATCAGTTTTAAGCAAAGGCTTGAAGGGCAATTTCAGGCGAAGTCAGAACCGGCATCTTTAGCTGGCTCAATAAAGAAGACGCGCCAGCCATCGATGCTTGCGCAAGCACGACGGTGTTTGTGTCAGGATGGTCAACAACATATGCGTTCACGGCCCCGGCAATGCAGGCCAGAAACGCCTCGTTTTCACCAGCTTCAAACAAGGGCCAAAACTGCTCAAGGAACATTGGTATGATCGTTGCGTCTGAATCAGTCGCTTCAATTTCCTGTTCCAAAAGCTCAGTGCTGGGGGTCCGCGTGCTTTCCAGACAAAATACCATCAGAATTTTTCCACCACGCCGCGCCGCTGCACTCATCATGGGCCGGTCTATTCGGATAGCACCAAGCTCTTCTGCGACCGGGCCCAAAGTTGTGCAGGTGCAAACAACAGGGCCGTCTGCAGTTTGCACCAACTCAGAAATCTCTGCATGCAAAGCAGAATCCATGCCATTTTCACGCGCGCGCGTCAGCCAGTCTTCGTGGATGTGCTGTACAAGTTCCAAATTTGGCGCAATTTGCTCTGCCAGTTTTGAAAAGGTTGCGTGATGCACCGTTGCTGTGTGCAAAAGCGTCAGTGGTTTTTCCATCGCGCCTATCCCGAATTCCTATGTGTCTTAATCGTTAATCATTTCTGACTGCCGGACAATCACTTCGGCCTGTTTAATGCTCGCGATATCAACCAAACGACCTTTGTAGACAGTTGCGCCTTCGCCGTTCGCCTTTGCGGTTTCCATTGCAGCAAGGATTTCACGTGCCTCGGTAACCTGTTCCTCTGAGGGTGTGAAGACCTCGTTCGCGATTGCAATCTGCTTTGGGTGGATCGCCCATTTGCCAACCATACCCAAAGTGGCCGAGCGTCGGGCTTGTGCGCGAAAGCCTTCATCATCGCTGAAATCGCCAAAGGGGCCGTCGACAGGCAAAACTCCTTGTGTGCGACATGCCGCAACAATTGCAGCCTGCGCCCAGTGCCACGGGTCGGACCAGTGTTTTTCGCCTTCACGGTACATGTAATAGTTTTCTTGCGTGCCGCCGATTCCGGTTGTCTGCATGCCCATCGACGCAGCAAAATCCGCAGCACCCAATGACATCGCCTGAAGTCGCGGGCTTGATGCAGCGATTTCTTCCACATGCGCGATACCAGCAGCACTTTCGATAATCACTTCAAAACTGATCGGCTTTGCGCGCCCCTTTGCGGCCTCGATGGCGCTGACCAGGGCATCAACCGCATAGATATCTGCTGTACACCCCACCTTCGGAATCATGATTTGATCCAACCGGTCGCCCGCCTGTTCCATCAGATCAACGACATCTTTGTACCAGTAGGGTGTATCGAGACCATTGATCCGGACGCTCAGGGTTTTGGTTCCCCAATCAACACCACTGATAGCTTCGATAACATTCTCACGCGCACTATCTTTGTCGGAAGGGGCGACAGAGTCTTCCAGATCAAGGTTGATAACATCTGCGGCGCTAGCGGCCATCTTTTCAAAGATCGCGGGGCGCGAGCCCGGGCCAAACAATTGGCAACGGTTCGGACGGGCTGGAGCAGCGGGTTGAATGCGAAAGCTCATAGAATTGGCCTCTCGGTAATGATGTTACGTTATGGGTTGCTGGAGGGATAGAATATTGCGTCATGCTGCGCAAGCAGCATTGCTTGCAACTGCAGCAATTCAAGCTAAGCGACTATAAAGAGCTACTCGCGATAGTTTGTTTAGAATCAAATTTGGTGAGAGGAGAAAAATGAAGTATTGTGAATAAAAGAGTATATATTATTCTAAGAAATTCTAATTCTCACGAATAAACGTGCATCAATAAGTAATATTGCCACGTATCTTGCGAAATATTCCCTGCCAAAATTGTGAATAATAGAGACTGATTTTTCTGGGGGCTGACATGATCGAAACACCATACCTTCTTTTTCTCGGCGATGCGCCGGACCAACTCGCAGCAAAAGTTGCGCAGGGTATCAAGGATTGGCGCCCTGAAAACGCCGTTGGTCAGTTTCGGTTACCCGGATGTGGCGCCGACGTTGGGCTTAAGGATCTCAGCCTTGCAGAAGCGCAAGCCGCTGGCGCCAAAACACTGGTCATTGGTGTCGCCAACCGCGGCGGCTATATCTCAGCAGCATGGAAAGCTGTGCTGATTGAGGCGCTCGAGATGGGGTTTGACCTTGCTTCTGGTTTGCACAACCTGTTGCGCGACGAAGGTGATCTTGTCGCCGCTGCGCAAACTCACGGCGGCACCGTGCACGACGTGCGGGTTCCGACGGTCTGGTACCCAATCGCGAATGGTGAAAAGCGTACGGGAAAGCGCTGCCTGGCGGTTGGGACGGACTGTTCCGTTGGCAAAATGTACACTGCTCTGGCGATGGATGCCGAGATGCAGAAACGGGGAATGAATACCTCGTTTCGCGCGACGGGTCAGACTGGTATCCTGATCACAGGCCAAGGTGTGCCACTTGATGCAGTGATCGCCGATTTTATGGCGGGTGCTGTTGAATATCTTACGCCCAACAATGACGACGATCATTGGGATCACATTGAAGGGCAGGGGTCACTTTTTCACGTTTCCTATTCTGGTGTCACGATGGCGTTGCTCCACGGTGGGCAGCCAGACGCGTTGATCCTTGCGCATGAGCCGACACGCAACCACATGCGTGGTCTGCCGGGATATGATTTGCCCTCGCTGGAAGAGCTGCGTGATACTGCTTTGCCTTTGGCACGGGTTTCAAACCCGGCCTGTCAGGTTGTCGGTGTTTCTGTGAACACGCAACACCTGAGCGATGATGAAGCACTTAGCTATCTGGCAGAGGTTGAGGCACGCATGGGCATTCCTGCGGTTGACCCGTTCCGTCAGGGGGCGGCGCGTCTGGTGGATGCACTCGCCACGCTCTGAAACCTCTCTACGTTTCCTTGCAAAAACATTCCACTCGGGTGAAGAGTGCCTACAAGGAAACGCCAGATGCCGGGAGGCAACATATGGAACTCTTAATCACCCCGGATGTGTTCAAGCTGGCGCAGGTTTTCACGATTTCGCGGGGGTCACGGACCGAAGCGAAAGTGCTGACCGTACGCGCGACAGAAGGCGAAAAAACTGGCTGGGGGGAATGTGTTCCTTATGCGCGGTACGGCGAAATGCTCGAGTCTGTGGCGGATCAGATCGCAAGTTTGCCATCAGATTTGGATCGGGTGTCGCTTGCTGGTCTTCTTCCCGCAGGTGCCGCGCGCAATGCTGTTGACTGCGCACTTTGGGATCTGGAGGCAAAACATGCAGGCAAGCGTGTATGGCAGTTGGCGGGTCTTGCGAAACCTGGGCCGGAGATTACGGCCTATACCTTGTCGCTCGACACCCCGGAAAAAATGCGTGCGCAGGCAGCCAAGAATGCACACCGTCCATTGCTGAAAATCAAACTCGGCACGCCCGACGACATGGGGCGGCTTGAAGCCGTGCGAGCAGGCGCACAGAAATCCCGCATCATTGTTGATGCGAACGAAGGCTGGACAGCTGAGGTTTATGCGGACCTCGCGCCCCACCTGCTGCGGCTTGGTGTTGAGCTTGTGGAGCAGCCGCTTCCTGCGGGTGCGGACGACATGCTTTCAGAAATCGAGCGGCCTTTGCCCGTCTGTGCAGACGAAAGCTGCCACGACCGGGCGAGCCTGCCTGATTTGAAGGGTAAGTATGACGTAGTGAACATCAAGCTCGACAAAACTGGCGGGTTGACCGAGGCGCTTGCCTTGCGCGACGAGGCGTTGAAGCAAGGCTACGACGTTATGGTTGGTTGTATGGTTGGATCTTCACTTGCAATGGCCCCTGCGACGCTTGTTGCGCAGGGTGCATTGGTAACAGACCTTGACGGGCCGCTTCTGTTAGCCGAAGACCGCGATAACGCATTGCAGTTTGACGACGCCGGGGTACACCCACCTGTGGCCGAACTTTGGGGTTGAGGAGAGATAAGATGAGCCGGACAGTTTATGTAAACGGATCTTTCGTGCCGGAAGAGGACGCCAAGGTTTCAGTCTTTGACCGCGGATTTCTGTTTGCTGATGGTGTATACGAAGTAACCAGCGTTCTGGGCGGTAAACTGATTGATTTTGCAGGTCACGCCAAACGGCTGGAGCGGTCTCTGAACGAGCTTGATATGGCAGCACCCTGCACCATGGATGAATTGCTTAAAATTCACCGTGAACTGGTGCGTCTGAACGAAGTTGACGAAGGCCTCGTCTATTTGCAGGTGACGCGCGGAGCCGCAGACCGGGATTTTGTTTTCCCCGAAGGTGTTGCCCCAACGCTTGTGCTGTTCACCCAGTCAAAAACGTTGATCGACAGTCCGGCCGCGAAAAAAGGTGCCAAGATCATTTCGATTGAAGATATCCGCTGGGGGCGCCGCGACATCAAAACCGTGCAGTTGCTGTACCCGTCTATGGGTAAGATGATGGCAAAGGCTGCAGGTGCGGATGACGCCTGGCTGGTCGAAGATGGTTTCGTGACCGAAGGCACAAGCAACAACGCCTATATCGTCAAGAATGGCCGGATTATCACCCGTCAGCTTTCAACTGACATTCTGCACGGGATCACCCGCGCTGCCGTTCTGCGTTTCGCGCGCGAGGCCCAGATGGAAGTCGAAGAACGCCCTTTCACCATTGAAGAGGCGATGGACGCGGATGAAGCCTTTACAACATCTGCTTCTGCTTTTGTTATGCCGGTGGTTTCCGTTGATGGGGCAGAGCTTGGCGATGGAACGCCGGGTCCAGTTGCAAAACGCCTGCGCGAAATTTATCTCGATGAAAGTCAGAAGGTCGCGGTCTGATATATTTCTGGCTTATCGGAGATATGAAGCCGTTAGGCACCCTGTAGACGGTTCAAATTCCCAGTTATGCCAACTGGTTTGCGTTGCTGCGCCTGGCCTTTCGAGCTCCGCACACACTCTGAAAGCTGTTGGTGAGATAGGTTCATATCGATAGGGCACATCAGTAAAAGGATCTGAAAGGCGGACATCTCTGCTACAGCTTTCGATTTGTCCGAGTTTTTCGGGAAGCGTATTCTGATTTGAATCGGCAACGCATTCAACGAATGAGGCTAACTCTCTGAGGTCGGTTATCCGTGCTTCGTCACGTTTTTCCATGCGCCCCGCGGTCGGGCCCCCAACGACAACCAGTCCCACGATGACGGCTACAACTACAATCAGCGCGATCAGGATCTGGGGGAGGTACTCAGAGCGCATCTTTTTTCTCGTTGGTTTCCTTGCTGAAATAGAAAAATATGATACCTGCAACGACAGCAACAACAATTGACTTCGCAATGAAGCGCAAGGTTAGATCACCGCTCAACAAGGCAAAGATCGCGTACATCAGATCACCCAGCAAAGAGATTGATGCGATAAACAGCGTGATGTATCCAAACCATTTCCTGACGCCAGACCGGCTTTTACCAGGGTCAACGCGGGTTTCGCGCGTTGCACGAGTATTCAGGATAAGAAAAAGCGGCGCAAAGACGATAAGCGAGGCGATCGACCAACGCATTTGTCCAAGCGCGTAGCTGGCGGGCCGGATATCTGAGGGATCGGGAAGCCAGCGGTCAATCAGGTTGAAGGATAAAGTGGTTAAATGCCACGCGGTCATACCCAAAGCAGCAAACATCAGGCCGTAGAAAAATGCTTCTTGCGCCGAAACGTACGCGCGAGGTCGCGGCACTGGCGGCGAAAAATCACTGTCCACCCAGGCATTTAAAGAGTCAGATATCTCGTTCGGGGCCCACCCCGCTTTTGCCAGTGCCTCAGAAATTTCATCACGCGATCTGCCAGCGGCAAGGGCGTCATGTACAAAAACGGCTATTTGATCAGCTGGGCGCATGTTGGTCAGCCTTAAAGCAAGTGATGGTTTTTCTAAATGTAAGATAGCCAAAAGAGGCATGATCGCGCAATGACAGGTAATTAGTTAGCTTGGTACTTACTACAGTTTCACTTTCTCGCTGAAATAACATGCCCCGAAGTCGGAAAAACCGCTTCGCCAGATTGGACCACATATTTCGAAAGCGTCCGGTCTGAGTGTTCAAGAACTTCTTTAATCCTGGCTTCTCCAAGATGAATATCGAATAGAGGTAGCCAACCGCGAAGTTCGGCTTCGACCATGCTCTGCGAACTTGGGAAACGGGCGGACTCGACCTTCGTTTCGACAATGATATCGCTGAAACCCGCACGTTCAAGCAAAGTCATAACGTCGCCATGGTTTCCCAATGTGAATGGCAGACGCACAGCGTCTGCCGCAGCTACGCCAACATGTTCTCGCAGGACGGAAATGATCTCTTCATACGTGGGGTTCTCCTCGATCGTGTTCCACACCGAAATCGCGAGTTTGCCGCCGGGCTTGAGGATCCGAAACATCTCGTGAACTGCCGCTTCCCGGTCCTCAAAAAACATCATCCCGAACTGTGACATGGTGCAGTCGAAAGATGCGTCTTCCAGCGCTAGCGCTTCGGCATGACCGAGCACCCAATCGATGTTGGCTTCCAATTCCTTAGCCGCTGCAATCATACCCGGTGCCGCGTCAACACCGACGACACTGCCAGCGACGCCAACGCGAGACAGGGCATCCCGTGCGAGCACGCCGGTACCACAGGCAATATCAAGAACGTGGTCACCTTCGTGCACCCCTACCGCTTCAAGGAGATGTTTGGTCCAAGGTGCAAACAGAGCGGGCACGAAAAGTCTTTCATAGCCTCGCCCCGCCTCGAGCAGTTCAGTGGGAACAGGATCACTCATCGGTCAGGCACTTCTATTTCTCATTTCCTTTGATGATCCTGCCACTGGCGACAGATTCTGGCAACGCCGTTCGCATATAACGGCAACTAAAGGCCCAACGCTGACCGGGCACAAAGGTTTTCATTTTTGGAACAGTTGCAGGCTCTGGTCTCAGCACCATCAGTTTTTTTGTGTCCATCCAACGAGCAGATATTTGAAGCCTTACCGCTCTCCCACATTTTCTCGGAAGGCGACTTCGAACTCGGCCTGTTTTTCAGGGCTGGCTTCGGCTTGGTATTTTTCTTTCCACTCGGCAGAGGGCATTCCGAGAAACGCCTCGCGGCCTTCTTCCTTGCTCATCTCAATGCCGCGTTCGTTGGCAGCTTCCTGATACCATCTTGAAAGGCAATTCCGGCAGAACCCTGAAAGGTTCATCATATCGATGTTCTGGACGTCTGTCCGTTCTCTTAGATGATCCCGCAGACGACGAAACGCGGCAGCTTCCAGTTCGGTTCGTGTGGCTTTGTCCATCATAGATTCCTTGCTCTGTTTACAGGACGCGTTTCGCGTAGGTTTCGCGGTCAATGTCTTTGATGTCGACTGTCAGACTTCCGACATCAGGCAATGTGGCGTCGAGCGCTTTTAAAATCAAGTTTGTTAGGCGCGCCTTTGATTCCGTGTCACGCCCTGACAGAAGGCGAACGGTGGCATGGGCAAAGCTTTGCGGCTCCTGGCCAATATACACATAGGGGCAAGGCAGTGCCCGCACCTTGACTGCGCCAGTGTCCGGGAAAATTCCATTGTCACACGCCACTTTGAAAAGTTTTTCACATAGCGCCTGCATGTCATGCGATTGATCGAGTGTAGCGGAATATTCAACAACAATATGCGGCATCGTTTCTTTCTATAGGCCGGTCTCGGCAAGAACTTCCTGAAGGATTGGTGCCAGCCTTTCCGCCCAAGCCACCTGTTGTTCGTCGGTCCGGATTAGGTCGTTACGGATTTCGATCAAAACGTTCGGGTGGCCATTGTCGATTGCGTGCCGATCAATCGCATCACCGGGCAGGTGCCCGCCATAGGGCTCATTTGCACCAATGCAAAGATCAGTTTCTTTGCTCAGACGGTCCAGCAATGGCAGCGCAAGACGTGTGTCATCAGCATAGAGAAGCCCGACGTGCCATGGACGTGGCGAGCGCCCGCTCAGCTGAGGTGTAAAGCTGTGGATTGAAAGGATCACCGGTGTCTCACGGGACGCAATCAATTTGGTCAACGCGTCGTGATACGGGCGGTAATAGGCGTTGAGACGACGCTCGATTTCCTCTCCGTCTGCATGGCGGTTGGCTGGAACAATTGTCCCGTCGTAAAGCTTCATCAAAAGCGTCGGGTCGTCTTCGCCCCGATTCGGGTCAATCACGAGGCGCGAAAAGTTGCTTAGAATTGCAGGCGCATTCAGCAGCTCTGCCAGGGCCCATGTAACACCAGCGGCCCCAACATCATACGCAATGTGGCGCGCCATATCTTCGGAGGGCAGGCCAAGATCACCTCCGCCGACTTCTGCTGGTACGGTGTTGGTTGCATGGTCACAAGTGACGACCCAGCGCGCGGGGCGGTCTGCGCCGATGATGTGAAACGGGTGGTAGTTGGCTGGTTGGTGATACGTCATGATTCTGTTAAAAATTTCGGCTCATTCTCTTTACGCAATGCGTTTGAAAAGCGCCAGTTGTCACGTTGCTGATTTTGCGCCATATAAGGTGCCGGCTCACCAGACATGACACACTAATACAAGGAACGGGGCAATATGAGGCGCCTTCGAAATGTTAAGATCGTGGCTACACTGGGCCCGGCATCGAATGACTACGAGACAATAAGGGCACTGTTTGAGGCAGGTGCCGATGTATTCCGCCTGAATATGAGCCACGGGGACCACGAAGAAATTCGGGCACGTCACGCCATAATTCGGCAAATTGAAAAAGACTTGGGTAGACCCATTGCAATTCTGGCTGACCTTCAGGGGCCAAAACTACGCTGCGGTGTTTTCGCAAACGAGGAAGAAGAGCTTGAGGTGGGGCAGACGTTCCGTCTTGATCTTGACGACAAACCAGGCGATGCGAACCGCGTTCAGCTTCCGCACAAGGAAATCTTTGACGCGCTTGAACCAGGTGCAAGCCTTTTGGTCAACGACGGTAAGATTCGCTTGAAGGTAGATACCTGCGGTGCAGATTTCGCAAACTGCAGCGTAGTCGTTGGCGGGACAATTTCAAACAGAAAGGGCGTGAATGTCCCTGATGTGGTGTTGCCGCTGGCTGCGTTGTCGAAAAAGGACCGCGCAGATCTGGAGTTTGTCTGCGATTTGGGCGTCGATTGGCTGGCGTTGTCTTTTGTGCAACGTCCTGAAGATGTCGAGGAAGCGCGAGAACTGGCTAAAGGCAGGGCTGCGATCTTGTCGAAGATTGAAAAACCTTCCGCGGTCACTGCATTTACAGAAATTTTAGCAGCCTCTGACGGGATTATGGTTGCGCGGGGCGATCTGGGCGTAGAATTGCCGGTCCAAAATGTACCGCCTATTCAGAAACGTCTGGTTCGGGCGTGCCGAGCAGCGGCAAAACCCGTTATCGTGGCAACACAAATGTTGGAAAGCATGATCGAAAGTCCGGTGCCTACACGGGCAGAGGTTTCTGACGTTGCAACCGCAATCTATGAAGGCACAGATGCGATTATGCTGTCAGCTGAATCGGCGGCGGGGAGTTACCCGGTCGAGGCGGTGATGACGATGAATAACGTCGCCATAGAGGTAGAGTGTGATCCGACGTATCGCGAAGTGATTGAGGCAAGTCGCAAGGCAGACCGTAAAACAATTGCGGATGGCATTGTTGCTGCGGCGCGTGAAATTGCAGAAACGACCGATATCAAGGCGATCTGCTGTTTCACGCAATCGGGTACAACTGCGTTGCTTGTCGCGCGTGAACGGCCTCGCGTGCCGATCATTGCTTTAACGCCGTTGGAACGTACAGCCCGGCGTCTGTGTTTGAGCTGGGGAACCAACTGCGTTCGAACCGGAGAAGTTGACAGATTTAAATCTGCAGTTGTAAGTGCTGCTCGCGCTGCACGCAAAGGTGGCTATGCGACTGAAAAAGACCAGATTGTTGTCACTGCAGGGGTGCCATTCAACATACCGGGAACAACAAATATCCTGCGTGTCGCACCTTGCGAGGAAAGGTTGATTTTTCGTACCGATCCGGAATAGTGTTTCCATGATTGAGCCTTAGGGGGCGCGACGTGGACTCTGATCTGTTTCTTGTATTTGGCCTTGTTCTGGCCGGGCTTGCTTTTCCATCGCTTATTAATGCGTTTTCTGAAAGTCGCGCACCAAAAGCAGCGTTTTTCTTGTTCGCGGTCAGCGGCGTGATGATTGCTATTGCGATTTTTCAGAAACCCAGCGGCTACAGCTTCCAGGATATCCCGGCAGCTTTTGTTCGGGTCTTTTCGATGATGGTGAACTAGCGATTTTTCACTTGTAACTAAGGCTATTGGCGCATATACGGCGCTCTCTGACTGCGCGACCGGCCAAGTTGGCATGCCGAGTCGCGTCTGAACCGCTTAAAGAGGAGACGGAAATGCCGAAGATGAAGACAAAGTCGAGCGCTAAGAAGCGCTTTAAAGTGACAGCTTCCGGAATGGTCAAAGCTGGTCAGGCAGGCAAACGCCACGGCATGATCAAACGGACAAACAAGTTTCTCCGTAATTCACGCGGGACAACCACCCTGTCCGCACCTGACGCGAAAATCGTCAAGTCCTACATGCCATACGATCGCTAAGGAGAAGCCGATATGTCACGCGTTAAAGGTGGTACCGTAACCCACGCCCGTCACAAGAAAATCATCAAAGCCGCTAAAGGTTATTATGGTGCCCGTAGCACAAACTACCGCACCGCAACCCAGGCTGTTGATAAAGCAAATCAATATGCAACCCGCGACCGCAAGAACCGCAAGCGCAATTTCCGTGCTTTGTGGATCCAGCGGATCAACGCAGCCGTGCGCAGCCATGATGAAGCACTGACTTATTCTCGCTTCATCAACGGTCTTTCGCTGGCCGGGATCGAAGTCGACCGTAAGGTTCTGGCTGATCTCGCCGTGCACGAGCCTGAAGCGTTTACAGCCATCGTCGATAAGGCGAAGGCCGCGCTCGCGTAAGAACCCCGTTCTTTCGGGACATGATTTAGCCGCGAGCCCGTGATCGGGACTCGCGGCTTTTCTTTTTAAACACCTTCGCTTGCCTGCAGCCAGTCTTCCTCTCAAATCTCACAGAGAAACAGCAACGGCTTGAACTCCGGCAATCTTGTGGTAGCACGTGCGAAACAAACTGGAGGATCGGATGGACGATCTGAGGCAAAAGTATCTGGATGCAATCGCCGGGGCGGCAGATGAGGCGTCGCTGGAAGATTTGCGCGTGCAAGCCGTGGGTAAAAAGGGCGAAGTTGCGCTGAAAATGCGCGAGCTTGGCAAGATGACTCCGGAAGAACGGCTTGTCGTCGGACCAAAGCTGAACGCACTGAAGGACGAGATCAACTCAGCACTAGCAGCGAAAAAAGCAGGGCTTGCCGATAAGGCGCTTGATGAACGGCTTCGCACAGAATGGCTTGATGTTACACTGCCTGGTCGCGGCAGACGTGAAGGCACCATTCATCCGGTGTCCCAAGTCACCGAAGAAGTTGCTGCGATTTTCGCCGATATGGGATTTACCGTTGCCGAAGGCCCGCAGATTGAAAATGACTGGTACAATTTTGATGCGCTGAACATCCCGCCGCATCACCCAGCGCGGCAGGAATTTGATACGTTTTACATGCACCGCGCTGCCGATGATGACCGTCCGCCACATGTGTTGCGGACCCACACAAGCCCGGTTCAGATCCGTGAGATGGAAAAGACGGGTGCGCCCATCCGGGTGATCGCACCGGGGCGGGTGTACCGTTCGGATTATGACCAGACCCATACACCGATGTTCCATCAGATCGAGGGTATGGCAATTGGCAAAGACATCTCTATGGCAAACCTCAAATGGGTACTGGAGGAATTCTTTGCAGCGTTCTTTGAAATTGACGGTATCAAAACCCGCTTTCGCGCGTCGCATTTTCCGTTCACGGAACCTTCGGCCGAAGTGGACATTCAGTGTTCCTGGGTTGATGGGCAGTTGCGTATCGGTGAAGGCGACGACTGGATGGAAGTGCTTGGTTCCGGCATGATGCACCCCAAGGTGCTGCAAGCTGGTGGCGTTGACCCGGACAAATGGCAAGGCTTTGCCTTTGGAATGGGGATCGACCGGATCGCGATGCTGAAATACGGCATTCCGGACCTTCGCGCGTTCTTTGACAGTGATCTGCGCTGGTTGCGCCACTACGGGTTCAGCGCGCTTGATATGCCAACGCTGCACGGTGGCCTTAGCCGCTAAGAATGCTTGACTCATAACTCTGAACCGCTGACGCTCTGTCCGAAACATCGACAGGGGGTCAAGCATGGATCAGCGCGTTGCAGCATCAGAATTTCAATTGCGGAGCCGGCGTGAAGGCGGCGGCACATCCAAGCTGAACGCCTGGGGTGCGGATTCTGACTATGGGGTTTTGCGCTCGGTCCTTCTCGGCCCAATCGAAAACTATAAATGGCTGGAAACAAGCTCTGTCTCCAAAAAATCGTTGCGGCGCGGGGTGGAATTCAACCTGGACACTGCCAAGGCACAGTTTGCGGAAATGGTGTCTGCTTATCAGTCCGCCGGGGTAGAGGTGCATTCCCACGCAGGTGATCCGCATCTGCCCTATCAGGTCTACGCGCGCGACAGTTCTATCATGACGCCCTACGGCGCGATCATCACCAACATGGCGCAGTGGTGGCGGCGCGGCGAAAACTTTCGCGCGATCGAAACCTATCAGCGCCTTGGCATCCCGATTTACGACTACATAACCGCAGGCACCTTCGAGGGTGGCGATTTCAACGTGATTGAACCCGGTTGCGTGCTGATCGGCTGGGAAGGGAATGAAGGCCGCAGTCAGGAACAGGCTGCACTGCAATTGCAAGGCTGGTTCGAGGCGGAAGGCTGGGAAGTGAAACTGGCCGACATCGACCCCTTTTATGTGCACATCGACATTATGGTGGTGATGCTGGCGCCTAAACTGGCTGCCGTATGTCTGGACTGCACCGACCCCGAGATCGTGAAATGGCTGCGCGCAAAGAATATAGAGATCATCCCGGTACCGTTTCAGGAAACCATGGAGCTTGGCTGTAACGTCGTCGCACTGGGTGACGACAGGGTTCTTTTACCCGAGGGTTCCAAAACGCTGAAGGCCGCGCTGAAGGCGCATGGTTTTGCGGTTTATGACCCTGATCTGTCGATGATCACCCAAGGCGGCGGCGGTGTTCATTGCATGTGCCAAAGCCTGATCCGTGATCCGGGCTAAGCGGGCCTTTTCGTTCCCGGTAATATCCGTTAAACGCACGGGGAACTTTGGACAGGTTGAACGCCTGCCATGATAAATATTGCTCGAAGAGCATGCGGAGACCGATTTATGAAATTCACACTCTCCTGGCTGAAAACACACCTCGATACCGAGGTGCGCCTTGATGACATCGTTTATGCCCTCACTGATCTTGGTCTTGAGGTGGAAGAGGTAATGAACCCTGCGAATACGCTGGGCGCGTTTACCCTTGGCTATGTGAAATCGGCAGAGAAACACCCCGATGCTGACCGGCTGCGCGTGTGTCAGGTGGAAACCGATGAAGGTGTGAAACAGATCATCTGTGGTGCACCAAACGCGCGCGAAGGTATTACCGTTGTTGTCGCCAAACCCGGCACCTACGTGCCCGGCATCGACACCACCATTCAGATCGGCAAAATCCGCGGCATCGAAAGCCACGGCATGATGGCGTCAGAGCGTGAAATGGAACTGTCTGACGAGCACGATGGGATTATCGAGCTGTCAGGCGGCACCGTTGGTCAGAAATTTGTCGACTACCTTGCAGAAACTGATCCGGCCAAAGTGGACCCCGTGATTGATATTGCGATTACACCAAACCGTCAGGATGCGCTGGGTGTGCGTGGTATTGCGCGTGATCTGGCAGCGCGTGGTCTTGGTACATTGAAGCCCGCACCAACAGCCAATGTGGCAGGCACATTCGACAGCCCGATCACTGTCAGCATTGACGATGATACCCGCACAGACGGTTGCGAGGTTTTCATGGGTCGCCTGATTAAAGGCGTGAAAAATGGCCCAAGCCCCGAATGGCTGCAAAAATGGCTGCGGGCGATTGGGCTGCGGCCAATCTCGGCGCTTGTTGATATTACAAACTTTTTCACCGTGGATCAGAACCGCCCTCTGCACGTTTTTGATGCGGACAAAGTGCAGGGCAACCTTCGGGTGCATCGCGCGAAAGGCGGCGAAACCCTGACAGCATTGGATGAGAAGGACTATACCTTGTCTGAAGGTATGGTCGTGATTTCGGATGACAATGGTATCGAAAGCATTGCCGGTATCATGGGTGGATTGCACACCGGTTGCACCACTGAAACCCAAAATGTGTTTCTTGAAGCTGCTGTCTGGGACACGATCCAGATCGCAAAAACTGGACGGGTGCTCAAAATCAATTCCGATGCGCGGTATCGGAACGAACGCGGGATCGACCCCGCGTTTAACGCTCTGGCGATTGAGCTTGCGACGCAGATGATACTCGATTTTTGCGGTGGCGAAGCCTCAAA
Organism: Pseudohalocynthiibacter sp. F2068; assembly: GCF_023015645.1. NCBI lineage: Bacteria > Pseudomonadati > Pseudomonadota > Alphaproteobacteria > Rhodobacterales > Paracoccaceae > Pseudohalocynthiibacter > Pseudohalocynthiibacter sp. F2068. Next base: position 89,392 of record NZ_JALKAK010000005.1, read on the forward strand.
CGTTGTGGTTGCAGGTGAGGTGCCCGATACCTCGCGGGCTTACAAGCTTGATACGGATCGCGTGCAATCGCTTGTTGGTATGGAGATTGCTGCCGATACGCAGCGCGAGACACTCACAGCACTTGGCTTCAGGCTTGATGGTGACATGGCGCATGTGCCGAGTTGGCGGCCTGATGTACAGGGCTCCGCCGATCTGGTGGAAGAGGTGGCGCGCGTCGCCTCGCTGACCAAACTGGAAGGACGGCCAATGGCGCGGGCTTCGGTTGGGGTGCCCAAAGCCATTCTGACCCCGATGCAAAACCGCGAAAGCATGGCGCGGCGAACGTCTGCGGCGCTCGGCTACAATGAATGCGTGACCTATAGCTTCATCGATCAGGAAAGTGCCGCATTGTTTGGCGGTGGTGACACTGCAACGATGCTGGACAACCCGATTTCCAGCGAGATGAGCCATATGCGTCCCGCACTTTTACCCGGATTGCTGCAAGCGGCTGCACGTAATCAGGCACGTGGGTTCATGGACCTTGCGTTGTTTGAAGTAGGGCCAGCGTTTCATGGTGGTGAGCCCGGGGAGCAGCATCTTTTAGCAACAGGTATTTTGGTTGGCCACACAAACGCGAAAGACGTGCACGGCAGCCGCCGCCCCGTCGATATTTATGATGCGAAAGCGGACGCCGAAGCGGTGCTTTCAGCGATCGGCGCACCCGCAAAAGTACAGATATTGCGCGGTGTGCAGGATTTCTGGCATCCGGAGCGTAGTGGCAAGATTTGTCTGGGACCTAAAAAGGTGCTGGCGGTCTTTGGTGAAATTCACCCTAAAGTACTGGCTGCGATGGATGTAAAAGGCCCTGCTGTCGGCTTCACCGTGTTCCTCGAAGAACCACCCTTCCCTAAAAACAAATCTGCGACCCGTTCAGCATTGGCCATCAGCGACCTTCAGGCAGTAGAGCGTGACTTTGCCTTTGTCGTTGACAAGGATGTTGAAGCGCTGGCGCTGGTGAATGCCGCCGCTGGCACCGATAAGGTGTTGATTGAAAGCGTTCGGTTGTTTGACGAATTCACAGGCGAAAAGGCCGAGGCGCAGCTGGGAGAAGGCAAGAAATCGCTCGCGATAACGGTGCGGTTGCAACCCAAAGACAAAACCCTTGCCGAGAAAGATATCGAGGCGGTTGGACTGAGGATCGTTGAGAAAGTCGCCAAGGCAACGGGCGGTGTTTTGCGCGGATAGGCTTTGTGCCTCCGGCGGGGATATTTTTAGGAAAAAGAAAGGGGTAACCCCCTTTTAGGGAGAACGCGAGATGCTGAAGGTTTATCTGTCAGGTGAAATTCATACCGATTGGCGCGAGCAGATCATTGAGGGGGCGGCAAAGCTGGATGTTAGTTTTGACAGCCCGGTGACCGATCATGAATCATCTGATGATTGTGGTGTTGCGATTCTGGGGGCCGAGCCAAACAAGTTCTGGTATGATAACAAAGGCGCAAAAGTGAATGCGATCCGTACCCGCAAAGGAATTACGGATGCAGACGTGGTAGTTGTGCGGTTTGGTGAAAAATACAAACAGTGGAACGCAGCCTTTGACGCAGGATACGCCGCCGCACTGGGCAAATCGCTGATTGTTCTGCATGGGCCGGATCACAGCCATGCGCTTAAAGAGGTTGACGCGGCTGCCCTGGCTGTTGCCGAGGAGCCGCGTCAGGTTGTTGAAATACTGCGTTACGTTTTGACCGGCAGCTTGCCGGGCTGAACCTTATCTACGCAGCAGTCGTTATGATTTCTTCACGCGGGGGCTGAACAAACCCGGCCTGAACGGCAGGCCGTTCCAAAAAGCGATCAAGGTATGCAGGTATGTTTTTGAGAGTGTCCCAACCTACCGCTTCACCAGCTTCGTAAAAATCACGCACGGTACGCAGCCAGGGTGCAATGGCAATATCGGCAATGGAGTAGGTGCCGGAAATCCAGCGTCTACCTTCGAGTTGCCGGTCAATCACGCCAATAATGCGTTTGGATTCGTCAATGTAACGTTTTGCCGGGCGAGGATCATCGATTTCCGACCCTGCGAATTTGGTAAAATATCCCATTTGGCCAAACATTGGCCCAACGCCGCCCATTTGAAACATTAGCCATTGCAGAACCTGATAGCGCCCAGCTGTGTCAGCCGGAAGAAGCTTGCCCGATTTCTCTGCAAGGTAAATCAGGATCGCGCCACTTTCGAACAAGCCAATTGGTGCGCCGTCTGGGCCATTCGGATCTACAATAGCCGGGATCTTGTTGTTTGGGTTGAGTGACAGGAATTCAGGGCTTTTCACATCGGCATCTGAAAGCGTGATCCGGTGAGCCTCGTATGGCAGGCCTATCTCTTCGAGCATGATTGATGCTTTTACCCCGTTCGGGGTGGGGAACGAATAAAGCTGCAATATTTCGGGATTTTCGGCGGGCCAACGCTTTGTAATTGGGAAGTTGCCAAGCGCGTTCATGTTAAATCTCCTTAATTCACTTAGGGGGAGATGTAGGTATGAATTCCCCGAGACCTACTCGAATTTACTAGCGATATGTGCATAGTTGCCGTGCGCAGGCGAACAGAACCAGAAGACCGGCGCACCGAACAGGACAAGGGATGCAAATATGTTAAATGAGTTCAAAGATTTTATCGCCAAGGGCAACGTCATGGACATGGCCGTTGGAATCATTATCGGTGCGGCGTTCACCGCAATTGTCGGGTCGCTGGTGGCTGACCTGATTAACCCGATCATCAGTTTGTTTACAGGTGGTATCGACTTTTCCAGTATGGGTGTAAAACTGGGCGAAGGCGAAGATGGCGCTGTATTTGCTTATGGCAATTTCATTATGGCCATCATCAATTTTCTGATTATCGCATTTGTTGTCTTCATGCTCGTCAAAGCAGTAAACAGCGCAAAGAAGAAAGAAGAAGAGGCACCAGTGGCTGATCCGGGCCCCAGCGAGCTGGATGTCCTTATGGAAATCCGCGACTCGCTCAAAAAGTAAGCCTCCGATGAAAAACGGCCAGCAGAATAAGCTGGCCGTTTTTCATTATTTATCTGTTTTAAAGAACAGAACTGGCGTCCACTGTCTCAAGGCCAAGTGCCTCTCCGACGGCTGCATAGGTGAGTTTGCCAGCATGCACGTTCAGACCGTTCAGCAGGTGCTTGTCGTCTGCACAGGCTTTCTTCCAGCCTTTGGTCGCAAGAGCCAGCATGAATGGCAACGTGGCGTTCCCAAGGGCAATGGTTGACGTACGGGCCACTGCGCCAGGCATATTTGCAACGCAATAGTGCATGATGCCATCAACATCATAAATCGGATCCTGATGCGTTGTTGCGTGCGATGTCTCAAAGCAACCACCCTGATCAATTGCCACGTCGACAATTGCAGCACCCGGCTTCATTTCAGACAACTGCGCACGTGAAATCAGTTTTGGTGCAGCCGCACCATGAACGAGCACGGCCCCAATAACCAAGTCAGCCTGACGAACAAGTTCGATCGTGCTTCCTGCGGAGGAATACTGGTTCTTGAACAAGCCGCCAAAGACATCATCAAGATAGCGCAAGCGAGGCAGAGACCGATCAAGCACAGTCACATCCGCGCCCATACCGGCAGCGACCTTTGCTGCATGTGTGCCAACGACACCACCACCAATAACGACAACGCGTGCCGGACCAACACCAGGTACGCCACCCATCAAAACACCACGCCCACCATTGGCCTTTTGCAGCGTCCACGCCCCAACTTGTGGCGCGAGCCGCCCGGCAACTTCGGACATCGGGGCAAGCAGCGGCAGACCACCCCGGTCATCCGTCACTGTTTCATATGCGATACAAGTCGCGCCGCTTTCGAGAAGGTCTTTGGTTTGCGCGGGGTCAGGGGCGAGGTGCAGATATGTGAAGAGCAACTGCCCTTCGCGTAGCATTTTACGCTCTACAGGCTGAGGTTCCTTGACCTTTACGATCATGTCTGCGGTGGCAAACACTTCCTCTGCGGTGCCAAGAATACTGGCGCCAACAGCGACATAATCTTCGTCGCTAAAACCTGAACCGACACCGGCACTTGTTTCAATGACAACGCTGTGGCCGCGGCCTACGGCCTCTTGTGCTGCATTTGGTGTGATGCCAACACGGAATTCCTGTGGTTTGATCTCTTTTGGGCAACCGATTTTCATGGGGTTCTCCTCCCTGTCTAACTGCTTGCCATATTGTCGAGGTTTCAGCGCAATTGTTTGGGAAAAACAATGATGCAAATCATTATTTTTCGATGTATCATCTAAAATATTATACTTTTTTGAAAGAAAAATGCGCGTTATGAGCTTGGACAGCATAGATCGTCGTATCCTGATTCAGTTACAAAAGACCGGACGTATGTCAAATTCTGAACTGGCGGAGCGGGTCAATCTTTCGGCTTCTGCGTGCCACCGCCGTGTGCAGCGGTTAGAGACGGATGGCTACATAAAAGACTATGTTGCACTTCTTGACCCGCGCAAACTGGGTCGGCCGACCACCGTTTTTGTGGAAATTACGCTTTCGGGGCAGGCAGATGAAGTTCTTGACGCATTTGAACGTCAGGTTGCCAAAATACCCGATGTTCTGGAATGTCACCTTATGGCAGGCACCGCTGATTATTTGTTGAAAGTAGTCGCGCTCGACACTGAAGATTTTGCTCAGATTCACCGCCGCTATCTCGCGCGCCTTCCCGGGGTTGCGCAGATGCAGTCTAGCTTTGCGTTGCGCACGGTTTGCAAGACAACGGCTTTGCCAGTCTGACCAAACCTTTTTCCTTAAATATCCCCGCCGGAGGCTCCGGCGCTTGCAACACGTGTTGCCTTAGGGATACAAAAAACCCCCGGGGCGAGGCCGCGGGGGTCATTAAGTGGCAACCGAAGCTACCCAGGTTCACAAAAAAGCGGACGCTTAGAGCATTCCCTCGCGCTGTGCTTTTTTCCGAGCCAGCTTGCGAGCACGCCGAATTGCTTCGGCTTTCTCACGTGCTTTTTTCTCGGACGGTTTTTCGTAAGCTGTACGGAGTTTCATCTCGCGAAAGACACCCTCGCGTTGCAGCTTTTTCTTCAGGGCACGAAGCGCCTGATCGACATTGTTGTCGCGAACACTGACCTGCATGTGGTTTTCACCACCTTTCTAAGTTTGAGTTTGCAAAAATTGCAGGAAGCCGCCGTATAGCAAAGCGGTGCAGACTTGTCTACTACTGGAACAGACCCAAGATTGAGACTGAAAATGCAAAACAAAAATCCAATAATTGACGACTTGCTCGCCGCTGCTTTGCCCCATGTTGCCTTTGATGGGTGGAGCGATGCAACCTTCAAGGCCGCAGCGGATGATGTGGGTGTGGATATCTCGCTTGCGCGTTCACTGTGTCCAAGGGGGGCTGTCGATCTTGCGATCGCCTTTCACAAAGCGGGTGACGCGGCAATGGTGGAGCGTCTGGGTACAGAAGATCTTACTGACCTGCGATTTCGGGATAAAATCGCCGCTGCGGTGCGTTTCAGACTGGAAGCTATCGATGACAAAGACCTTGTAAGGCGCGGTTCCGCATTGTTTTCACTACCGCAGTATGCGGCGGATGGTGCGAAACTGATTTGGGGGACTGCAGATGCGATATGGATGAAGCTCGGTGACAGTTCAGACGATGTGAACTGGTATACGAAACGCGCAACGCTTTCCGCGGTATACGGCTCGACCGTTCTGTTCTGGCTTGGGGATGAAACACAAGGTCACACTGCGACTTGGGCGTTTTTGGATCGTCGGATCGAAGATGTAATGCAGTTTGAAAAATTTAAAGCCACTATGCAGAAAAACCCGTTGATCAGCCGGATGTTTGAAGCGACTTTAGGTCGGGTTCGCGCACCTGCTGCGCGCCCGATGCAAGATGTACCCGGCCAATGGGCTGATGATGTGAAAGAGACTCCATGACGCTTCCTGACACAATGCGCGCCGTAGAAATAACTACGCCCGGCGGCCCCGACGTTCTGAAACTGACAAACCGTCCCACTCCTGTGCCGAAATATGGTGAGATATTGATTCGCCTTAATTATGCTGGCGTGAACCGCCCGGATGCGTTGCAGCGGGCCGGAAGTTATGCGCCGCCGCCGACAGCAAGCGATCTGCCGGGTTTGGAAGGTGCAGGCCATGTTGCAGCGATTGGTGAAGGTGTCAGCGAATGGGCCGTGGGCGACGAAGTTTGCGCCCTGTTGCCCGGTGGCGGGTACGCCGAGTATGTGAAAACACCAGCAACCCATGCGCTTCCCGTGCCAGAGGGTATGGGTATGAAAGAGGCGGCCTGCCTGCCGGAAACATTTTTCACCGTCTGGTCCAACGTTTTTATGCGCGGCGGATTGTGTGCTGGGGAACGCTTTCTCGTCCATGGCGGGTCTTCCGGTATCGGCACGACAGCGATTCAGCTCGCGAGTGCCTTCGGTGCTCGGGTTTTTACAACAGCCGGGTCAGAAGAAAAATGTGAAGCCTGCCGCACTCTCGGCGCGGAGCAGGCCGTAAATTATAAAGAAAACGATTTTGTCGAAGTTCTGCGTGCAGAAGGCGGGGCGAACCTTATCCTTGATATGGTGGGCGGGGACTACATCCCACGCAATGTAAAGGCGCTGGCGGACGAAGGACGTTTGGTTCAGATCGCGTTCCTGACGGGACCGAAGGTTGCCCTTAATTTCGCGCAGATTATGATGCGGCGTCTTGTTTTGACTGGCTCGACCCTCAGACCTCAGTCCGACCTTGCGAAAACACGGATCGCAGAAGAACTGCGAAATCAGGTTTGGCCATTGCTTGCATCGGGCCGTGTAGCGCCTGTCATGGATTCCGAGTTTCCACTCGCAGAGGCCGCCAAGGCACATGCGCGGATAGAAAGTTCTGGCCATATCGGAAAGCTCGTTCTGAAAATCTCCTGATCGGAATTGTCGGAAAACGGGCCTGCATGTCGGGTTTTCACCTGACTTTGGCTTGTGGATCGGGTTTTAACGCTGTGCGGACATGAAAAGGAAACGCATATGGCGTTGATGATGGGGATAGACACCGGCGGCACCTACACAGACGCGGTTCTGCTCCGTGACGAGCGTGACGTGTTGGCCAAGGCCAAGTCGCTGACCACACGTCATGATCTGGCGGAAGGCGTCGGCGCGGCAATCGAACGCGTGATGGATGAAAGCGGTGCAAAGCCCGGTGACATCGCTATGGTTTCGCTTTCCACGACGCTTGCGACCAATGCGCTTGTTGAAGGGCAGGGTGGCCGTGTGGCGCTGGTTTTTATTGGATTCGACGAAAAAGATCTGGAGCGTCAGGGCCTTTCCGAGTCGCTGAAGGGTGATCCCGTCGTGCGCCTTGCCGGGGGCCATAATCATGCAGGTGGCGAAGTCTGCCTACTGGAAATTGAAACGCTGCGAGATTGGCTGAAACAGCACGGCACTCAGATTTCCGGGTTTGCTGTGGCAAGCGCCTTTGCAACCCGAAACCCGGCGCATGAACTAGCGGCGCAGGCTTTGATCAAGGATGTGACTGGCAAGCCAGTCTCCTGCTCGCATCATCTTTCTTCAAAACTAAATGGCCCAAAGCGGGCAATGACGGCCGTGCTGAATGCCCGGTTGATTGGCATGATCGACCATTTGATTTCTGCGACGGAAAATTTACTCGCCACACGGAGGGTCGATGCCCCGCTTATGGTTGTTCGTGGCGACGGTGCATTGATTTCTGCTGACATGGCGCGCGAGCGGCCAATTGAAACTATTTTGTCAGGCCCAGCCGCATCGATTGTTGGTGCAAGTTGGTTGACAGGAGAGCCGAATGCGCTGGTGTCTGATATTGGCGGTACCACGACAGACGTAGCGCTGTTGCGTGATGGCAAACCCATGATTGACCCCGCAGGGGCGCGTGTTGGGGCCTTCCGCACGATGGTTGAGGCGGTGGCCATGCGCACAAGTGGTCTTGGCGGTGATTCAGAATTGCATCTCCACAATAAGGGTTTGAAAGGTCGCCTCTTTCTTGGGCCGCAAAGGGTTGTTCCTGTTTCCCTTACGGCGCAAAACTGGCCAGACCTTGTCCACGACACCTTGGATCGACAATTGTCTTCTGAGGTGAATATGGAAACCGACGGACGCTTTGTGGTGCCTATCTTGCGCGCTGATCGTTCACTGGCCGGGTTATCTGAACGTGAAGCGGCGCTTTTGGCGAGGATCGGGGAAGAAGCGCGCGCACTTTCAGGTTTAATGCAAAATCGTATGGAGAATGCAGCCCTGAAGCGTTTGGTGGAACGTGGTCTAGTGATGATCTCGGCAGCCACGCCTTCTGACGCGAGCCACGTTTTGGGGCGTATGGATATCTGGGACAAAAGCGCAGCTGAAAAAGCGTTGCATCTGTTTGGTCGCAAGCGGACCAACACGGGAGACAGGCTTGCATCTGTTTCAACAGAACTTGCACAGGCGATTGTGGATCAGTTGACCGAGCAGACGTCAGTCTTGCTGCTTGAGACCGCATTTGCAGAAGATCCCGCTTTCAAGGGCGACCCGGCTGATTTGGCAGTGCATGAATTGCTAAAGCAAGGCCTGATTCTGCACAGTGGACTTGTCGCGACCGATGTGCGGTTAAACATTCCGGTCATAGGTTTGGGGGCGTCTGCCCATGCTTACTATCCCGCAGTTGGTGACAGGCTTCGCGCCCCAATGATTTTGCCTGAGCATGCGGAAATCGCGAACGCGCTGGGTGCGGTCGTAAGCCAGATCAGCATTCGCGAAACCGCGACAATAACATCCCCTTCAAAGGGTCAGTTCAGGGTGCATCAGACTGACGGTATAAAGGATTTCTCAAGCGAAACTGAAGCAATGCACTACGCGGAAGATCATTTAACCAAGCTTGCTAAACAAGGGGCAAAGACTGCTGGTGCAGAAGATTTGCATATTAGCATAGACCGCGACATTCGGCGCACTGGTGAAAGTGGTGCTGATGATTTTCTGGATGCAGACGTGACAGTTACTGTATCCGGACGGCCGAGAATCGCCGAAGGGTAGCTGATTTGGGATGGAAGGCTAGCCCATTGAAACAAGTGTCAAAATTCCTAAATTTGACTCTTTAAACCTGTGTTAGACAGAGGCGTTGTAAATTCGAGAGCATACACATTTAAAAAACTTGCAGACCAGTTGGTTGCCGGGGTCAGATCGCGAGCGACAGTTGCCAAATAAAGCCATCACTTCGATTGTCGATATTTTCTTATTGGAAATTTTTCTGCCTGTTTCGACCATAAACATTGATATTTATCAATGAGTGGGCCGCTTCCATCCATAGACTTGAACTGAGGGGGGTTGCTATAGCCCGAGAATCTGGCGCTTACCCCCTAGGGCCTGCTTGTCGCATGGCCGGTTTCGTAGGGAGAATTGTAATGAACGTTAGACCAATCGCCACCGCATTCCTGATAGCATCCGGAATGGCTCTGGCTGGTTCCGCAGGGGCCGATGAAGGTGGAATGAATGAATATATGCAGTCTTGCTCTGGCTGCCACGGACCAAACGCTTTAGGCGACGGAGAAATGGCAGAATTCATGACAATTAAAGTTCCGGATCTTACAATGTTGAAGCAGGGAAATGACGGCGTTTTCCCGATGCTGAGGGTAATCCATTCCATTGACGGTCGTACAGGTGTGCGCGGTCATGGTACTGAGATGCCGATCTGGGGCCTTCAGTACAAAGATGCGGTCATGGAAGATGCTGGGGTTTACGGTGCTGAAACGATTATTCGTGGTCGGGTGTTATCGATTGCTTATTATCTGGAATCTATCCAGCAATAGAGGTGAACGTTAAACTACATGCCGCCGTTTCGATCTTGCGAAGGCGCTGGAACCGGCGGCACCAACTTGGATTGCTCTGAGTCTACGTTTGCTTATCCAGTTCCCACAAAGTTTACTGCAAACCATAACAATTAGATTGTGGGGGCTATGCGTTTCGGAGTTTTAATTTTTTTAGCTGCCTGGCTTCCTGTCAGTGCTTCATTGGCAGATGGGCGTGAACGACAGCTTGCGAGTTGGCATCGCAATGCCAGCGAGAAATGTTTGATAACAGTTGATTCAAGCGCTGTCTCGCCAGACCAAACCAGATTAAGAACCGTGCTGGATATCATCGACAGCATTTATCCCGAGGGAAATCCTTTTCTAGATCTTGCAAGGGACCAGAAAACAGCAATCTGCATCGAAGATCGCTCGGCCCCGGAGCTCGGATTTTTCGATGCTGCACTGAATTTGATTGCTTTGCATTTTTCTCTAAACCTTGATGAAACGGTCGTGATTTTAACCCACGAGCTTCGTCACTTGGACCAGTATTCAAGGGGTTTTTGCCAATCGGCACGTTTTGATGTGAAGGAAGAGGTGCGCTTTACCTATGTTATTGAAGCCGATGCGATGGCCGTCACAGCACATGAAATCTGGAGAATGAAAGAATTGGGGTATTCAGGCCCTTGGTATGCCCTGGAACATCTTGGCCACTATAACGATGTCGCTCAATCTTATGCGGAGATTGCCGGCAACGATGGGACAGCAGATGCCGCTTTAACGGCAGCGTTTGATCAATGGTTTACGTCCGAGTGGCGGCGGGACACCTATGAATTGGCGACATGTATGTTCTACTACGACGAATTGGATCGCACGAATACAATACAGAGTTACGGATTGCGGTCTGACAGTCTTTTGCAGAACGTGTGCGTCTTACCGGATGGCAGCCGATACAAATGTGATTTGCCTGCGCGCTAGAATATAGTTTCTTGCTAACGCACAATTTCCATTATCGCACGCTCCATTGCGCAATCGCGTCTGGTATCGGGTCCGCATTTGCGGAATTCCATTTCGAGCGTCATGCAAATGCGCGCTTCCTGTATGTAGCCGGACTCGCAGGTAATTGTAATCATCTCAGCGGTCAGATCAGGGTTGGATTGCAGAAACGCTTCCTCAACCACAGATGCAGGCAGGCGGATTGCATTAGGAAGACGCCGGAAAACAGGCGGGCGTGTGACAGATCGATATGCGCGGCGCGCGGCGGCGTAATAATCTTCAGAGGATAAACCCGAACAGCGGCCATGTTTCTGCCATTGGTGCCATGCAAGTCCGCCCGACCCCATGATGTCTGTCATTGCACGGGTTTGTCTGCGGGATGGGTTGCGAAAACGACTGTTGCAGAAGCTCGGCCAGCCATTTTCGTATTGCGGCCAGAGACCGTGCATAATCCATCCATAGTCGTGTCTTGCATCACATTGGTCAGCGTTTCGCGCATCACCCGCAAGCGCACACCAGTTTGGGGACCATGAAAGGGAAAGGATGTAATAGTCGAAAGTACCCGCTTGCTCACCCTCGGCCTTTGCAACGGTCGCAGTTAAGAGCAGCACAAACAACCAACGCATTTTCTCTTTCCTCTTTTGCTGTTCGGCACTATATAGCTCTCAAGTTCCCCTACAATGAGAACCCGTCCCGATCCGGGGCTGCCCCTTCAAGGGCGTGGGGAAGATGTGTTTAAGGAGAGAGTAAATGGCCAAACCGATCATGGCAAAAGCAACCGCCGTCTGGCTGGTGGACAACACGACCCTGACATTCAAGCAGGTCGCAGACTTTTGCGAGCTTCACGAACTTGAAGTACAAGGTATTGCCGATGGCGACGTGGCCGCGGGTGTCAAAGGTTTTGACCCGATTGCGAACAACCAACTTACTGCAGAAGAAATCGAAAAAGCCGAGAAAGACCCGAACCACAAGCTGGTCCTGAAATTTAATGCTGCAGCAGTCGGTGAAGAAAAACGCCGAGGGCCACGTTACACGCCGCTCAGCAAACGGCAGGATCGTCCTGCGTCTATTCTGTGGCTGGTCAAGTTCCACCCCGAACTGACGGATGGTCAGATTTCAAAGCTGGTTGGGACGACCAAGCCAACCATTCAGGCGCTGCGTGATCGCACCCATTGGAACATCTCCAACATCCAGCCGATCGACCCGGTCGCTTTGGGGCTGTGCAAACAGTCTGAACTTGATGCCGCTGTGCAAAAAGCAAATGCCAAGAAAGCACGCGAAGGCGAAGTGATGTCTGATGACGAACGTCGCAAGCTCGTAAGCACCGAACAGTCGCTGGGTACGGAAGCCGAGCCGCGCATGCCGTCTTCTATAGTCGGTCTTGAAACATTCTCGTTGACGGATGACCGCGAAGAAAAAGAAGAAGAGGCTGTTCCAGACGCTGACACCTTCTTCAACTTGCCCAATAATGATACGGATGAAGACGAAGACTGATCTTACCGGTTACTGAAAAATCGAGCTCCGGCGCTCTGGCTCCGGGGCTTTTTTTAGGCTGATTGACGACTGTCCAAACCCAGCAATTGAATATAAATCTGTATGTTGAAAATAGTTCTTGCAACGACTCAACCACAGCTCTAAACGCGCGCTGAATAGACGCCAACGCACGCGCCTCTGGCCGGTGGTCCGTACTCCACCCGTGTTTACGTAGCGACGGTAACGTCTCCCTTGGAAGTGAGCGGTCATATATGGCCGGGTCTATTGGAGATGACCATGAACGCTATCGTAACCGACATTGTCGGCGGCGCTGTTGCCGACCATACCCGCAACATCAACGCCTTTATCCGCGCTACACATTTTGACCATCCGACATTGGTTCTGGATCGCTCAATAGTTGCCGAGCAGTATGATGCCCTGAAACTTGGCTTGGGACGTGCCAACATTCACTATGCGGTAAAAGCAAACCCTGCGCGCGAAATTCTTGAAGTTCTGATTGCAAAGGGATCTCACTTCGATGCGGCGTCGCGTGGCGAGATTGAGCTTTGTCTCTCTTTGGGTGCGGCCCCATCTGACATTTCTTTCGGAAATACAGTAAAACGCGCAAGCGATATCGCCTTTGCGCATCAGGCCGGTTTGACCATTTTCGCGGCTGATGCCGAAGAAGAGCTTGAAAAAATTGCTGAAAACGCACCAGATGCAGAGGTTTACATTCGTCTGATTGTGGATGCTTCTGAGGCAGACTGGCCGCTTACCCGCAAATTTGGCTGTGCACGGGATAAGGCGCTTGGCTTGTTGGCATACGCGACAAACCTTGGTCTTCGTCCTGTCGGTTTCTCGTTTCATGTGGGTTCCCAAACCCGCCGCGCTGAAATGTGGCGTACAACACTGGATCAGGTCGCAGACGTCTGGCGCACCGCACAGAATGCTGGGTATGTGCTTGATCTGTTGAATATCGGCGGCGGATTTCCGGCGTTTTACGGCGAAGCGATTCAACACCCAACGGCTTATGCTGCTGAGGTGATGGCTCAAGTCACCGCGCGCTTTGGCGATGTTGCACGCATCATGGCGGAACCTGGCCGTGGAATGGTTGCTGAAGCAGGGATGATTGCGGCAGAGGTTCTGCTGGTTTCCCGCAAGTCTGACAATGACATGCACCGCTGGGTGTATCTAGACATAGGTAAATTTTCAGGCTTGGCCGAAACAATGGACGAAGCGATCCGCTATCAGTTTGTAACGGACCGTGACCACGAAGATATGGGCCCCTGCATTCTAGCCGGTCCAAGCTGTGATAGTGCTGACGTCCTTTACGAAAAGAAGCTTATCGGTCTGCCGCTGGGGCTGCGTTCTGGCGATAAGGTGATCATTCGCAACTGCGGGGCGTACACATCCAGCTATTCTTCGGTCGGCTTTAACGGTTTCCCCCCGCTGGACGTTGTTGTGATTTAGTGCAGGTAGAGTGGGTGCTCACGCACCCACTCATTCATCTGCGGCGAATAGTTTACTCTGCCGGGTGAAGATCACCTAGTCCAACGACAGCTTTGACGAACCCCTCAAATTGTTTTTCCACCGGAAAAGGTTCGGGGATGGAAAACCCTCTCCGAACGGAGGGGCGTTCTGAAACCCGGTCCCACCACTGTTTGAGATGCTGGTTTTGGTTTAGGGGAAAGCCCCCGCAGGCGGGATGAATTTCACAAAGACGTATCCAGGGCGCGACGGCGATATCGGCAATGGTGAATTCGTTTCCGGCCAAATAGTCCCGTGTCGCCAGACGAGCGTTCAGCACTCCCATAATCCTGGAAACCTCGCTAAAGTAACGAGCGGTTACTTTAGGAAACTCGTTACCCCATGCCGCTGCGAACACGAGGTACTGTCCAAGCATCGGGCCAAGAGACGCTACCTGAAACATAAGCGCTTCGATTGTCGCCGTGCGCGCGACTGGTTCGGCTGGCAGAAGCTTCCCGAATTTTTCAGCGAGGTGGATCAGAATTGCACCGGATTCTGTCACGACCAGGCCGTCGTCTATCAGGACAGGAATCTTTTGGTTGGGGTTCATTTCTGTAAAGTCGGGTGCCAATTGTTCGCCTCCTAAGAAAACCTGATGTACCTTGTAGGGAAGGCCCAGTTCTTCGAGTGCAATTGAGATTTTCAACCCATTTGGCGTTGCATCTGTATATAGATCAATCATAGCTTTTTCCTTTTCCGGTGCAAAAATGTGGATACCTATTTGCAAACTTGAAATTATTACTTCTCAGTAGGCTTAACAATTCTTGAAAACTCCAGAGCGGTGGTGCAAAAATCAACCAATGGAAAATTGGGATAATGTCAGAGTATTTTTAGCTGTCGCGCGCCATGGCTCGGTCAGGGCAGCGTCAAATGCTTTGCAACTGAACCATTCGACTGTTCTTCGGCGGGTGTCGCAGATGGAAGCTCAGTTAGGGGCGAGGCTGTTTGAAAAACTCCCAACCGGGTACGAATTGACACCTGCCGGGGCTGAGATTCAGTCACTCGCTGAGGAGATGGAGCAGTCGTCCTCACTTTTGCAATCTCGTGTGTTTGCAAGGGATCAACGGCTGACAGGCAAGCTGAGGGTCGCGATGCCACCATCGTTGGTTGCCGACCTATTGATGCCCGATTTGGCTGATTTTTCGCGTGAACACCCAGAAATAGAGCTTCAGATCATATCATCATATGAACCGGTCAACCTGACGCGCAGACAGGCGGATGTCGCCATTCGGCTTGTCTATGATCAGTTCTCTCTGCCGCAGCACCTTGTAGGGCAACGACTACACGACGTGTATCGCGGAGTGTACATTTCTCAGGCATTGTTAAACGAGTCAGCTTACTCTGAGAGAGATTGTAACAAGTGGATTTTGAAAGAGGAAGACAACGGTCTTCCCGACTGGGCCTTGGTTGGGAGCGATCCAACCAGCGTTCCGCCTATGAAAGTGAATGACGTTTTTTCCCAACTCGCAGCCGTTCGCGCAGATATAGGAAAGGCCATTTTACCATGCTTCGTTGCGGATGCGGACATGGCTCTTGTTCGGGTTCCCAAGAGCGAGATTGCGTTCTACGGAACCTTGTGGATGTTGACCTATGGGGACACCCGGAAGACAAATCGCGTACGGTTATTTGGGAAGTTCATCAAGGAACGAGTGGACGCACACGCGGAGTTGCTGAAAGGGAAATCCCCAGTTGATGCATCAATGAAATAGGGACACTCTCCTATAGAACACGAACTCTGAAGTACGCGTTTTGTTGTTCAGAAATTAGCTTGTGATAGAGTTGGTAAGAGAGACTGACCGCATAAAAAGGACGGCTGGCCATGTTGCAAAAGAATGTCTTTCCCATCGAAAAAATTCGTGTGCCCGTGAAGCGCATGAAAACTTTGGATCCTGCCAAGGTCGAAGAAATTGCAGAGAGCATACTGGAAGAAGGCCAGATTACTCCGATACGGCTGCGCGAAGATGGTGACAGGTTTGTGTTGATTGAAGGGCTGCATCGACTGGAAGCGCTCAAGGCGCTGGGCGAAGAGAGTGTTGATGGCTATTTGGTGCATGCACGGTTGCACTAACGATGTAAGCGGCGCGACAGAGCAACCAAAAAAATAGATTGGTGACAGCGGACCCGATTAAACGCTTTTGCGTGCTTTTAATGCTGCGGAAATGGTTCCGTCATCCAGGTAGTCAAGCTCACCACCAATCGGGACCCCTTGCGCAAGCGACGTAACCTGAACGTCGCTTCCTTCAAATTGTTCGGCGAGGTAATGGGCGGTCGTTTGTCCGTCGATCGTTGCATTCAGCGCAAGGATAACTTCTTTGACCTCTTCGCTGATCACCCGGTCAACAAGTTTTGGAATGCGCAAATCTTCGGGTCCAACCGCATCAAGGGCTGACAGGGTTCCGCCAAGCACGTGATAACGTCCCTTGAAGACCTGTGAGCGTTCCATGGCCCAGAGGTCAGCAACGTCTTCAACAACGCAAATTTCGCCGTTTGCGCGTTTTTCAGACTGGCATATTTCGCACAGGTCAGATGTGCCGATGTTCCCACAATTCAAACATTCGCGCGCTGAAACCGCGACCGCATGCATGGCATCCGCAAGCGGGTTCAATAGTAAACCGCGCTTTTTGATCAGGTGTAACACCGCACGGCGCGCCGAACGCGGGCCAAGGCCCGGCAGCTTAGCCATCAGTTCGATCAGATGATCAATGTCGCGGGGGGCATCGGACACTCGGCGCGCCTCAGAACGGCAGATTCATGTCGGCAGGCAGACCCATGCTTTCGGTCAGGCGCTTCATTTCGTCCTGCGCGCGCTCCGATGCTTTAACCTGGGCGTCTTTAACGGCTGCAAGGATGAGATCTTCGACAACTTCTTTGTCATCCGCGTTGAAGATAGAGGGATCTATATCCAATGCTGTAAGTTCACCTTTTGCTGTTGCAGTTGCTTTAACCAGCCCCGCACCGCTTTCACCCGTGACGGCGATATTGTTCAGGTTCTCTTGCATCTCAGCCATCTTGCCCTGCAATTCTTGTGCCTGCTTCATCATCTTTGCCATGTCACCGAGTTGGCCTAGTCCTTTAAGCATACTTTTTCTCCTACATCTTAGCGGCGTGTATTCCGCGAAATCTTAAATTCGTTTTCAGGCAGCATATCGCAGTACAGTGCATAATGGGCAAGTGTGACAGAGCAATGCAAACATGCAATTTTAACTTTGAATCGGACGCGCACTTGAAACTGTTACCCACGTCAGGATGCGCGTTCGGTTTTGTCATTCTTCTTCAAACGGGTCCCATTCATCTTCGACCTCGGGCAAGGCAACTGCGGCGGCATCGGTTTCAATATCTTTTGCAGTTCTGATTTCCGTAATGCGGGCGGCCGGAAAGGTCGACAGAACCGCCTGTACCAAAGGATGCGCGCGCGCCTCTGATTTCAGGGCCTCCCCATCAGCATCACGCGTTTCGGCGATTGTTGCGGCGCCGCCGTTATCAACAACGCTGATCGCCCAGCGTGCACCTGTCCACCCTTGCAAACGCTGGCCGAGCCTTTGGGCCAAGTCGCGGGGCGCGTCCGCTGTCGGTTCAAACTCGACCCGCCCAGGCGCGTAGCTGACTAGCCGCAGGCCGTTTTCGACATCAACCAACAATTTAACGTCCCGGTTGGCGCGGATCAGCTCAACGACCTGCTCAAACCGGGTATACAGCGCAAGTGCATTCTCAGGCGCTTGGGCCAGCGCAACGACGGAACCATTGCCCATTGCAGAGCCGGATCTGAAAGACGCATCAACCCCGGATGTTTGCGAAGCACCTTCGTTCCCACCTTTGTGGGAACTGGCCTGTGATCTTTCGGACCCGCCGGAAGTGCGTGCGCCGCCACCGCCACCGCCAGATGGGGGAGGCGTTTCGTCCTGAAGCTTGCGCACGAGGTCTTCGGGTGAAGGCAAATCAGCGACATGTGTAAGCCGGATAATCGCCATTTCCGCAGCCATCATCGCGTTTGGTGCCATTGCCACTTCTTCCAACGCCTTTAGCAGCATCTGCCACATCCGGGTCATGACGCGCATCGGCAGCACTGCTGCCATTGCCTGACCGCGTGTTCGCTCGTCCGGAGAAACTGTTGGGTCTTCCGCTGCTTCAGGGGTTATTTTTATCACCGAAACCCAATGCGTAATTTCGGCAAGATCACGCAGCACGGCCATTGGGTCAGCGCCGTCTGCATATTGGGCTGACAACTCGCTCATCGCGCTGGCGGCGTCACCTTTCATAATCATGTCAAACAAGTCGAGCACGCGGCCACGATCCGCGAGACCAAGCATCGCACGCACCTGGTCGGCGGTTGTTTCGCCCGCGCCGTGGCTGATCGCCTGATCAAGCAGCGATGTTGCGTCGCGCGCCGAACCCTCAGCAGCCCGTGTGATCAATGCGAGCGCGTCTTCGGTAATCCCGGCTTTCTCTGAAGCCGCAATCTTCTTCAACAAGGCAATCGTCACTTCCGGCTCGATCCGTCGCAGATCAAACCGCTGGCAGCGCGACAGCACAGTGACGGGCACTTTGCGGATCTCGGTTGTCGCAAAGATGAATTTCACATGTTCGGGTGGTTCTTCCAGCGTCTTCAGCAATGCGTTAAACGCATTGGTCGACAGCATGTGAACCTCATCAATGATGTAAATTTTGTAGCGAGCACTGGCTGCACGATAATGAACTGACTCAATAATCTCGCGGATGTCGCCGACCCCGGTGCGGCTGGCCGCGTCCATTTCCATCACATCAACATGGCGTCCTTCCATGATCGCAACGCAATGTTCGCATTTCCCGCAAGGTTCTGTTGTTGGGCCACCGGTGCCATCTTCACCAATGCAGTTTATTCCCTTGGCAATAATGCGCGCGGTTGTGGTTTTTCCGGTTCCGCGAATTCCGGTCATGATAAAAGCTTGCGCGATCCGGTCTGCCTCGAACGCGTTCTTTAGAGTGCGCACCATAGCGGTTTGTCCGACAAGATCGGCAAATGTTTCCGGCCGGTACTTACGCGCTAAAACCTGATAGCCGGAATCGGGATTATCTGACATCTTGCCTCTCGGGTGGTGGACCATGAACAGACTAAGCGCAGTCGTTGCCAAGGTCCAGCGTTGCGCGTGCAATTACGCTCTTCGGTATTAGGATTTGTCATTCCTAGGGTGGCGAAGTGCTTTATAGCCAATGGAAGATTGATCTGTCTCAAAAATTTCACGGCAGGGCGACTAAGAAAGGACAAAACACAATGGAACTCCTGATGTTCAGATTGGCAGAATTGCGCGCAGGTGCTGGTTGGCTGGGGCTGTCGTCTTTGCCGGGACGCAACGGAAACTACCAAACAGATTTGGCTCAGATGTTGGCATGGCGACCCCAGCTTGTGCTTTCAATGACCGAAATGAAAGAAATGGAACTTTTTGGCGCCAAATCGTTGGGTAGTGATCTGTCTAAAGCAAATGTAGAATGGCGGCATCTGCCAATTGCCGATTTTGGAGCGCCAGAACCCGCAACAGCAGCAAATTGGCCCGAAGCATCAAAAAAGGCGCACGCTATCCTCGCATCAGGCGGTCGGGTTCTTGTGCACTGCAAAGGCGGGTGCGGGCGCTCTGGAATGGCAGTGCTTCGTTTGCTTGTTGAGCGGGGTGAAAGCCCTGAAGAGGCGCTGGCCAGCTTGCGACGCGAAAATCCGGATGCTGTTGAAACCAAGGAACAATACCTGTGGGCGGCCCACCCCTAAAAGCGGGCCGTTGCCACGCTAACGCCCCTTTCGGGTTTTGCTTTCAGTGATAATGCGTTTGGTCATGCGCTTGAAATCACGTTGTCTTTTGCGAGATTCTGCTATTGTCTCTTCGTTGCGGGCATCTTCTTCTTCCAGCTTTTGCCAACGTTGAAGCCGCGCTGCGTCAAGAACCCCTTCTGCAATCGCCTTCTGTATCGCGCACCCAGGTTCTTTGCCGTGTGAGCAATCGCGAAACCGGCAGTTCTGCGCCAGTTCTTCGAGATCGGCAAACACCGAACTGATCCCTTCCGAAACCGAGTGCAGCCTAAGCGCCCGCATTCCCGGCGTATCAATCAGCCAGCTTCCATTTGACACTGGATAAAGAGACCTTGCTGTAGTTGTGTGGCGTCCTTTTGAATCATCGTCCCGTATACCTGCTGTCGATATATCAGCCCCTGCGAGCATGTTTGTCAGCGTCGATTTTCCGACCCCGGATGAGCCAAGCAACGCCGCTGTCTGTCCTTTGCGCCACCAGTCAAAAAGCTGGTTGACATCTTCTGGGTCTTTCGCATTAAGCGCGATGACAGGCATATCGGCAGACAGGCTTTGCGCGCGCCGTATGTAGCTATCTGGGTCACTCGCAAGGTCGGCTTTGGTAAGCACCATAACGGGCTGAATACCCGCATCATGTGCGAGAACCAGATACCGCTCCAACCGTGCTTCGTTGAAATCATCGTTGCACGATGTTGTTATGAATAGCGTATCAACATTGGCGGCAATCAACTGGTTCTGAACATCGGTCCCAGCGGCGCGGCGCTCGAGAACTGTCCTTCGCTCCAGACAACGTACAATCCGGTTGTTTGAATCCGCAAGAACCCAATCACCAACAGCCAGATCCGCTGTTGTCATATCAGGGGGTGTTGTAAGGGTTGTCGCACCTTTTTCCGACAACGCGGTCACAGTGGCGCGTTGCACCTCTGAAATTCGCATCGGGGTGAAAGATTCGAGGTCTTCGACGTCAAGTTGCATCGAAAAAAAGGCTGACCAGCCTAGGTCAGATAAAGTATAGATCATTGTTCTGCCTGAGTTTTTAACAAGAAAATACCCTTCCGCAGCAAATGTGCGCGAAGAGCGTTGTGAAACAGGCAGGACAGCCGGGGCAAATGCCGGATCAGCAATTCCCTGCCTGAGGCATCACGATTGCAATCATAAAATCCCTCCTTGGTCAGGGTTGCGTAAGTGAGAGGCTGGACAGCGACCCAAGCGGGTCTCGTTGCGGCTGCTTCCTTCCGGATCTGACCGGGTTGGCGAGGCGCTCGCCCGCGCCAACCTCTCAACCGCTATTTAGGACAGGTTGCACGGATTCGCAAGCTTAGCCGTAAAGAAGGCTCGGGATGCGGCGCAGGACATCTGATGATCTTTTTGCACGCGCCATGGTCCAACCACCCTGTATTGCAAGCAATAGCGTTTCTGCCGCCTTACCTGCGTCGTCGGTTTCAAGTCCAAGGCGACTAGCCTGTCTGATTATGCTTTCGGTCCAGTCAGTATAAATCTGGTCAGCAAAGTCCCGAAACTCTTCGTTCCCGGGCCCGTCAAACAAGGCCGAGGATACCGGGCAACTTTGCCATTCCTGTGCGGTGTCAAAGAACTTTGCCAGTTTGTAACAAAGCGTGGTCGCGCCATCCTGAAAATCCGAAGCACCTTCAAAGGCCGCATCAATGATTTCCAGCATTCCCTCCGACGCCCAGCTTGCAGCAGCTTTCGCAAGATCGGCTTTTCCAGCCGGAAAATGATGATACAGCGATCCTTTCGGTGTCTCGCTTTTCAACAGAATTTCAGCGATCCCGGTGCCGTGAAAGCCCTTTTCCCGAAAGAGCCTTGCAGCTGTTTTGATCAGGCGCGTGCGTGTATCTGTCTCCAACATATTCATACAACGTCTCATAAACGGTCTAGACCGATTGGTCTAGAGATGTTATTAGACCGATCAGTCTAGTCGCAGGAATCAACGATGAGCACGCAGCAAACCACGGCAGAACCGGTAGTTGAAGACGTGTCCTTTCGCGCAGATCGTGCAAAGCTTTCTGGTCGGTTGTACCAACCATCCGGGTCCCCCAAAGCGGCGATCGTCATTCATGGCGCGACCGGAGTACCCCAGAGTTTTTACCGGCACTTCGCAGGTTGGCTCGCGACAGAAGGTTACACCTGTCTGACATATGACTATCGCGATACAGGTGCCTCTGCCACGGGACACTTGAAAAACTCAAAGGCCACAATGGCGGAATGGGGTGTGGCCGATCAACCTGCGGCTCAGCGCGCTCTGGAGAAATTCGTGCCTGACACACCGGTTTGGGCGATTGGTCATTCACTTGGCGGGATGATGTTGCCTTTTCACGAAGGCGCCTCACGCCTTTCACGAGTCATAACCGTTGCGAGTGGGCCGGTGCATTTTCGTGACCACCCCTGGCCGTATCGTGGCATTGCAGCAGCCTTCTGGTGGGGGCCCGCACCGGGGCTTGTGCGACTCCTGGGCTATTTGCCCGCACGCTGGCTGGGTATGGGCCCCGACTTGCCAAAGGGTGTCTACTGGCAATGGCGCAAGTGGTGCACAACGGCGGGTTTCACGCTCTCGGACGTTGGCTACAGTTTACCGCTGCCTGACTGGAAAGCCGTGCAGGCCCCTGTAAAACTCGTCGCAGTCGCAGATGACGACCTCGTTCCGCCAACCGCTGTCTGGCGTCTGATGCAACAGTTCCCGGAGGCTTCTAAAAAACAGCTTGTTTTGCGACCGTCTGAATTTGGGTTGAAGAAAATCGGGCATGTCGGGGCTTTCAGGCGCGAGAATTCTTCGGTCTGGCCAAAGCTCATCGCGTTTGATTGATGATGGGTGCCTCCACTCTTTTGTTGCGTTAACTCAACTTTCTTTTCCCAAAAATATCCCCGCCGGAGGCAGAAGTATTGCCAGGCGGATCACCTAACTGACAATTGCCATTGTTGAACCGGCGTGGCAGACAGGCCGCTAAAGAGGTCTCGACAGTGAAAATTGCAGAACAGGTAACTTTTGGTGGCTCAGGGCTTGATCGTTTAGGGCAATTGCGTGGGCAGCCAGACCGGATCGAGGCGTTTTGGCAAGAGGTAACTGCAGCCGTCCTGCCCGTCTGGCGTGGCAAACCCCTTATCGCCGGGTCGGAACGAAATGCCATCGGTTTGGTCGCTACCGATCACGAACTGGTCTCACTCGCTGCCGAAGCCCCTGTTTTTCTTGGGCTCGACAGGGGCGCGCCACGTTTTTCGATTGATGTTTCCGCGTGGCAACCAGAGGAACTGGATGACTCAACCTTGGGGCTTTTTCTTGACCCGAGCGAGCAACATTTCCCGGGTTTGCCCGAAGACCTTCGCTTTACTGAGTTGCGCAGTGTCATGTCATCGCTCGGCCCACGCGATGCAGAGCTTATCGCAACCGCAAAGGCGGTCCTAAGCTGGCACGAAAGTCACCAGTTTTGCGCAAAATGCGGTGAAAAAACTGTTCCGGCAATGGCCGGGTGGCAGCGTAACTGCCCTCAGTGTAACGCCTCTCATTTCCCGCGGACAGATCCGGTTGTCATCATGCTGATCACACATGGCAATGATGTTTTGATGGGGCGTAGCCCCGGCTGGCCTGAGGGAATGTTTTCACTTTTGGCTGGGTTCGTTGAGCCGGGTGAAACCATTGAAGCTGCGGTTCGGCGTGAGGCCGAAGAAGAATCAGGCATACGCGTCGGTCGCGTAGATTACCTGGCAAGCCAGCCCTGGCCCTTTCCAACATCACTCATGTTTGGGTGCTGGGGGGAGGCGCTAAACCGGGCGATTGTGATAGACCTGGACGAAATCGAGGAAGCTATGTGGGTATCGCGCGAAGAGATGATGAAAGCTTTTGCGGGCGATCACCCGGTTCTTAAACCAGCCCGAAAAGGTGCAATAGCGCATTTCATTTTGTCAAACTGGCTTGCAGACCGGCTCGATTGACGCGAAAACGAGTTACAGGGCAGCAGAGCGGATAAATGAAGTTTTCGACAAGAGAAGACATAGAAGCACCAATAGAGCATGTGTTTCAGGCAATTTCCGATTTTGACGGCTTTGAACGGTCGGCATTGCGCCGTGGTGCCGAAGTTCAACGTCGGGAAAGGCTGACCGAACCCGGTGCCGAGAAGGGTTGGGATATTGGATTCGAATTTCGCGGCAAACCTCGCCGGATTGTAGCAGAGCTTACACATTTCGACGCACCAAACGGATTGCAGGTCGCCACTGCGACGCCCGGTATCGCGGGAGATCTGGTTGCAGAACTTGTACCGCTCTCGCGTAGTCGCACGCGACTTCGTTTTTCGCTAGAGATGCGGCCAACATCGCTGGGGGGTCGTCTAACCATCCAGTCGCTGAAACTTGCAAAGGGAAACCTTACACGGCGCTTTGTTGCTCGTGTCGCCAAGTTCGCGATTGATGTTGAAGACCGCTACAAAAAGTATTAGTGCCGACGCGGGTCTGCCGGGTAAACGCCCATCAGCGAAACCTCTGATGTGAAATACTCAAGCTCTTCCATCGCAAGCTGGACATTCTTGTCATCAGGATGGCCCTCGATTTCTGCATAAAACTGTGTTGCATAGAACGAACCGTCAACCATGTAGCTTTCGAGCTTGGTCATGTTAACCCCGTTTGTCGCAAAACCACCCATAGCTTTGTACAACGCCGCAGGAAGGTTTCGCACACGAAACACAAAACTGGTCATCATGCCGTCCGCTCCGCGGCGTTTCAGATTCGGTTCGCGGGACATGAGCAAAAAGCGCGTGGTGTTTTTACCGTGGTCTTCGATATGGCGGGCCAAAACATCCAGCCCATATATTTCGCCGGCCAATTCAGAGGCAAGTGCTGCGTGCTCCGGGTTACCATCTGCTGCGACTTGTTTGGCAGAACCGGCCGTGTCAGCACCAGTGATGCGGTGGATCCCGTGTTCAGCAAGGAATTCTCTGCACTGACCCAGAAGGACAGGGTGGCTCATGGCCGAGTCGATTTGCTCAAGACGCGTCCCGGGCAGGGCAAGCAAATTGATATGGACGCGCACAAATGCCTCGTCCACGATGTGCAGTCCTGAATTTGGTAGCAAGTGATGAATATCAGCAACACGTCCGTATGTGGAGTTTTCGACCGGCAGCATCGCAAGGTCGGCCTCACCCTTCCGAACGACCTCGATTGCATCTTCAAAAGTGCGACAAGGAAGGGCTTCGAGATTCGGGCGCGCCTCGCGGCAAGCCTGGTGGGAATAGGCGCCGGGCTCTCCCTGAAATGCGATCCGTCCTGTCATTTTCGTCAACTCCTGTGCCGTATGGGGCGTTTTTTTTCATAAAGGGCGATTGGTCGCGGTAACTATACCTTGCGGAAAGGCAGGGGAAGCGGATAGATAACCCGAAATTTCGAACAAAATGGAACGCGACATGTTCGACACTATGACAATGACTAAAATTGTAGGCGGCTTCTGCGGCGCCTTTCTGGTTTTCCTTCTTGGAGGCTGGGCGGCGGAATCGCTTTATCATATCGGCGGCGGGCATGGTGACGAACATGCAGCGGCGTACCCAATCGAGGTCGACGGAGACGATCACGGTGGTGAAGTCGAGGAAGGCCCAGATTTTGCTACTTTGCTAGCATCTGCAGATGCAGAACGCGGCGAAAGGGTGTTTGGTAAATGTAAAGCTTGCCACTCTGTAGAAGAGGGCGCGCATGGCACCGGGCCAAGCCTGTTCAGAATCGTTGATCGTGATATTGCTGCCATTGATGGTTATGCGTACTCAGGAACAGTCGCCGGCCTCGAAGGTAACTGGACAGCTGACGAGCTTAACGCTTTCCTCGAAAGCCCAAAAGGATATGCACCTGGCACCAAGATGACATTCAACGGTCTTGGAAAAGTTGAGGACCGCGCAAATCTGGTGGCTTACCTGCAAACGCTGACGAACTGATCCGGCGTTTCTGTTTTATTTTGGGGCTGTTTCTTTTCAGAAGCGGCCCCATTTTTTTGCGCATTTTTGTACCAAGAACTGGAATCACTGTTAGTTCACGGAATATCAACTTGATTGTTGCTCTGCGCTATCTAGGTTGTTTCATAACTAGATTGTTGAGAACACATCCACTGGAGGACTTTATGCCCGATTGCCAAATTGCCATGCGTGATCTGAGAATTTTGGGCATTGGAACATTTCTTAGCGTTCTGTTTGTGGCTTTGTTCTGGAGCCAGCTGGCCCAAGCTGAAAATGAAATAATCCGCAGTCACGGCATTTCGACTTTGGGAGAGCTGAAATACGGCCCCGACATTTCCCATCTGGACTATGTGAACCCTGAGGCCCCAAAGGGCGGTGAAATCTCGATTTGGGCGTTTGGTTCATTTGATTCGATGAATCCCTACAGCACCAAGGGGCGCTCTGGCGCAATGTCGAACGCCTTTTTTGAGTCACTTCTGACGGGTACGGCAGATGAGATCGGGTCGTCATACGGGCTGATTGCGGAATCGCTTGAATATCCGAAAGACAGGTCATGGGTTATCTTCAATATGCGTCCGGAAGCGCAGTTCTCCGATGGGACACCACTGACCGCCGACGATGTTCTGTTCTCTTACGAGATTATTCTTGAGCAGGGTTTGCCAAGCTACCGTGCCGTTCTGAGTTCACAGGTTGAACGCGCAGAGGTGCTTGGCCCGCATCAGGTGAAGTTTACATTCAAGGAAGGTGTGCCTACGCGCGACCTGCCGGAAACGGTTGGTGGGCTGCCGATATTTTCCAAGACATTTTTCGAAGAAAACGACCGTAACCTGGAAGATAGTTCGCTTCAGCCGTTTCTTGGGTCTGGCCCGTACGTCCTTGCTGAAATGGACGAAGGCCAATCACTGATTTACGCCTATAACCCTGACTATTGGGGGGCTGATCTGGCGATAAACGTTGGGCGCAACAACTTTGAACGTATTCGAATCGAATACTACGCTGACTACAATGCGGCGTTTGAAGGTTTTAAAGGCGGGAGCTACACGTTCCGCAACGAGGCCTCTTCGAAAATCTGGGGTACGGGATATGACTTTCCGGCCATCGACAACGGTTGGGTGAAAAAGGTTGAACTTCCTGATGGGTCTGTCGCAACCGGGCAATCATTTGTTTTTAATCTACGCCGCCCACAGTTTCAGGACATTCGCGTTCGCGAAGCGATCGGACTGATGTTCAATTTCGAATGGTCAAATGAGACATTGTTTTACGGTCTCTACGAACGAATTCATTCGTTCTGGGAAAACACAGAGCTGGCCGCATCCGGCATGCCTAGTACTGCCGAGCTCGCCTTGCTAGAGCCCTTGGCTGATTTACTTCCACCCGGGGTTCTTGATAGCGAGCCGGTGTTGGCGCCGGAGTCGCGCACGCGACAGTTCGATCGGGGTAATTTGCGAAAAGCCTCTGCATTGCTTGATGAAGCCGGTTGGATTGTTGGTGACGATGGATTGCGGCGCGACGCGAATGGCCGGATGCTTCGGATTGAATTTCTGAATGACAGCCAAACCTTTGATCGTGTGATTAATCCGTTTGTCGAGAATTTGCGACGCTTGGGTGTCGATGCAAGGCACGAACGCGTTGACAATGCGCAGGCAATTAACCGGGAACGGTCCCATGATTTCGATTTTGTGACAACGCAGTTCCCCCTTGGTTATATTCCAGGGGCAGGACTGCGCCAGTACTTTGGCTCCGCCACGGCTGATACCTCTGTCTTCAATACAATGGGGCTGAAGAATGAGGCAGTAGACAATCTTGTCGCGCATGTTGAGGCTGCGCAAACGCAGGAAGAACTGGAAACCGCAATCCATGCATTGGACCGGGTTTTACGGGCAGAACGGTTTTGGGTTCCCCAATGGTTTAAGGATTCCCACACTGTCGCCTATTACGATATGTTTGAGCATCCCGAAGAATTGCCACCATACTCTCTGGGGCATCTGGATTTCTGGTGGTATAACGCAGAAAGAGGCGAAGAGCTGCGCGCCGCCGGCGCGTTTCAATAAAAACAAGAAAGCAGGACGATGGGTGCCTATATCCTACGGCGATTACTGCTGATCATTCCGACACTTATCGGAATTATGGTGGTGAATTTTGCCCTGATCCAATTTGTTCCAGGTGGGCCGATTGAGCAAATTCTAGCTCAGCTAGAGGGCAGCGGTGATGCTTTTGAAACAATCGCTGGAGGGGCCGACGCTGGCGCCAACGCTGTTGGAGGGGACGAACGCTATCTTGGTGCACGTGGCTTGCCGCCGGAGTTCATTGAAGAGCTTGAACGTCAGTTTGGTTTTGATAAACCGCCGCTTGAACGTTTTTTTAAAATGATGTGGGACTATTTACGCTTTGATTTTGGCGAAAGCTATTTCAGGTCTGTCGGTGTGATTGATCTGGTGATCGAGAAAATGCCCGTGTCGATCACACTTGGCCTTTGGTCAACACTGATCGCCTATCTCATTTCTATTCCGCTTGGCATTCGCAAAGCGGTACGCGATGGTAGCAGGTTTGATACGTGGACGTCTGGCACCATCATCATCGCCTACGCCATTCCGGGCTTTCTGTTTGCAATCTTGCTGCTGGTTCTGTTTTCGGGCGGGTCATATTGGAAGATTTTCCCACTTCGAGGCCTCGTTTCAGACAATTGGGACGATCTCAGCATGATCGGAAAAGTACTCGACTACCTCTGGCACATAACGCTGCCTGTCGTTGCTATGACGATTTCTTCTTTTGCGACCCTGACCCTGCTCACGAAGAACTCGTTTCTGGATGAGATCAAAAAGCAATATGTCATCACAGCCAAAGCCAAAGGGCTTAGCGAGAACAAGGTGCTTTATGGCCACGTGTTTCGCAATGCGATGCTGATCGTAATTGCCGGGTTTCCGTCGCTTTTCATAGGGGTGTTCTTTGGTGGATCACTGATAATCGAAACGCTTTTCTCGCTCGATGGTTTGGGTCGGCTTGGCTTTGAAGCCGCTGTAGCGCGCGACTATCCGGTTATGTTCGGCACGCTCTATGTCTTTGGACTTATGGGGCTTTTGGTCGGTATCCTGTCTGACCTGATGTATGTCTTTGTCGATCCCAGGATTGATTTCGAATCGAGGAGCGTCTGATGGCGCGGCTCTCCCCCCTTAACCAGCGTCGCTGGCGTAATTTTCGGCGGAACCAGCGCGCCTATTGGTCACTTATCATTTTCACCATTCTGTTCGGCGTGTCTCTGTTTGCTGAATATATCGCCAACGAGAAGCCCTTGTTGGTGAGCTACCGGGGCGAGTGGTTTGTGCCAGTGCACAATTTCTACACGGAAACAGAATTTGGCGGCGATCTGCCGACCGAGGCTGTTTACCGCGACATCGAGGTGGAATGCCTGATTGTCTCTGGTGGGCTTGAAACCTGCTGGGACGATCCGGAAGCGATTATCGACGACGCGAAAGACGGCGTTGTCGACGGTGAAGAGATTGAAAAGGGTTGGGTCATCTGGCCCGTGATCCCATACTCCTACACTACAATCGTCGACATTCCCGGCGTTGCGCCGTCACCACCCGACAATAACAATTACCTCGGCACCGATGATACAAAACGCGATGTACTGTCGCGGGTGATATACGGCTTCCGTTTGTCGATCCTTTATACACTGATCGTGACCAGTGTTGCTTCAATCCTTGGGATCACGGCGGGAGCTTTGCAGGGCTTCTTTGGCGGCTGGGTTGATCTGATCTTTCAACGAATGCTTGAAATTTGGGGGGCGATGCCGTCGATTTATGTGATCATTATCCTGTTCGCTATTTTGGGTCGAAGTTTCTGGATACTTGTCGCGATATCCATTTTATTCGGATGGCCTGCTTTGGTGGGTGTTGTAAGGGCAGAGTTTTTGCGAGCGCGAAACTTTGAATATGTGCGCGCTGCCCGGGCGCTGGGTGTGTCAAACCGCGTTATCATGTTCCGTCACATGCTGCCGAACGCAATGGTGGCAACGCTTACACTGCTGCCTTTTATTATAACGGGCACCATAGGCATGCTCGCGACTCTGGACTTCCTTGGTTTCGGGTTGCCCTCATCCGCTCCATCGCTAGGCGAACTGACCCTTCAGGCAAAACAAAACCTGCAGGCGCCGTGGCTCGGGTTCACCGCATTTTTTGTCTACGCCATAATGCTGTCCTTGCTTGTCTTCATTTTCGAAGGCGTGCGTGATGCGTTTGATCCAAGAAAGACCTTTCAATGAAGACGGTGCTGGACGTCAAAGACCTGAGCGTTGGTTTCAGTCAGGATGGTAAGGTTGTTCCTGCGGTTACTGATGTATCCTTCACCGTCGGTCTGGGCGAGACCGTTGCGATCGTGGGGGAATCCGGTTCTGGTAAATCCGTGTCGGCGCTTTCAACCGTGTCGCTGCTGCCAGACAGCGCCCGGGTCACTGGTTCCGTTACATATTTAGGTACAGAGATGATTGGCGCGCCAGAGGCAGATCTGCGCAGAGTTCGCGGGAATGATATCAGTTTTATTTTCCAGGAACCTATGACATCGCTGAACCCGCTGCACACGCTTGAAAAACAATTGGCAGAAAGCATTCAGTTACATCAGGGCTTGTCCGGGGACGCTGTAAGAAAACGAATTATTGAATTGCTGATCAAAGTCGGCATTCGTGACCCGGAAACCCGACTGACATCTTATCCGCACCAGTTGTCAGGTGGGCAAAGGCAACGCGTGATGATCGCGATGGCACTTGCAAATGGACCGGAGTTGTTGATCGCAGATGAACCGACGACAGCGCTGGACGTGACCATCCAAGCGCAAATCCTTGTACTGCTTGCAGAACTGAAACGCGCCGAAAATATGAGTCTACTATTTATCACGCATGATCTGGCCGTTGTTCGCAAGATCGCGGATCGGGTTTACGTTATGCAGAAAGGCCGCATCGTCGAAGAGGGCCTTACAGAAGGGCTGTTTAACAATCCGCAGCACCCGTACACACAGATGCTGCTCGGAGCGGAACAAACTGGTGAGCCTGACCCAGTACCCGAAGACGCAGAAGAAATCGTGCGTACTGACAATTTGCGGATTTGGTTCCCAATCCATCGCGGATTGCTGCGTCGAACGGTTGGTCATATCAAGGCAGTAAATTCGGCCACAATTTCCGTGAGACAGGGCGAAACGCTTGGTATCGTTGGCGAGAGCGGGTCGGGCAAAACCACGCTCGCGCTCGGTATCATGCGATTGATCCGTTCTGAAGGAACGGTTGTTTTCTTCGGCGACAACATTTCCGGCACAAAAGGCAAAGCGCTTCGCGGATTGCGGCGCTATATGCAGATCGTGTTTCAGGACCCTTATGGGTCACTTTCGCCGCGCATGTCCGCGATGCAAATTATTGCCGAAGGATTAAGCGTTCACGGTGCGCCCGATGGCCGTGATACGCGTGAACTGGTGGCCGAGATTATGACCGAAGTCGGTCTGGACCCCTCTACGATGGACCGATACCCGCATGAATTTTCAGGTGGCCAGAGACAGCGCATTGCCATTGCCCGGGCTATGATCCTGCGCCCCAAGCTGGTTGTGCTGGATGAGCCGACGTCGGCCCTAGATATGACTGTTCAGGTGCAGATTGTCGGGCTCCTCAGGGAGTTGCAGCGCAAGTACGGGCTGGCGTACCTGTTCATCAGCCACGATCTGAAAGTCGTGCGCGCGATGAGCCACAAGGTGATCGTTATGAAAGAGGGTGACGTTGTCGAATATGGGGATCGTGATCAGGTATTTGATAGCCCACAGACCGATTATACCCGTGCATTGATGGCAGCTGCCTTTGACCTGAAGGTTGCTGCGCAAGAATACGGCGCGACTTAAACGAATGCTTCGGACGTTATACGCCTGACTTTTTAAACAGCAGAGCTGTGCCCCGCCTTCGACAGTTCGTACGCATCAAAAGCACGAGCGATCATTCGCGTGAGAGGCCGGGCAGTTTCCGAAATCGTAAAGCCTGAACTCGAAACGCGGACCATGTCGTCAAAATCTGCTGCTGCAGCGTTGAACAACGTGTTTAGTTGCTTTGGAGTTATGTCGAAGTTTTCCAGTATCTCTGCGGTATCGATATGAAAGTCACACATCAAAGCTTCAATCAACCGGCTGCGAAGCCGATCATCGGCGCTAAAGACGTGGCCGCGTACCGTTGAAAACTGACCTTCACGAATTGCTTTAGTATGCGCCGAGGTCGCTGGAGCGTTTTGTGCATAGCCTTGCGGGAAGCGAGAAATTGATGAGGCGCCAACGCCTATCAATACATCTGCACGATCATCGGTGTAGCCTTGGAAATTGCGCTTAAGCCTGCCTTCGGTCTGGGCAACGGCAAGGCCATCATCGGGTCTTGCAAAGTGATCGATCCCGATTTCCCGATAATCATCCCACAGAAACAAGTGCCGGGCAGTTTCGAATAAAGCAAGCCGTTCTTCAGGGGTCGGCAGCGCATCAGATGGGATCATCTGTTGGCGTTTTGCCATCCATGGCACATGTGCGTAGCCGTAAAGAGAAACCCTGTCAGGTGAAAGCGAAAGCAGCTTTTGTACAGAGTCCGCAATACGTCTGTTGGTTTGGTGCGGCAAGCCATAGAGAATGTCTGCGTTCAGGCTTTTGACACCGTGACCGCGTATCGCTTCAATGGCGTCTCGCGTGATCTCGTAACTTTGTTCGCGCCCGATCACCTGCTGGATTTCAGCGTCGAAATCCTGCACGCCAATCGAGGCTCGGTTCATCCCAGCCGCAGCCAGGGCTTCTAGGCGCGGCGCGTCAATCTCGTTTGGGTCAATCTCAACGGAAAATTCAGCGTCGTTTCCCATTGGAATGACATCAAAAATTGCTTCGGCTAATTCCGTCATCATGTCAGGAGCAAGCAGCGTGGGTGTTCCACCGCCCCAGTGCAGTCGCGAAAGATGCAGGTTATCGGGTAACTCTGCTTTGAGAATCGCCAGTTCCTGTTTCAGGACATCCAGATAGGCACGCACCGGAGAATCGGTTTGTGTGCCTTGTGTGCGACAGGCACAGAACCAGCACAAGCGGCGACAAAATGGCACATGAACGTAAAGAGAGACGTCAGTTTCATTAGCGATTTCGTTTAGAAACCCTTTGAAAATAGACCCATCAACCGCATCAGAAAAATGAGGAGCGGTTGGGTAGCTCGTATAACGGGGCACGCGCGAGTCAAAAAGACCGTATTGCGCGAGTTGCGAAATCACTGTCATTCGCCTAGCGTTATGTTTAAGAGGCAGATGTCTCTTTGACACAGATCAAATTTTCCAGGCTTATGACCCTTCAAGACGCTAAAATTGGTTTTAAAGACTGCAGCGATTGCCCGATACGGCATCGCGCTGTTTGTGCGCGTTGCGAAACGAACGAGCTAGAGCTGCTAGAAAAGATCAAATATTATCGAAGCTACGAGGCTGGACAAACTGTAGTCTGGTCCGGGGATCAGATGGATTTTGTCGCATCTGTTGTTACTGGAATTGCGGCTTTGACGCAGACTATGGAAGATGGGCGCACTCAGATGGTTGGGTTGCTTTTACCCTCTGACTTTGTTGGCCGCCCCGGACGGAATGTTGCGCCCTATGATGTGACCGCCACGACAAATCTGATGATGTGTTGCTTTCGCAAAAAACCATTTGAAGAAATGATGCAGGCAACGCCACATATTGCGCAACGCTTGCTCGAGATGACGCTGGACGAATTGGACGCTGCGCGCGAATGGATGTTGTTGCTTGGTCGTAAAACAGCACGCGAAAAAATTGCCAGCCTGTTGATGATTATTGCGCGACGCGAAGCGTCACTGAACGTATCGGCGGATTCAGACGTTCGGGTTTTTGATTTGCCGCTGACGCGCGAAGCAATGGCAAACTACCTTGGACTAACGCTTGAAACGGTAAGCCGTCAAATCTCGGCATTGCGGAAAGATGGCGTCATCATGCTGGAAGGAAAACGTCACGTCACCGTCCCCGATTTCCAGCGTTTGCAGGATGAAACCGGGGATGATTCAGACGGCGGTATGCTGTTCTGATTTCCTGAAAAGAGCTTTGTCACCTGAGCCGAAGTTAATGCGCCAGCAAGACCGGCACTTCTGCCAATTCAAGCATGTTTCGTGTCGCCCCTCCAAGAATTGCCTCACGGAAGCGCGAATGGCCATAGGCACCCATGACAAGTAAATCGGCATTCAGGTCGCGCACGTGACGTACCAGAACATCCGCAACCCGAGGCATGGTTTTCGCAAGTACTGATATTTCCGCTTTAACCCCGTGACGTGCCAGCATTTGCGAAAGCGCTCCACCAGGGTCAGATCGATCCGGACCATGGGTGGGCGGGTCGATCACGGCAACATTTACAAGATCGGCATTTTTAAGAAGGGGAAGAGCCGCACGTATTGCCGCCAACGCTTCGGCACTTTCATTCCAGGCGATAATAATTCTTTTCGGGGTTGTTGTACCGTCAATGTCATCTGGCACCACCATGACCGGCGCGTGGCCTTCGAACATAGCTGATTCGACGACGGCCTCGAGTTCTTGTTTGCGATTTTCGCCATAAGGCTTGGGTAAGATCACAAGATCGGAAAAACGGGCACGGTGGGCGATCAGCCGGTTAAGGCCGGTCAGTTGTGCCACGCCAGATTCGCAAGACCAGTTGATATCTTCGTTTTTAAGTCGGGCGCGTATTTTTTCTTCCAGATCTTCGGCGTCTTGTTGCGCTTGCTGAAGTGTTTGCTGAAGCACCATCGCGTTTGCACCCGCATAGTAGTAACCTGTTTGCGTGCGATCAACGCCGATACACTGCACATCTAAATGCGCTTCGCCCATTCTTGCCATTGCGATTGCATGTTGTAGCGGTGGTTCGCAAATCTCAATATCGGTCGCGATTGTAAGCAAAGATTTGTAGGCCATTGGTTTCGCCCTTTCTGAATTCGATCTAAAAAAACCCTATCGACGATAATTTTACCCGGCTTTGATATCGATCAAACGAAAGCCGCGTCAAAATTGACATGGATCAAAGCAGTTTCTGCCATGGCCATTCATACCCCGAACAGTCAAAATGAGCCCGCGCGACCAACGAGTCGCCGCAGGGAAAGACGAAGGGACGCTTTAATGTGGGACTATTTTAAGCTGATCGTATTGGGGGTTATTGCGCTTTTGGCCGCAATCGCCGCTAACTACGCACGTGATTTAGCCTATCAGGTGCATGCGATTATTGTCATGCTAGCATCTGGTGGATTGTTTTTATGGACCGTTCGGCGAACGGATGAACCCAGAACCGTCGAGACCGGCTATATGGACGGTGTAATACGCTATGGCGTTATCGCAACGGCGTTTTGGGGCGTTGTTGGTTTTCTGGTCGGTACGTTTATTGCCTTCCAGCTTGCCTTTCCGGTGCTTAACTTTGACTGGGCCGAAGGATATGCAAATTTTGGGCGTCTGCGGCCACTGCATACCTCGGCAGTAATTTTTGCGTTTGGTGGCAACGCGCTCATTGCGACGTCCTTTTACATTGTTCAGCGTACAACGGCAGCACGGCTATGGGGTGGAAACCTCGCCTGGTTCGTGTTCTGGGGCTATCAGCTGTTTATCGTTTTGGCGGCAACCGGTTATTTGCTCGGTTCGACCCAATCCAAAGAATATGCAGAGCCTGAATGGCATGTGGATATCTGGCTGACCATCGTATGGGTCGCGTATCTGGTGGTCTTCATGGGGACACTTTTCAAACGAAAAGAAAAGCATATCTACGTTGCGAACTGGTTCTTGCTAAGCTTTATCGTGACTGTTGCGATGCTTCACCTGGTCAATAACCTTTCGATCCCTGTTTCGATTTTCGGGTCCAAATCTGTGCAGGTCTTTGCCGGTGTGCAGGATGCGATGACGCAGTGGTGGTATGGTCACAACGCTGTGGGCTTTTTCCTGACAGCGGGCTTCCTTGGTATGATGTATTACTTTGTACCAAAACAAGCGGAACGTCCTGTCTACAGCTACAAGCTGTCGATCATTCACTTCTGGGCGCTCATTTTCCTTTATATCTGGGCTGGTCCTCACCACTTGCATTACACCGCGCTTCCCGACTGGGCGAGCACGCTGGGTATGGTGTTCTCGATCATTCTCTGGATGCCCAGCTGGGGTGGCATGATCAACGGCCTGATGACACTATCAGGTGCCTGGGACAAGCTGCGAACCGACCCGATTTTGCGGATGATGGTTGTGTCGATTGGTTTTTACGGCATGTCGACGTTTGAGGGTCCGATGATGTCGATCCGTGCGGTCAACTCCTTGTCGCACTACACAGACTGGACCATTGGTCACGTGCATTCCGGCGCTCTTGGTTGGAACGGTATGATCACCTTTGGTGCGCTTTACTTCCTATTTCCGAAACTCTGGAACAAGACTGGCCTTTACTCACTGAAACTGGTGAACTGGCACTTCTGGCTAGCAACGATCGGTATCGTTCTCTACGCGTCGTCGATGTGGGTCACCGGTATCATGGAAGGCCTGATGTGGCGCGAAGTTGATGCGCAAGGGTTCCTTGTAAACTCGTTCGCTGACACGGTTAGCGCGAAGTTCCCAATGTATGTCGTTCGCGGCATGGGAGGCGTGTTGTTCCTCGCCGGTGCACTGATCATGTGCTATAACCTCTGGATGACTGTTGTACGTGGTGAGGCTAAGGCCGAAGCCCCCGCAGCAGCTCCGGCTGAATAGGGAGGGCCGGAGAGATGGCAATTCTTGATAAACATAAGGTTCTGGAAAAGAACGCAACGCTTCTGCTGGTCTGTAGCCTTCTTGTAGTTACGGTGGGCGGTATCGTCGAAATCGCACCTCTTTTCTACCTCGAAAACACGATCGAAGAGGTGGAAGGTGTGCGGCCTTATTCGCCGCTCGAACTGACGGGGCGTGACATCTATATCCGTGAGGGCTGCTATGTCTGTCACAGTCAGATGATCCGCCCAATGCGGGATGAGGTGGAGCGCTATGGCCACTACAGCCTTGCGGCAGAGTCGATGTACGATCACCCGTTCCAGTGGGGTTCCAAACGGACCGGGCCAGACTTGGCGCGGGTTGGTGGGCGTTACTCTGATGAATGGCATCTTGATCACCTGCGTGATCCACAGACCGTGGTGCCTGAATCTGTCATGCCAAAATATGGTTTCCTCGAAGATCGGATGGTTGATGCAACCTACATCACCGATTTGATGGAAACGCACCGGATGGTTGGCGTGCCTTACACTGATGACATGCTGGAAAATGCGTCGGCCGATTTTACCGCGCAGGCTGATCCAGACAGTGATTGGGATGCACTGGTCGAACGGTATCCAAATGCGCAGGTTCGCAACTTTGATGGGCAACCCGGGATTTCAGAAATGGATGCCATGATCGCTTATCTACAGATGCTTGGCACATTGGTTGATTTCTCAACCTTTACGCCAGACGCAAGCCGATAGGAGGGAACAATGGATTTATATTCCCTTATGCGAGAGTTCGCTGACAGCTGGATGCTTTTATTTATGTTTACCTTCTTCATTGGTTGCATCATCTGGGTGTTTCGCCCAGGCAGCAAGAAGACCTACGAGGACACTGCAAACATCCCCTTTCGGCATGAAGACAAACCTGCGAGCGACTGTGACGCAGATCGCAAGGAGGCACGGACATGACCAAAAAACCACAAAAAACTGAAAAGCATGAAATCGAAACAACTGGGCACAGCTGGGACGGTATTGAAGAGTTTAACAATCCTTTGCCGCGGTGGTGGCTCTGGACTTTTTACCTCACAATTATCTGGGGCATTGGTTATGTGATTGCATATCCTGCATGGCCGCTGATCAGCGGGGCGACGCCAGGCGTCCTCGGCTATTCGACACGTGCTGAAGTTGCAGCTGACATCGAGGAGTTTGATACAGCAAACGCCGGGATTGAAGCCAAACTTGTGGGCACAGAGCTGACTGCCTTAAGCGAGGATCCAGAGTTGTTGCAGTTTGCAGCGAACGCAGGCCGGTCAATCTTCGCAACGAATTGTTCAACCTGCCACGGCTCTGGTGCCGCAGGTGCCAAAGGATATCCAAATCTTTTGGATGATGACTGGCTATGGGGTGGTGACATTGACGCAATTTACGCCACCGTCAACCACGGCATTCGCAATGAAACTGATCCGGATGCGCGTTTCTCGCAAATGCCTGCTTTTGGTGAATTCCTGAGCGAAGAGGAAATCGCACAGGTCGTAAACCACGTCATGGCAATTTCTGGTCAGGAAGCAGATACAACTCTGGCATCGGCTGGTGCCACGGTATTCATGGATAACTGTGCAAGCTGTCACATGGATGAAGGTACGGGTGACCGTGAACAGGGTGCACCTAACCTGACAGACGCGATCTGGCTTTACGGCGGCGACGTGGACACGTTGACCGAAACTGTGTCGAATTCCCGCTACGGCGTCATGCCAAACTGGAACACCAGGCTGAGCGACGCGGATGTTCGCGCTGTTGCAGCTTATGTTCACCAGCTTGGTGGTGGCGAGTAAATAAAAGGTTTCCGGAGGCCAATGGCCCCCGGAGATGACACCGGCACCCCGTCCTGTTCGCGCGTTTCCTGGGGTGCCGGTGTTTATCGGTTTATTAACCAATTGAGACGCGATTTCCACCTTGTTCTTTGGAATTACCCTCGACACCGACTTTGGCCGTACCGTCGGACTCCTGGTGTTGGTGCGTGTTAACCAAATTGTGTTGAGATAGATTTTGTGTGAAAGACGTCATTAGGAGCACTAATTTCCTCAACGAAAGAGCCGCTGAATGCGCTTTGACGGCAATGCTGCACAACTTTTTGATTGGAGGAGGCCTGTTGACTGGGTTTTGCCGATAATATTTTTAATCCAATAGAAGAATCAGAGGAACATTGCCTGTGGCGTTGCGCCTCGTTCAAACCGTCATTTGTTTGACCTAGGTCAAGGCCATGACACAGGCTGCCTGTAAAAAGACAACGACTTCGCGAATAGGATGATCGGAGAGATTCCTTGGCCAGCAATGAAAACCCCCCGTCGCTTTATGCGGCACGTGAACCCGTTTTCCCAAAACGTGTTTCAGGGCCGTTCCGTAATTTCAAGTGGTGGATTATGGCGGTTACGCTGGGAATCTACTATCTGACACCGTGGATACGTTGGGACCGTGGTCCAAACCTGCCGGATCAGGCGGTTTTGGTTGATCTGGCGGGGCGGCGCTTCTTTTTCTTCTGGATCGAGATTTGGCCACATGAGTTTTACTTTATCGCCGGATTGCTGATCATGGCGGGCCTTGGTCTGTTTTTGTTCACCTCGGCGCTTGGCCGTGTCTGGTGTGGCTATGCATGTCCGCAGACCGTCTGGACCGATTTGTTCATTCTGGTCGAGCGCTGGATTGAAGGAGATCGCAACGCAAGGGTGCGTTTGTGGAATTCCAAATGGACGGCCAGGAAAGTTCGCCTCACTCTTGTTAAGTGGACAGCGTGGCTTTTGATTGCCGTAGCGACTGGTGGTGCATGGGTTTTTTACTTCGCAGATGCCCCGCAATTGCTGGCTGATCTGGTCACTTTGAATGCCCACCCTGTCGCTTACTCCACAATTTTGGTTCTGACGCTGGCAACCTTTGTTTTCGGCGGTTTTATGCGCGAGCAGATTTGTATCTACATGTGCCCGTGGCCGCGTATTCAGGCGGCAATGATGGATGAAGACACGCTTGTCGTTGCATACAGGGAATGGCGTGGTGAACCCCGTGGCAAACACCGCAAGGGGCCAGAAGCAGACAACCTTGGTGACTGCATAGATTGCATGGCTTGCGTCAATGTTTGCCCGGTTGGAATCGATATCCGCGACGGGCAACAGTTAGAGTGTATTACATGCGCGCTTTGTATTGATGCTTGTGACGACATCATGGAAAAAATCGGTAAGCCGCGTGGATTGATTGACTACATGGCGCTTAAGGACGAAGCAGCAGAGCGGGCAGGCGGCAAACCTGTTTCTGTCTGGAAGCACGTCTTCCGCCCCCGCACAATCATGTATACTTCGCTTTGGTCGGCGGTTGGGTTCGCTTTGCTTTTTGCTTTGTTCATTCAGTCAGATATCGACATGACAGTTGCCCCGGTGCGCAACCCAACTTTTGTCACTTTGTCTGACGGATCGATACGCAACACCTATGATGTGCGTCTGCGAAACAAGCACGGTGACGACAGGCCGTTCCATGTTTCGCTTACCTCGGATTCTGTGTTACAAATCTCGCTTGAAGGCGCCGATGAGTTGCTTGTAACGGTTCCGGCGGACGATACAAAGCTGCAACGGGTCTATGTCACTGCACCGGCGGGGTCTGATGCCTCCTCTGTGGGACGCACAGATTTAAGGTTGTGGATCGAAGACATGACAAATGGTGACCGTGCCTACTCGGATACTGTATTCAATGGGAAAGTCCAATGAGCTCTAAACCACTGACAGGGCGCAAGGTGTTTGCGATTTTGTTCGCCGCCTTTGCGGTGATCATCGGTGTTAATGTTTTCATGGCCTTCAGCGCCATTCGAACGTTTCCCG
This sequence comes from Pseudohalocynthiibacter sp. F2068, assembly GCF_023015645.1. NCBI lineage: Bacteria > Pseudomonadati > Pseudomonadota > Alphaproteobacteria > Rhodobacterales > Paracoccaceae > Pseudohalocynthiibacter > Pseudohalocynthiibacter sp. F2068. The sequence goes on from NZ_JALKAK010000005.1 coordinate 129,467, forward strand.
GTTTAGAAGTGGGTAACAGCTACGTCGCAAGTCAGACTTTTGACGCAGATCGCGCAGCACAGGATGCACTGGGCTGGGACGTATCAGCAATAATTGAGGCAAATGAGTTGGTCCTTACCATCTTAGACGATCTTGGAGCCCCGGCCGGTATCGCTGAACTGCAGGCCATTCTTGGTCGTGCTACAAATATACGCGACGACATGAACCCAGAATTCACTTACGAAAACGGTGTGTATCGCGCACCTGTTGATGTCGCTCCGGGAAACTGGAATCTTCGCTTGGTTGCGACTGCCGAGGACGGCACAAAGTTTCAGCGCCGCATTGTTCTATACGTCGGAGGTTAGCGATGAACACGGCGGTGCCTACACAAGTTTCCGGCTGTCCCGCGTGTGCAGCATCTCCGGCGGCAGAGGCGCTTGCGGAGCAGTCCAAAAGCGGTGACGCCCGTATTCTGCTTTCATTACCCACCATTCACTGCTCCGGCTGTATTTCAGCTGTTGAGCGCGGGCTTCTTGCACATCCCGGAGTTAAGTCTGCACGTGTTAACCTCACGCTGAAGCGTGCAAGTATTGAAGCTGCGCCGGATGTGGAAGCAGGCGACCTGATAAAAGCACTTGATGGGGTGGGATACACCGCGCACGAGCTTGATCGTGGCCTTCTCTCTGCGACAGAAAACGACAAGGCAGGGCGCGATCTTTTGATGCGGCTCGCCGTGGCTGGTTTTGCGGCTATGAATGTGATGCTGCTCTCTGTCGCGATTTGGTCAGGCGCTGAAGCTGCAACACGCGACCTGTTTCACTGGATTTCTGCCGCAATTGCGTTACCGACAATTGCGTTTTCAGCGCAGCCGTTTTTCAAAAATGCGATGCGTGCTTTGTCTGTCAGAAGGCTTAATATGGATGTCCCCATATCGCTCGCTATTTTGCTTGCTGCGGGAATGTCGCTCTATGAGACCACCCAATCGGGCGAACACGCATATTTTGATGCGGCCCTTTCTTTGACGTTCTTTCTGCTTGCAGGTCGCTATCTGGACCACCGGACACGCGCAGTTGCGCGTTCGGCTGCCGAAGAACTTGCAGCGCTTGAAGTACCCCGTGCGACACGTCTGAACGGTGAAACCGAAGAAGTTGTGGCTATTGCTGAACTTGTAGTCGGAGACTTGGTGCGTGTGAAACCGGGCGGAAGAATGCCAGTTGATGGTTTCGTAACTGAAGGGGCGAGCGAGATTGACCGCTCTTTGCTAACTGGCGAGACACTGCCGGTCTTCGCGGGCATCGGGCAGAGCGTAAGCGCGGGGGAGGTTAATCTGACCGGACCGCTAACGCTTAAAGTGACAGCCGCCGGAGAGGACAGTTCGCTGCATGTCATGGCAGATCTTGTCGCGATGGCCGAAAGCTCAAAGAACCGCTACACATCCTTGGCTGATCGCGCTGCGCAGATTTACGCCCCCGGTGTCCATTTGCTGGCCTTTGTCGCATTTGCTGGATGGTTGTGGATATCTGGTGGTGATGTACGACTGGCGTTAAACATTGCGGTTGCGGTCTTGATCATAACTTGCCCATGCGCCCTTGGTCTTGCGGTGCCAGCGGTGACAACCGCCGCATCAGGCCAATTGTTCCGAAAAGGGATGCTGATCAAGGACGGGACAGCGCTCGAAAGACTGGCAGAGATTGATACCGTCGTTTTTGATAAAACTGGTACTTTGACGGAAGGTCGGCCAGAGCTTACCAACCTTAATGACCACGACATAAAAGACCTCGAAGTTGCGCTTGCTTTGGCGGAGGGGTCGTCGCATCCGCTTGCCGTGGCCTTGGTTGATGCATTGAATGAAGCGAATGTAAAAGCTGCCACTGTAACGGACCTGAAAGAAGTGCCAGGCTACGGAATTGAAGCGCAATTTTGTGGAATGCCTGTTCGACTGGGACGCGCTGCATGGGTGGATGCAGAAGCATCAGAGATGACAGCAACCTATTTGTCGGTTGGCAAGGCAAGCCCCGTTTCTTTTACCTTCGTCGACAGGCTGCGAGCGGGCGCCGAACAAGCGGTTGCAGAGCTAAAGGCACAAGGCAAAACCGTACATCTCATCTCAGGCGACACACCAGCAGCAGTTCAGGCGATGGCAGAGCGGCTGGGTATTGAAAACTGGGTCGCCGAAGCCTTGCCAGAAGAAAAGGCCAGCGCAATTGGGGCCGTCACCCGTGCTGGTGCGCGTGTTCTCATGGTTGGCGATGGGCTGAATGACACAGCGGCACTTGCTGCGGCGCATGTCTCTATCTCGCCCGCAACAGCGTTGGATGCGGCGCGTGTCGCCTCGGACATCGTGCTCTTGGGCGTTGATCTTGCACCGCTTGCGGAGGCGACAGTTATTGCCGAGAAATCGGTTAGCCGCATCCGTGAAAACTTTGGCATCGCAGTCGTTTACAATTTGATAGCAGTTCCTGTCGCGCTGCTTGGATTTGCAACGCCCCTGGCTGCGGCCTTGGCGATGTCTCTGTCTTCAATTAGCGTGTCCCTTAACGCGCTGCGGCTGAGGTGACGCAATGGAAATGCTTGTTTACTTGATCCCGATTTCGCTCTTTCTGGGCGGGCTCGGGCTCGCTGCGTTTTTCTGGGCCCTTAAATCACATCAGTATGATGACCCGGAAGGGGACAGCCAGCGGATTCTCAGCCCGGACTGGGAGGATGAGCCACGTCCCTGATCCGACGTGTCTTTTTAGCGAAAACTGACGCTCACAGAGCCAAGGCCATCAATCTCGACTCGGCAGCTTTCGCCGTGTTTAATCGATCCAACTCCAGCTGGCGTACCTGTGAATATCAAATCCCCTGGTGCGAGAATGACAAGGCCGGAAAGATAGGCGATAACGTCAGCAACGGGCCAGATCATATCTGCTATGTCGCCATCCTGACGAAGGTTGTCATTCACTGTTGCCGTGATGCGCGCTTGGTCCGGGTGGCCTACTTCGCTGACCGGATGTAGTGCTCCGCAGGCTGCAGAATGGTCAAAACCTTTTGCCATATCCCACGGGCGCCGGGATGCCTTGGCTTCGGCCTGAAGGTCGCGGCGTGTAAGGTCATTGCCCGGGCCATATCCCCAAACATGGTTGAGTGCCTCGTCAGGTGAAATACCTGCGCCACCAGTGCCAATCGCAACGACAAGTTCGGCTTCGTGATGCAGGTTTTTCGTATGAGTAGGAAAAGGTAACACGGCGCCATCATCAATCACGCAATCGGCCGGTTTTGTGAAAAAGAAGGGCGGCTCTCGATCCGGGTCATTGCCCATTTCGCGCGCATGCTCTGCATAATTGCGGCCGACGCAAAAGATACGGCGTACTGGAAAGCGGTTCTCACTCTTTGCAATTGCAACAGAGGGCGGTTCGGGCAGCGGCAGAACGAAAGTTGTCATCTTGATCTCTCCTGATTGCAGCTAACTTGCCCGCTTGATTGCGTGGGGGCAAGGGCTCAGGAAGAAGGACCAAAGGGTGTGCATTCTATCGCGCGTGCCTGAAGGCGACGACAGGCCAATTCTGCGGCTTCTTCGGTCATACCCATAAAGTTGGCTTCAAACCCGCCGCCACGCTGAACGACACGACGCAGCGCGCCATCAAGCGTTGTCATTTCATTGAGGGCTGTACGCAGCAAGACACGCTCTGCCTGATAACGCGATCCATAGCGCCCGACATTCACGCCCCAATGCTCACCGCCAGATGTCGACACACGCATTACAATAACAGGGTCCTGCGCTTCCGGTTTGGGTTCCGGCGTTATGATTTTGGCAGGTTCCGCTGCAGCCAGAACGATTTCCCCAACTTCTTCAGCAGCCTGCGTTGCTGCGGCTATTGCGATAGCCTCGGTTTCAGCCTCGGACGGGCGCGGTGCCGGAGTCGTTGTGGTTTCAGCCGTTGCTGCAGGCGTTGTACCGGAAGATTGCTGCACTTCCTGAATTGCATTTTCGATTTCGCTCTGCATTGCGATCAGAATATCTGCCGTGGGTGCCTGAGTTGGCCGCGGGGTTGGCCGCAAGCTCGTGTTAACCGCAGTGACCAAACGAATGGTTCGACCGGCGGCAGTTCCGGCTGACGTGCCGCTTGCAACTGCAGTCGTATTGTCATCGTACACAGGAAGCGCTGGGCGATTTACAGCGACCCGACTAGGTGCGCGTTGAAAGCCCATATCTAGCAGTTCAGCCACGCGCGCATTGCGCGTTGCAGACGAACGCCCACCAAAAACCGTTGCGATAATGCGTTCACTACCCCGTTCAGCGGAGGCGACAAGGTTGAAACCAGCCGCGCGTGTGTATCCGGTCTTAATTCCGTCAGCACCACGATAGGCGCTTAGCAGACGGCGGTTTGTATTGGAAACTTCGCGAACACCAGCGTCGGTAGAGCGCCGGGAAAACAGATTGTAGTAATCCGGATAGTCGTAGAACAAATGCCGGCCCAGAATTGTCATATCGCGCGCGGTTGAGAGGTGCCCCTCTTCGGTCAGGCCATGGGCGTTTCGAAATGTAGAGCGGGTCATTCCAAGCGCCCGGGCTGTGCGGTTCATCCGTCGCGCAAATGCGGCCTCGGAACCTTCAATGGCTTCGCCAAGTGCAGTAGCTGCATCATTTGCGGATTTCACTGCTGCAGCGCGGATCAGATAGCGTAAACGTATGCGTTGTCCGGACTGAAGCCCCAGCTTTGAGGGTGGTTCAGACGCTGCATTTCTGGAAATACGCACCTGCGTATCAAGCGAGATTTCACCGTTGCGAATAGCTTCGAACGTAATGTAAAGAGTCATCATTTTTGTCAGAGACGCCGGGTGCAAACGGGTATCTGCATTTCTGGAATGAAGCACCTCGCCTGTGCGCGCGTCTATTACCATTGCTGCATAAGGTGCAGCAAAAGACCTGATCGGCGCGAACGCCACCAAACAGATCATCACTGTCACGAATAACCCCGTAGGGGCAATCTGCCCTAGACGTGTCTTCACGTCGCCCGCCTCTTTCTGCCTCGTGCTGCCGATTTTTCGGTCAGCTTTTTATTGTTACGGTGACGATAGCACAGTGAATGGAATCAGAAAATACCCCAATTTCAAATACTTTAAGTCTTGTCTGCATCAAAATTTGGCAGATATTGCGTATGCCAGTGGATCAGTCGCAAGATGTCTTATTGCGGCAAAAATAAGGCAAATCTCCAAGGTGTGGAAAACTTCGATATCGGGGATGTGTTGTCGGTGCTTCGGCGTGTTCGAGCGCCCAGGTTAATTCGTGCGGAATATAGATGCCCCAACTCCCGGCTGTAAGCGCAGGTATCACATCTGACCTAAGGGAATTTCCAACCATCATTGCATTTTCAGCACCCTGACCGTGGCGTGAGAAAATTTCGGAATAAGTCTCTGGTGTTTTATGCGAGACAATTTCGACCCCGTCAAAAAAATCCCCAAGCCCGGATTGAGCAAGCTTTCGTTCCTGATCTAAAAGATCACCCTTGGTGATCAAGAGCACCCTGAAGTCAGCGGCCAGAGAGGTCACTGTTTCACGTGCATGCGGCAAAAGGTTGATCGGATGTGCAAGCATATCCTGTCCCGCACTGATCAATTCGCGGATAATGCGCGCTGGTACGCGGTCTTCGGTGACCTCGATCGCGGTTTCGATCATCGAGAGAACAAACCCCTTCACCCCAAACCCATAGTGGCCGAGATTGCGTCTTTCCGCTGCCAGCAATCGTTCCTCTAGATGATCTTTTTCAGCAAAATCAGCCAGTAGGGTTGCGAATCGCTCTTGCGTGATGCGAAAGAATTGCTCGTTATGCCAAAGCGTATCGTCTGCATCCAAGCCAATTGTGGTCACTTTTACCCTTTGAGGGTCTCTCATAGCCAAACCGCCCCTTTTCACGCCGTTCCAAGCGACTATATAGTTCGCCTGAGGCTTATAATGGAATTCCCTTTGACGAAAATAAAGGCAGCACTGCCCCCGCGTATGTCCGACAAGGATGATACCGGTGATGGCGAGACTGGTACGGTGACTAAAACGCGTAGTAAAACTGCACGCCCGCCACTTTATAAGGTATTGCTGCTGAACGACGATTTTACGCCAATGGAATTCGTGGTTCACATTCTTGAACGCTTCTTCGGTCTCAACCATGCACAGGCGTTTGAGATTATGTTGACAGTGCATAAAAAGGGCTTGGCCGTTGTTGGTGTGTTCAGCCATGAAATCGCTGAAACCAAGGTCACGCAGGTGATGGATTTTGCCCGCCAGCATCAGCATCCGTTGCAGTGCACCATGGAAAAGGAATAGGGCGTCGCCCTTGCCATGAAACAGTCCCGTATTTCCATTGCTCTTGAAACTGGTGCGTTCCTTCTGCCCGCCGAAAGCCGGATTGCAGTATTTAGCCCGCTAGCTGAAGATGATTTTTCTGCACTACCAATTACGCGTGTCGATATAATTCAGGGATTCAAACCCGATCACGATGCCTGGGCGTCGCGCGGTTATGCAACGTTTGCCGAGGCGCGCAACGACTATGGCTTGTCGATTATCATGCTTCCGCGTGCCAAAGCAGAAGCCCGCGCAATGATTGCTGAAGCCGCACGCCTTACCCCAAACGGTTTGATCGTTGTAGACGGCCAGAAAACCGACGGCATTGACAGTATGTTCAAGGAATGCCGCAAACGCACCACTGTTAGCCCGGCCATCTCAAAAGCACATGGCAAACTGTTCTTCTTTAACTCGTCCGACTGTTTTGACGGCTGGATTGCTGGAGAAACTATTGGTCCCGATGGCTACACAACTGCCCCGGGCGTATTTTCTGCAGACAAGATTGACCGCGGTTCGCAGGCACTAATCGCGACGTTGCCGCAGAAACTAGGTCGGCGTGTTGCGGATTTGGGGGCAGGCTGGGGATATTTGTCTGCAAATATTCTGGGTCGCGACGGCGTTGAAGAAATTCATCTGATCGAAGCGGAATACGCCGCAATCAATTGCGCGCGGATCAATGTCACCGATCCACGCGCTCATTTTCACTGGGCGGATGCTACCCGTTTCAAGCCTGACGTGCCATTTGATACCATCATCACAAACCCGCCGTTTCATACCAGCCGCGCAGCGAACCCGGCACTTGGACGCGCGTTCATCGCCGCCGCGGTACGTATGTTGTCGCCCGCAGGGCAGCTTTGGCTCGTCGCAAACCGGCACCTGCCTTACGAAAACACGCTGTCTGATGTCTTTCAACGTGTCGAAGAAATCGGTGGCGACAAGAGCTTTAAAGTGCTCAAAGCAAGCCATGCAAAGCGCGGCTCTCGCGCAAGTGGCTGAAATTTAATACTCTCCTTAGAGAATCAACAGTTCAGGTTGCTCATGTCATTTTCCATTTCAGGTAAAACTGCGATCATCACAGGCGCCGCGAACGGTGTCGGCCTTGCTACAGGCCGCCATTTCGCGGAGCAGGGCGCAAACGTTATGTTTGCTGATATAGACGAAGCTAGGTTGATAGAAGAGCTTGGCAATACCTCGGAAGAGGGAAACGTACGTTACTTTGCGGGCGATCTGCGTGAGAAACTGACCATAGCTAACCTTCTGTCGGCAACGATAGACGCATTTGAGCGGGTGGATATTCTGGTGAACGCGAGCCGTCAGATTGTGACTTCTGACCCTTTGAATCCGGATGACGATGCCGTTGAGAAATTGCTGCGGCAGAATTTATTAACCAGCCTCAGACTTAGCCAATCTGTTGCGCGTCGCATGATTGCACAGGCGGAAAACGATGGTCAGACAGAAGGGCAAATAGGATCTATTGTGAACTTATCGTCCATCGCGGCAAGACGCACACATCCTGACTTGCTGGCCTATTCCATCAGTGCTGCCGCGCTTGATCAGATGACGCGTTCGCTTGCAGTTGCGCTGGCGCCAAACCGCATTCGCGTGAATGCTGTCGCTTTTGGCAGCGTTATGAGCGCCAGTCTTCAGGCGGAACTGAAAGAACACGAAGGATACCGTCAGGAAATTCTGGATCATACGCCTATGGGACGCATTGCCCCTGCCAGCGAAGTTGCAGAGGCAGTTCAGTTTCTGGCCTCTGACAGTTCCAGTTTTGCCACCGGCCAAATTCTAACAGTTGATGGCGGCAGGACTTTGCTGGACCCAGTCGGGGCACCTGCGCATTAATGACAAGTCAGTTTCATCCTTCCGGGTAATGCGCAGCACAGGATGCGATCTGCAACTGTACTTTTTGGGTCATCTCTGCACGTCGCTTTTTCAGAGAGGCAAGGATGCGTGTTTCTTCTTCCAAGTCGATTGCTACGGGCCTGCTCACCAACCGTGTTGAATGTGAATTGCAGAACAGGAAGTTGTCGTGAGGGCTGCCGCAAAGTTGAATCCGAAAATCGGGTTCTCTTGTCCGGCTGATCGCGTAGCCACGTTCAATATTTCCTTCTGTTGTTGTGATAAGCCTGTCTATGACACGCAGGTCCTTGCTGACAGTGCTGATGCACTGCTGACGCGGCGTTTCACATGCGGCAAGCAATAGAACGAGTGGAAGGAAAAATCGAAACATGGCGGACCTCACTAAACTAGGGAACATAGAGTATATATATTGGTTCTGTTTGCCAATTACGACACCGAGTTGGGTACAAGCACTGGAACGTTACATGGTTTAGGGTTAATGGGGATTTAAACCAAAGGAGACAATTGATGGACGCGACAATGGACAATCAGAAAGCCCGCGCCGCTGCCTGGTTTCGGGAGCTACGCGACCAGATTGTTGAGCGTTTTGAGGCTTTGGAAGACAACCAGACCGCTGGCCCATTTTCAGATCAGCCTGCCGGGCGGTTCGACGTAAGCGAAACAAAGCGCGCTTCTGCTGATGGGTCCGACGCTGGTGGTGGGTTGATGAGTGTTATGCGTGGCGGTCGTGTTTTTGAGAAAATTGGCGTAAATGTTTCAACTGTTTACGGCACCTTGGGAGAACGCGCGCAGGCTGCTATGGCGGCACGCAAAGGGCTAGAAGGCATGGCTGATGATCCACGTTTCTGGGCGTCGGGCATTTCTTTGGTCGCGCATATGCAAAACCCGCATTGCCCTGCTGTTCACATGAATACGCGCATGTTCTGGACGCCTCATGCATGGTGGTTCGGGGGCGGGTCTGACCTTAACCCATGCATCGAGTACCCTGAAGACACGCAGGCCTTTCATGCGGTTCAAAAGGGGCATTGTGACCGCCACAATGCGTCCTACTACCCGCGCTTTAAGGAATGGGCGGATGAATATTTTTATGTTCCGCACAGGGGCAGGGCACGCGGCGTTGGTGGTATTTTCCTAGATGACCACAATACAAGTGACTGGGAAACTGATTTTGCATTTATCCAGGATGTGGGCCGTGCGTTCCTACCGGCGTTTGTACCCCTTGTCGAAGCGCGCAGAACCACGCCATGGAACGAAGCCGATAAAGATAAGCAGCTTATCCACAGAGGGCTCTACGCCGAGTACAATCTTGTCTATGACCGCGGCACGAAATTTGGCCTTGAAACCGGGCATGATGCAAACGCCGTTCTGATGAGCCTGCCTCCGTTAGCAAAGTGGGTATGATCGACCGGTAGCAAACCGGAATCTCTGCTGAGAACGCAGTAATTTCCATTGATGCAGGTCATGGCGTGACATTCCGGACCTGCCATGTTTCACTGCAGTGAATGGAAAGGACAGGCAATGTTTCAACATATTGTTGTCGCTGTGGACGGATCTGAACAAGCGAATAACGCGCTGGATATCGCGTGTGAAATCGCAAAAAAATTTAGTTCAAACCTGCATTTGGCCCATACGCCCGAAGTTGACACAACCGCGATCGCGATTGGGGCTGGCGTCTATGTGAAAGAACCCACACAGGAAGAGATTGAAGCCGCAGGCCGCGAAGTGATCAAAGCGGCAGAAGCGCGTGCAGCCGAAAATGGATGCAGGCCCGTCAGTATTGAGATTGGCAATGCGGATCCGGCCCATCACGTTCTTGATGTTGCAGAACGCGTTGGCGCAGATTTGATCGTTACCGGAAGACGCGGTTTGGGAGGACTATCTAGGTTATTGCTTGGCAGTACATCACAAAGGATTGCGAATGACGCAGACTGTGCCTGTATGACCGTAAAATAGGCCTGTGAGCTATCCTCGGATAGCCTCTAACATCAGATGCACATTGTTGGGGTCAGCATCTGGTGTGATCCCGTGTCCCAGATTGAAAATATGCGGTCCATTTTTAAAGGCAGCGACGATGCGTTTGGTTTCATTAATCAGGTCTTGGCCGCCGGTCACCATATGCCGTGAAGCAAGATTCCCTTGTACGCAGCCATCGGTCTGAACATTTTCAGCGGCCCATTCCGGGCTGACAGAATTGTCGAGTGCGACACAGTCTGCACCCGTTGCCTTGGCAAAACCAATATACCGCTCACCTGCCTCGCGCGGAAAAGCAATAATTGGCGTATCGGGGTGTTTTGACTTTAGCTCTGAAATGATGCGGTGCGCGGGCGCGAGCGCGTATTTGTCGAAAGCGTCGCCTTTTAACGAACCAGCCCAGCTGTCGAACAGCTTCACAACTTCTGCGCCAGCCTGAATTTGCATCGAAAGGTATTCCACCGTCGCTTCTGTAATCCGCTCAAGCAGGGCCTCGAATGTTGCCACATCTTCAGCCATCAGCGCGTGTGCTGGGCCCTGATCAGGCGTGCCACGCCCGGCGATCATATAGGTTGCAACGGTCCAGGGTGCGCCAGCGAATCCCATTAAAGTGGTTTCTTTTGGCAGCTCTGACTTGAGAATACGGACAGTTTCATAGATTGGGGCCAGATGATCATGTATTGCATCGGCGGGTTTCAGCGCGTTCATTTCATCTGGTGTTGTGATGGTCGACAAGCGCGGGCCTTCGCCTGTGACAAACCAAAGGTCTGCACCTAACGCTTGCGGTACCAAAAGAATATCCGCAAACAAAATTGCAGCGTCAAAACCATAGCGGCGGATCGGTTGCAAAGTGACCTCTGCGGCCAGTTCAGGGTTATAACAAAGGGATAAGAAGTCACCGGCCTTGGCGCGCGTTGCGCGGTACTCCGGCAGATAGCGCCCTGCTTGCCGCATCATCCACACGGGTGGCACCGGTTGGGTTTCGCCCGCAAGTGCGCGCAGTATCGTCTTTTCTTTCGCCATTTATTTTACCCTAAATCACGCATCTTTAACTGCTTCTGGCGCTTGGGTGTCGTTCTAGCAACGCGATGTCAAGTCCAAGCCGTATTGTCACGCGCTTTTGACGCGATTAGATGGTGTCATGGCTTTGACTTTACCCACCCCGACTGAACCGCTGAAAATTGGCACGCGAGGATCGCCCCTGGCATTGGCACAGGCATGGGAAACCCGTGCACGTCTTGCAGAGGCTTTCGCCCTGGAAGAAGTGGCATTTGAGATTGTTGTCATCAAGACAACAGGGGACAGAATTCAGGACCGGCCGCTGAAAGAAGTTGGCGGCAAAGGGCTGTTCACCAAAGAGATCGAGGAAGACTTGCTGTCAGGTGCGATCGACATAGCTGTTCATTCGATGAAGGACATGCCTGTCGCGCAGCCGAAGGGGCTTTTGCTGGATACGTATCTGCCGCGTGAAGATGTTCGGGATGCGTTTATCTCACCGCATGGCAGCAGCCTGGTTGATCTGGAGGCTGGCGCAACGGTTGGAACGTCCAGTCTGCGTCGGCGTGCGCAGTTGCTGAATGCGCGTCCGGACCTGAATGTTGTGGAATTTCGCGGAAATGTGCAGACCCGGTTGCGTAAACTGGAGGAAAACGTAGCTGTCGCTACTTTTCTGGCAATGGCTGGTTTGAAACGGCTTGGTATGACCGATGTCCCGGCAACCCCGATCGCAACAGAAGAAATGCTACCGGCAGTCGCGCAGGGGGCTATTGGTATTGAACGCCGCGCTAAGGACACTCGCGCCGCCGAAATGCTGTCTGCGATTCACGATCAGGCCACTGGCCAGCGGTTGCTGGCTGAGCGTGCCTTTTTGGCGGCGCTTGACGGTTCGTGCGAAACACCCATTGCAGGATTGGCTGAGATAGGCGGCGGAATCATTACCCTGCGCGGTGAAATTCTGCGTGTTGACGGTGCCGACCGCTTGGCAGAGGTGAGCAGTGCGCCGGTCGAAGACGCCAAGGCACTAGGGAAAACTTTGGGAAAATACCTAAAATCTGCAGCGCCAAATGGGTTTTTCGACTGGAAGTAAACTTTTCAGTCTTCAATTGCACAGCGCGAAATCGCGTCAGCGAGTCCGGTCATAAGTGCATTGTAAAACCCGGGGCCGGGTTCAATCATCGCTCCAGAGGGATCCAGCGTTCCGATGTGTATCTGATTGTCTGCTACGATTGCTTCCAGCATCGCTGCGCTATGTTGGGGTTCCCTGAAAACACAGGCAACTGAACCCGAGTCAATCAACGTTTGCAACGCATTCAGGTGCGCAGCACCGGGGGCGGTGGCATCTCCTTCGCGAACGGCACCTACAACAGTGAGATCAAATTGATCCGCGAAGTAACCATAAGCGTCGTGAAGTACGATGATCGGCAACTCTTTCGCGGGTGCCAGAGTTGAGTGGAGATAGGACGTGATATCGTCTGTTTCTGCCCGCGCGATACCGGCGTTGACCGCATAGGTTTCCGCATTTCCCGGATCAGCGGCAGAAAGTTTCTGGGCAATTATGCCAAGCCAGAGCGCTGCATTTTGCGTATCAAGCCACGCATGTGGATCGTGTCCGTGGTGATCATGATCGGTCCCTTCGCTGTGACCCTCATTAAATTGTCGAACCCGAGTTTCCGGGGCTTCCAGAAGGGCAATGGCGTGGTCGTGTGATGCTCCGCCTTCGATCGCACGGTCCAGCCAGGGAGTCAGTTCGTCACCTATCCAAAATATCAGGTCCGCATTCGCCAGGGCGCGCGCCTGAGAAGGCCGCATCTGAAAATGGTGCGGATCTGAACCCTGATCAAGCAGCAAGACTGGTTCGCCAAGTTTACCCATCACCTGTGACACAAGCGAATGAACAGGCGCTATGTCAGTGACGACATTAGGCACCTCTGCTATCGCGGAAGATGCAAGCGTGAGAAACCCGATTACGGCCGGAAGTCGCATTGTGTTGTCCTTGTTGATTACTGGAAAAGTGTATAATATAACATGTGATACTATAACAAGTCTGGAATCCAAAAAAATGCCCGAAAACCCAGCAGGAGCATTAGCGTTTTGTTCGCACGATCATGCGGTCTGCACGAAGGCGGCGTTGGCCCACGCAGACCATCTGGCTGTGGATAAAGCTTTGCGTCTGACGCCTGTCCGCCGTCGCACGCTTGAGATATTGCTAGAGGCCCACCAGGCCCTAGGAGCTTATGATGTGCTTGAGCGTCTGGCAGAAGATGGTTTCGGCAACCAGCCACCCGTCGCTTACCGCGCGCTTGAGTTTTTAGTGGAACATGGGTTTGCACACCGTATTCGTCGCCTGAATGCCTTTACCGCCTGTATGCATCCCGATCATGCGCACAAGCCGGTGTTCTTTATTTGCAAGTCTTGTGCTGTTGTCGCTGAAACAGCTGGAACAGACGTTCAAATTGCGGTGGAGAAAGCGGCGCAATCTTTTGGATTTCAGGTCGATCGGATGAATTTGGAAGCTGTTGGTCTTTGCCCCACCTGTCAGGAGCAAGCAGAATGAGCCTGATTTCCGCCAAGGATGTGACTGTATGCTATGACGCAGCACCCGTATTAAGCCACGTGAATTTTTCGATTGAGTCAGGTGAAATCGTTACGATTGTCGGGCCAAATGGTTCTGGGAAATCTACATTGCTGCGCACCTTGCTTGGTGTTTTGACCCCCAGCAAAGGGACGGTGACACCGAAACCAGGTCTATCTGTGGGATATGTGCCCCAACGGCTTTCGGTTGATACATCCATGCCAATCACAGTTTCGCGGTTCTTGTCATTGCCTCACAGAAAATTTGTCGCGGACCAATCGCACGCCCTTGAACGCGTCGGCGTTCAAGGACTTGAAACACGTCAGATGGTTGATCTTTCAGGTGGGCAGTTTCAACGGGTACTGCTTGCACGCGCGCTTTTGGCGAAACCGGATATTCTTATTCTGGATGAACCTACCCAGGGGTTGGACCAACCCGGTGTTGCTGCATTTTACAGATTGATTGAAGATGTCCGCAATGAAACGGGTTGTGCTGTTTTGCTGGTCAGTCATGACCTTCACGTTGTTATGAGCGCGTCTGACAGGGTCATCTGTCTGAACGGCCACATTTGTTGTGAAGGGGCGCCCACGGTCGTGTCGGAAACCCCAGAATACCGCGCATTGTTCGGGCTTGGAACGCAAGGTGCGCTCGCGCTTTATCAGCACGCACATGACCATGTGCACGACGGTGATTGCGATCACCATGACCATGCCCATGCCCATGAGGATCACGCCAATGCTTGATGATTTTTTCGCGCGTGCAGCGCTTGCAGGTGTGGGTGTTGCTTTAGCCGCGGGTCCGCTTGGCAGTTTTGTTGTCTGGCGTCGTATGGCCTATTTTGGCGATGCAACATCGCATGCTGCAATTCTGGGCGTGGCCTTGGCGCTTGGGTTTTCAAGTTCTGTTTTTCTGGGAACGCTTGTAGCTGCGCTTGGAATGGCTTTGCTCGTCAATATGCTATCGCACAAGGGCCATTCGATGGACACAGCACTTGGGGTGCTTGCGCATTCGGCTTTGGCGCTGGGTCTGGTCGCAATCAGCTTCATCCAGGGTGCGCGCGTGGATCTGTCTGCTTATCTGTTTGGCGATATACTGGCGGTTTCGCGTCTGGACCTACTAGTGATCTGGAGTGGTGCACTGGTCGTGACCGGCCTGCTTTACTGGCGTTGGTCAGCATTGCTAACGGCAACGCTGAACCGGGATTTGGCGCAGGCCTCTGGGATCAATCCGCGGCGTGAAGAACTTGTTCTAACGCTGGCCTTGGCACTGGTTGTGGCTGTCGCGATCAAGGTTGTTGGTGCACTGCTAATTGCGGCATTGCTTATTATCCCGGCTGCAGCGGCCCGCGGTTTCGCACGCACGCCGGAACATATGGCAATCGGGGCAATTATCTTTGGTGCGGCGTCAGCCCTTGCTGGGCTGGGAATGTCATTGTGGCTCGATACCCCTGCCGGTCCAAGCATCGTGGCGGCAGCGGCTGCGTTTTTCGCCACGTCTTTGGGGCGGCGCAAAGCGTAGTGTGCCTCTATCTTTTACCATAGTAGAGGCCGACCACATGTTCAGCTTCTGCAAAAAACAGCCAACGCGATACCAATGTGCCAAACAGATGAGACAGCACAGCAACCGCTGCAATGGCATGACCGACAGGCAGAAGCAGCAGGAGCACAGGTAAGATCGACATGAACACCAATGCAATAATGCGCAGTTTCAATGCGTGTTTGCGGCCAACAACGAACACGAACTCTTTCAGCAGGTAGTTTGGGCCGCTGTGCGGGGCTTCAAATAGCCTGACTTTGCCGATGGACCCCAAGCCGGTCGCGGTTTCGATGCTATGGCCACGTTCGCCAAAGCGCGTGTCACCCTTGATCCAGGTGATGACCTGCACTGCCCCGACAAGCGCCAGTAACAAGGCAGCAAGTCTGGCTTGCCCGGCGAGAAGCGCGCCACCTGCAATTGAGGTCGACAGAAAGTAAAGCGATGTCAGAGGGTTGTTCCACCGAGGAATGGTTTTCAATTGCCCATAAATCATGGACGTCGCATAGACAGTTGCAACAGAAAGCGCGGCGCCAACCCAGCCGAGTGGTTCTATCTTTTGATCCAAAAAGATCACACAAAAAGCGTAAACTCCCATAACAACAAGCGCACCAACCGCGAGCCACCCTTCGCGCGAAAGCCAGCTTGTGCGCCACTGCGTAAAGGCCTTCATCGCGCGTTGTGGGTTGCCAAGGTGGAATGTGGACGCAAGCAAGCCCCCGACCGCCAAGGCAAAGGCGATCAGGAAGAAAACAAAAGCCACCCAACCGCTTATGTCAGGGACGCCAAGGCCCAAAAAGGTAAGCAGACCAAAGCCAAGGCCGGAAAGAACGGTGAACAGAATAACGGAGGGAGCGGGATGCATCAGAGTTTCTCCAGCGCTTTATCGAGCCAACCAAGGAAACCTTTGGGCTCTGCTGCAACGGGGGTGAGGAGAGGTGCGAGGATGTCGACCTCTTCCCATGTATCCTTTGGGCGGGGTGGCAGGTACTTGTTGACGGGCTTGGTTCCCTGTTCGGGCATCAGATCCATGCCGCCACGGGCTTCAACCAACTGGCTGACCTCGCTGTCAGGATCACCCAGATCGCCAAAGTGTCTCGCGCCCGAAGGGCAGGTTCTGACGCATGCGGGAACCCGGTCTTCTTCGGGTAAGTTATTGTTATATATACGATCCACGCAAAGGGTGCATTTTTTCATCACCCCTTCCACCTGGTCCAGTTCACGCGCGCCGTAGGGGCAGGCCCAGGCGCACAGACCACAGCCAATACAATCGCTTTCGTTTACCAGTACGATACCATCTTCCAAACGCTTGTAGCTCGCCCCGGTGGGGCAGACCGTGACGCAGGGCGCATCTTCGCAATGCAGACAGGATTTCGGGAAATGCACAGTTTGCGCAAACCCTTGCTCTGGCTGAACTTCGTAGGAATGAACCCGGTTCAGGAAGGTTCCCACAGGCTCGGCACCGTAGGCATCCATATCAGACAGCGGCGCACCGTAGTTTTCGGTGTTCCAGCCCTTGCAGGAAACAACACAGGCATGGCAGCCGACACAGGTATCAAGGTCGATGACAAGGCCAAGCTTTTTTTCGGTGTGGGTCGGCAGATCAGTCATGACGACCCTCCGAATTTAAAGTTTTCAATGTTTTGAAACCGGGGGTTTTGCAAAACTTTAAAGGTGCTGAGCAGTGGAACTTGTAAGAATTCAAACTCATTTCCCCACCTTCCACGTCAGATTTTTTGCACCTTTCCCGACCGGTGATTTGATCGGGTCGAAGACGGGCTGTGATTCACTTGGGGCAATGGCCTTTTCAATCTTCACCCTGAGATCAAACCAAGCGGCCTGACCTGTGATCGGATCGGAATTTGACCAGCGCATTCCATCGCCTTTGGGGGGTTGAAGCTCGTGAATCAAATGGTTGAGCAGGAAGCCTTTGGTGGCCTCTGGTGCGTTCTCATCCAGGGCCCAGGTGCCTTTGCGCTTGCCAATCGCGTTCCACGTCCAGATTGTTTTTTCGTTCAGTGCAGCCATAAGTGCGACCGGAACCGTAATTTCACCATGGGCCGAGGTGACACGCGCCCAGTCACCGTCGGCAAAGCCATGCTCTTCCCAAATCTTTGTTGGTACATAAAGCGGGTTCACACCGTGAATCTGACGCAGCCATGCATTCTGCGTTCCCCACGAATGATACATCGCCATCGGGCGCTGGGTCAGCGCGTGGATCGGGAATTTTTCCGTATCAACATTGCTGTCTTCAAACGGTGCATACCAGATTGGCAGCGGGTCCATCGTGTCGATGATGCGTTTGCGTAGATGCTCTGGCGGCTGGCGCTCGCCATGCCCTTCGGCGGCGCGCTGGAATTTGCGCATCGGCTCGACATAAAGCTGGAACAGGTAAGGCTGGGGCGCATCATAGATACCCATGCCAACCGCCCAGTCCTGATAGGCTGTGTTCCACGGTTTATAGTAACTTGCCTCTGTTGGGATATGCTCGACAAAAAAGCCACCGTTTTCAATGTAGCGATCAAGCTGATCGGGGTTTACGGCACCCCGGCCTGACTCAGACCCGTCCCCGCGGAAACCTGCAAGCGGGCCAATGCCCGGGCGGCGTTCGTGGTTCACGATATAATCGGCGTAATCTTTGTATTTGGCAGAGCCATCTTCGTTTACAAAGCCGGGAAGTTTCATGCGGTTTGCAAGGTCGACCAGAACAGATTGGAAGCCGCGTACATCGCGGTCAGGTTCTATCAGCGGCCAGCGGATCGCATCTGCCGCACCGTCCGCCTCGCAGATCGGGCGGTCAAGCAGCGAGATACAATCATGCCGTTCAAGATAGGTGGTGTCCGGCAGAATGAGATCAGCATAGGCCACCATTTCTGAACTGTAAGCGTCCGAATAGATGATGTGCGGAATAACGTAGTCACCGTTTTCATCCGTGTCCGTCAGCATCTGCATGACACCGCCGGTGTTCATCGATGAATTCCAAGACATATTCGCCATATACATGAACAGCGTGTCGATCTTGTATGGGTCCCCTGCATGGGCGTTAGAGATCACCATATGCATCAGGCCATGTGACGACATCGGATTTTCCCAGGTGAACGCCTTGTCAATGCGCGCCGCTGTGCCGTCTTCTTTAAGAGCAAGATGCTCAGGCCCATGCACAAATCCAAGGTGCGGCCCATCAAGCGGGCAGTCGGGTTTTGAATGGCAATGCGGAGTCGGGTGCGCCTCCACCGGTTTTGGATAGGGCGGTTTGAAGCGGAAGCCGCCGGGCACCTCGACCGTACCAAGAATGATTTGCAGCACGTGCAGCGCGCGACAGGTCTGGAACCCGTTGGAATGCGCTGACACTCCGCGCATAGAATGGAAAGAGACTGGCCGACCCGTCATCTGAGCGTGTTTCTCACCGCGAAAATCTGTCCACGGCCGCTCAAGCACAATGGCCTCGTCAAAGGCGACACGGGCAATTTCAGCCGCGATTTTGCGAATGCGCCCAGCAGGGATGCCGCAACGTTCGGCAACGGCTTCTGGTGCATATTGTTCGTCCAGATAACGCTCGGCCATCAGTTGGAAAACCGTGCGGTTGCCTTCGTGCGTGGCTGCAAGGTCAGGGCGAACGCCGCGCTTGTCAAAGGGCGCCAGTTTGCGGGTTTTACGATCAACGACAAGTTGCTTGCCGTTTTTATCCCGCATCAGAAGCCCGGTTTCAGCATCAATCAGAACCGGGGCATTGGTGTAACGCGACAGGTAGTCGAGGTCGATCTTACCCGCCTTTATCAATTCATGTATGAGCGACAGAATGAACAGACCATCGGTGCCGGGTGTGATGCCGACCCATTCATCAGCAATCGCGTTATAGCCGGACCGGATCGGGTTCACGCCGATGACCTTGGCACCATTGGCCTTGATTTTACCAAGGCCCATTTTGATCGGGTTTGAATCATGGTCTTCGGCAACACCAAACAGCATGAACAGTTTTGTGTGATCCCAGTCAGGCTGACCGAACTCCCAAAACGCACCACCCATCGTGTAGATTCCCGCTGCGGCCATATTGACCGAGCAGAACCCACCGTGTGCCGCGTAGTTTGGGGTGCCAAACCCCTGCGCCCAGAAGGATGTGAAAGATTGCGACTGATCGCGCCCGGTAAAAAAGGCGAGCTTTTCCGGGGCTTCATGGCGGATCGGCTGCAGCCAGCTTGTCGCGAGGCTCAGCGCCTCTTCCCAACTGATTTCTTCGAATTCGCCAGAACCGCGCGGGCCAACCCGCTTTAGGGGTGCGCGCAGGCGCGAGGGTGCATTGACCTGCATAATGCCCGCAGACCCTTTGGCACAAAGCACACCCTTGTTCACAGGGTGATCACGATTGCCTTCGATATAGGCGACCTTGCCGTCCTTAAGATGCACATTAATCCCACAGCGACAGGCACACATGTAACATGTCGTCTTGCGGATTTCGTCAGAAACCTTTGGGGAGGTCTCCAGGGCTGGCTGATTAAAGGACATATGGCTTCCCTGCTGTGTAAATGCTTGAGACACTTAAGCTGAATTCTGTCGTTTGCGCGACTATTATTCTGGTTGTTTTGGACTTTACGAAACGCATGTTCTTTTAAGTCGCCAATCTTAGGATTCCCGTTCCTGCTAATACCATCAACAGGCTTAGGCAAAAAGGGCGGTAATAGGGTTCAAGTCTGGGTGAAAACATCTGTTTTCCAACAGCGACTCCCAGCATGGTTGGAAGACTGAATAAAAGACCAAGGGCAATGGTGGCGCGGTCCATCATGCCGTAGGAGATAAGAAAAACGAGGCTGCTGATAAGCGAGACGGTCAGATACATCACCAAAGAGGCCCGCATTTCGCGTGCGGGCGCCGTGCTTGCCAAAACATAAAGCGCGACAACCATTCCCCCGACAGAGGCAAGGCCACTGACGACACCTGAAATCAGGCCAGCACCGTAAAGACCAGGCAATGTTGCAAGGAAGGCCAGGCGAACGCGCAATATTTGCGTAAAGGCGAGCGTAAGAACGATGCATAGCGCAACCAGTTTTGATGTTTCAACCGGCAGGCTGTGAGTCAGCGAAAGGCCGATCGGGTAACCAAGGATTGATCCAATGACAAGCCCCATGACCACGGTCATATTTGCTTCTTTAATCCCGTTTCGAACCATAAGAATATTAGCAGAAAACTCGAGAAACCAAAGTATCGGGATAAGCTTGACAGGGGGCAGGATAAACAGCGCCGTCGCCATCACCACGGCTGACAAAGCAAACCCTGAAAAGCCACGTACAACACCGGCGACAAATGTGATCAGGCCCAAAAGGACAAGATGCAGCATTGGCAGCCCGGTGATTTCGACCAAAGCATTCATTCGGGGGTTATCCCAGCGCAATGGATTGCGGCAAGCGCTACGGATGCAAGGCGCGCAGCGGGCGGATCAGCACGGCTGGTCAGCAGCAGCGGCACCTTTGCGCCAAGCACCAGACCGGCTGCGCATCCACCAGACAGATACACAAGTGCCTTGAACAGCGTGTTACCCGAAACAATGTCCGGCACAATGACAGCGTCGGCCTGACCTGCGACAGGATCATCGGTCAGTCCTTTTACGGCGACGGAGTCTGGTGACAGGATCAAATCAAGCGCCAATGGTCCGGATACATCGGCATCAGGCACGTTTTGCGCCGCCCATTCAGAAAGTTCACGGCCTTCTACCGCGCTCGGGACAGAGGGGATCGGGGATTCAGTTGCCGAGAGTATCGCTATTTTTGGGCGCGCGGTGCCAAGTTGCTGAAGCAGGGTTGTAACCGCGCGGATCGCGTCTTGCCGGGTTTCAAGGTTTGGCGCCACGTTGACCGCGGCGTCAGAAATCAAAAGCGGGCGTCCACCATCTGGATGCGTGACATGGAAAATATGAACAAGGCGGCGACCTGTACGCAGACCCGCATCGCGGTTGAGGGCCGATTTCATGAAAACGTCAGTGTGAAGCTGGCCTTTCATCAAGACATCAGCCTGTCTATTGCCACATAGTGCGGCAGCAGCTTGGCCAGCTTCTTCCTCGCCTTTTGTTTGGATCAGTTGGTATTGGGAAATATCCCAGTTCAATGCGGCTGCTTCGCGCGAAATATCGGCAGCTTCACCTGTGAAAATCGGGGTCATAAGACCCGCTTTGGTCGCCTCAAACGCGGCTTGCATTGGCAATGGGGATCCGGCGCGGGCAATCACGACACGCGGAGAGGGTAAGGCGGCGGCACGCTCTATCAGATCTGCTGGGCAGGTCGGTTCGCGCGAAGTGAGGAATGGCGAGGTCATCGGTAAATTTCACGGTCAGGCGGCGATGCCGCCGGGAGTACCGGCCCCCGAAAAACAAGTTCCGGGGGCCGATAAGGAGGTTTTTAGAACAATTAAGACTGCGGACGCATATCGTCTGCGCTGATACCGGCAACTTCAACCGGGTTTTTCATTGCGTCGCGACGGAACGGTTCGCCCAGTTCCTGATTTATCATGGCTTCGATCAGTGTGGTGATACCGTTTTTCTGATCCTTGATCGCTTGGTCCAGAGCATCGGTCAGTTCGTCCATCGTACGCGCGACAACACCTTTCAGGCCGCAGGCCTTGGCGATGCCGGCATAAGACACCTGAGTGTCCAGTTCGGTGCCGACGAAGTTGTCATCAAACCACAGTGTCGAATTACGTTTTTCGGCTCCCCACTGGTAGTTGCGGAACACGATCTGGGTCACGGCAGGCCATTCTTTGCGGCCGATCGCGGTCAGCTCGGTTACTGCGATGCCGAAAGCACCGTCACCGGAGAAGCCGACAACGGGAACATCGGGGCAGCCGATTTTCGCACCAACAACCGCCGGCAGGCCATAGCCGCATGGGCCAAATAGACCTGGTGCGAGGTATTTACGGCCTTCTTCAAACGACGGGTAGGCGTTACCGATAGCGCAGTTGTTGCCGATATCGGAAGAGATGATCGCGTCTTTTGGTAGCGCGGCCTGAATCGCTCGCCATGCACGACGTGGGCTGAGCCAGTCGGGCTTGGCAGCACGTGCGCGCTCGTTCCATGTGGTGCCGGGATCGTCCTGCTCGTGATCCATCGAGCTGAGTTCCTGCGCCCAAGCCGATTTAGTTGTGGCGATTTTCGCTTTACGCGCGTCACGCCCTGCATCGCCTGCAGTATCTGACAGTTTTTCCAGCAGTGTTGCCGCAACCTTTTTGGCGTCGCCCACGATGCCAACGGCAACTGGCTTGGTCAGGCCGATACGCTCTGGCTTGACGTCAACCTGAATGATTTTAGCGTTTGTGGGCCAGTAGTCGATTCCATAGCCCGGCAGTGTTGAGAATGGGTTGAGGCGCGTGCCAAGGCACAAAACAACATCAGCCTGATTGATCAGCTGCATACCTGCTTTCGAGCCATTGTAGCCAAGAGGACCCGCATGCAACGGGTGAGAGCCCGGGAAGGCATCATTGTGCTGGTAACCACAGCAGACGGGTGCATCAAGTCTTTCAGCCAGAGCGGCGGACGCCGGAATTGCGTCGGCAAGAATAACGCCGGCGCCGTTCAGGATTACAGGGAACTTGGCATTTGACAGCAATTCAGCGGCCTGATCCAGTGCGGCTTCACCGCCGGCCGGGGTTTCGAATTCGACGATCTGAGGCAGTTCGATGTCAACGACCTGCGTGAAGTAGTCGCGTGGCACGTTGATCTGTGCCGGGGCGCTGTAGCGTTTGGCGTTCAGAATAACGCGGTTCAGAACCTCGGCCATACGGGTAGGGTCGCGGACTTCTTCCTGATAGCATACCATGTCTTCGAACGCGGCCATTTGCTCGACTTCCTGAAAGCCACCTTGACCCATAGTCTTGTTCGCGGCTTGTGGTGTCACGAGCAGTACGGGAGTGTGGTTCCAGTAAGCGGTTTTTACGGCGGTCACAAAGTTGGTGATGCCCGGTCCGTTCTGAGCGATCATCATTGACATCTTGCCGGTGGCACGGGTGTATCCGTCCGCCATCATGCCGCCGGAGCCTTCATGTGCACAATCCCAGAAGGTGATACCGGCTTTGCCAAAGATATCGGAAATCGGCATCATTGCCGAGCCGATGATACCGAAGGCATGTTCGATCCCATGCATCTGGAGGGTTTTTACAAAGGCTTCTTCAGTTGTCATTTTCATGCGGTGTCTCCTCGACGTGGCGGGCTGGGCCAATTTATATGATTTCAGCGCGTAGGCTACTGCTTAGCTTTGCCTTCATGTAGGTCCAGTTTTGGGTGCACTCTATAGCCAGCATTTCCGTTAATGAGACTTAAGGTCTCATTAACGGAAGTTTTTGTCAACGTTGAATTTGCAGCACTCGGTCTTGTACAGTCTTTGCGGGCTCCCTTAGCGGCCCATTTCTTCAGCAAGAATGGCGATGCCCTTGGGAATCTTAGCAAGTGGTATCGAAGAATAGGCAAGACGAAAGTATTCTCGTCCTTCATCGGCCGTTTCAAAAAACGGTGTTCCGGGTTCAATTAAGACGCCCCGTGCCTTGAGGCGGGTTGTCAGATCGTCGACGTCAATGCCAGGCCCGGTCGACATCCAGAACGAAGACCCGCCAAAGCTGGCACGCCCAGCGATGGAAAGGCCATGCTTGCGGATTTCCTGGTCCATCAATTCACGCCGTTCATGAAGCGCATTTCGAATACGGCGCACGAGAGCATCATAGTGTCCATGCGACAGAAAATAGGCGGTGGTACGCTGCGTGTGACCGGGTATATGGCGCAGGACCGAGGATCGGAGCGCGCGGGCTTCCTGAATAAACGGTGCAGAACCGACCAGATACCCCAACCTCAGTCCCGGAAAAAGGGATTTGGAAAAAGAGCCTACATAGATAACGCGACCATCTTCATCCAGAGACTTAAGCGCTGGTGATGCTTTGGTCAGGAACGACATTTCAAACTCATAGTCGTCTTCAACGACCAGAAAATCCCGTTCACGTGCGCGTTCCAGCAATGTCTGCCTGCGTTTAAGCGACATTGTTGTCGAGGTTGGGCACTGATGGCTTGGAGTCGTAAAGACGACGTCCGTTTCGTCTGGCAGCAGGTCGGGTGGAAGACCATCATCGTCAACTGGGATAGGGGCCAGATGACACCGCGCCTGAGTTAAAATTTCTCGCAAACCCGGATAGCAGGGGTTTTCATAAGCTGCGGTACGTCGTTGCGTCAGGAGTATCTGTGCAGCAAGCCAGAGGGCGTTTTGCGCCCCTATAGTGATCAGGATTTCTTCTGGGCGTGCTAATATTCCGCGCCGCGGGAGCGTGTGACGCGCGATAAACTCAACCAGCTTCGGGTCATCCCTTTCGGCATAGTCTGCCGTCAGGCTTGAAAAGTCCTTGCGGCCGAGTGCCTGAAGCGCACAAAGGCGCCAGTTTTGCTGATCAAACAGCGTTGGGTCCGCTTGCCCATAGACAAAGGGATAAGGGAACGCCTCCCAGTCAACCGGTTTCTCAACCAATCGAGCGCCGGAAAACCGCCGTCCAATTGCGCGCGACCAGTCAACGCTGTCTCGGGAATGACCAGCTGAAAACTCCGGTGGTGGAGGCGCACTTTGGGATATGAAGTAACCAGAGCGGCCATGCGACGTCAGGTAGTCGTCAGATATGAGCTCGTTATATGCAAGCGTCACGGTCAGCCGCGACACACCGAGATGTTTGGCCAGCTTCCGCGAAGAGGGCATTTTTTCACCGGGTCGAAAGCGTCCAGACAGAATTCCCTCTGCCACCATTTGTTGAATCTGGCTTTGGAGAGTGCCCTCGAATCGGTTCTCGAGGAAAAATGTTTCTTCAGATATTGCCATGTTGTGTTCTTTAACTGGTCTTATCGCGCAATGTAAACTGGAGATACTGGACTTTACGATGAGGCATTATTCATGTTCAATAGCAGGAGACGCAAGAGCGGTTTCCTGAGTGGAGGTCGCGAACAAAAAAACTTGAAAAATTTTGAAATTGCTTAGACTTAGAGCAGAATTTTTGTCTGCAAAATTTCTGTGAAAGGCTTGGCAGAAACGTCTCAGAATGGAAGGAGCAAGAGAATCGCAATCGAAATTCGGGGCTATTTTGGAATCGGGTTCTGTGGTTCGCTGTGTAATGCTTTGGTCAAAATCAAGACAAAACAAAAAAGTTTTGCTGTTCCAAATCGATAAAATCAAACCGCTGAAGCGGTAAAATAACCGGGAGAAAAGAATGAAACTTAAAACCAAATTTATGAGTGCAGTTGCTGGTGTAGCTATGTTGACGGGTGCTCAGGCAGCATATGCTGCCGACGAAATTACTGTCGCCTACTTCCTGGAATGGCCGATGCCTTTTCAGTTTGCGAAAGTGAATGGCCTTTATGATGAAGCAATGGGCGTCAAGGTAAACTGGGTAGCGTTTGACACCGGAACTGCAATGAGCGCGGCGATGGCGTCGGGCGACGTGGATATCTCTGTCAGCCAGGGCGTTCCGCCCTTCGTAGTTGCGGTATCTGCTGGTCAGGACATCCAGATCGTTGACGTGGCCGTGTCCTATTCTGACAACGACAATTGCGTTGTGGCATCGAGCCTTGAGATCGACGCATCCAGTGCGTCCGAGCTTGCCGGCAAGAAAGTTGCTGTACCTCTTGGTACTGCTGCGCACTATGGCTTCTTGTCTCAGATGAACCACTTTGGCGTTGATGTGGCGTCGTTGGAAGTTGTCGACATGGCGCCTGCTGAAAGTGCCGCTGCATTGTCGCAAGGTTCTATCGATATGGCCTGCGGTTGGGGTGGCGCACTGCGTCGAATGAAAGAAAACGGCAACGTGCTGCTGACAGGAGCCGAAAAGGAAGAACTCGGCATTCTGGTGTTTGACGTGACAACCGCACCAGCAAACTTTGTTGCGGAAGAAGGTGAACTGCTTGCGAAGTTCCTCGCTGTCACCGCAGAGATGAACGAGCGCTGGAATTCTGGCGAAGGCGTTGAAGAAATGTTGCCGGTTATCGCTAAGGACGCTGGTATGGAACTGGAAGATACCCGCGCGACGATCGCTACTTTCACTTTCCCAAGCGTCGAAGACCAGCTGAGCGATAAATGGCTCGGTGGCGGTAGCCAGATCTTCATGAAAGGCGTCGCAGACGTCTTTGTAGGTGCAGGTTCAATCGATTCAGCCCTCGACTCTTATGACGCAACGGTGAATACGGCAGCGCTACAGGCCGCATCTGCGATGTAAACCTTATTAAATGGCGCGCCATCCGGCGCGCCGTTTTTCTATTAGGGACAGCAAAGGGGACGTTAGCGTGACAGGGCTATTAATCGAAAATATCTCAATGCGATTTGACTTGCCGAACGGAACATCGATTCAGGCGTTGAAGGACGTATCACTGAATATCAAAGAAGGCGAGCTGATGTCTGTGCTTGGGCCATCGGGCTGCGGCAAGACAACGCTTTTGAATATCATCGCGGGTTTTCTGGCGCCCACTGAAGGACAAGTTGTTCTGAATGGCCATACAGTGACCGGCCCTGATGCAGAGCGTGGAATGGTCTTTCAGCAAGGTGCGCTGTTTGAATGGATGAGCGTGCGTGAAAACGTTGATTTTGGACCCCGGATGAAAGGGCTGCCCAGATCAGAGCGCAACGAGACCGTTGAACATTTGCTGGAGGTCGTCGGATTGGGCGATTTTAAAGACAAGGCGGTTTACGAATTGTCAGGTGGTATGCAACAGCGTGTTGCGCTGGCGCGATGTCTGGCAAATGACCCTGATGTTATCCTGATGGATGAACCGTTAGGTGCACTTGACGCGCTGACCCGTGAAAAAATGCAAGGCCTTGTTCTGAAACTTTGGAAAGAGACCGGCAAGACCGTGATTCTGATCACCCATTCGGTGGAAGAGGCTATTTTGCTGGGTGAGCGGTTGTTGGTGCTGGCACCACGGCCAGGGCGCATCCATAAGGAATACCAGTTGCCATATGCTGAAATGGGTGTGAACGCAGATTTGCGTGAGGTGAAAAAAGCCAAAGGCTATTCCGAAACGCGAGAAGAAATTCTGTCGATGATCTGGGAAATGGAAGAAGAGATCATGGGCCGGACGGAGGGCGCAGCATGACCATTCTGATTATCTATATCATTTTGTTTGTAGGTGCCTTTTTTCTTGTGAGTACCGCAACAAAAATGATGACCGCCAAGCATGATTTCACCAGTCTGAAGACGGTGACATTCGGCGACGAAAGTGCGGTAAAGCCCAACAGGGCTGCCTCTATCATCTCAGTTCTGTCCATATTTCTGATTTGGGGTGCCTTTACCGGCTCTAAGTTGACACCGATTCATGCGCCGGGTCCTTTTGTTGGGGATGCGACGTTCACCTACACCGCAACGAATGCTGCGGGCGCGACGGATGACGCAACGGTCACCGTTGTTGTTCGCAAAACCGGCAGCGCAGATGAAGAACCCGAAGTAGAACCGGGCGACGGGTTTGCTAAAAATGATGTTGCTTCGGTGGGTGCATGGCGCAGCGGCCTTGTTCAGACAAAGGGAAATGATGAGGGAAGCGGAGAGGACGGCTTTCGTATTACGGCGATTGACGGACAGGCGATTGAGCCGGGCAAGGAAGTTATGGTCGACGCCGGACGGGTCAGTCTGACAGGAAAAGGCACGATCAATTTTGAGCCGAGAAAAGGCTGGCAAATGGAACCGATTTGGCTGCCGTCGCCTGAAGCGGTCTGGTCGCGTCTTGTTGAAATCTCCGGGTCAGGCTATCAGAACTTTACGCTAATCGAACACCTGAGTTCCTCGCTGATGAGGGTGATTGCAGGCTTTGTCCTTGGGTCACTTGTCGGTATCCCGCTGGGATACGCGATGGGGCTCAGCAGTTGGTTCCGTGGCTGGTTTGATCCAATCGTTGAATTCATGCGCCCCGTACCACCACTTGCTCTGATCCCGCTGGTGATCATCTGGTTCGGAATTTGGGAAACCGGGAAGATCGTGTTGCTGTTTCTTGCGGCGCTCTGGATCATGACGATCGCAGCGCGGGCGGGTGTGTCTGGTGTGAATATTACCAAGATTCACGCAGCCTATTCGTTGGGGGCGTCACGTGGTCAGATCATGCGGCACGTGATTGTGCCCAACTCTTTGCCGGAAATCTTTACCGGTGCGCGGGTTGCAATGGGTGTTTGTTGGGGAACAGTTGTGGCAGCAGAACTTGTTGCGGCGCAAAAGGGCGCCGGGATGATGATCATTGCGGCCTCAAAGTTCCAGCTGACCGACATCGTGATCATGGGGATCATCCTGATTGGCGTCATCGGTTACGGCATCGATATCCTGATGCGTAAGGCTGAAAACTATCTGGTGCCATGGAAGGGACGTAGCTAAGCCACGTGGGAGAATAAATCTTACAAAGATTTTTGACAAGGATTTTTAGAAAATCCTTGATCTCCGCGCAAAGCAAACGTCGCTTAATAACAAACTCAAAGAGGAGCGTTCTTAACGCTCCTCTTTCTTTTGATGACCAATCACGAAGTCTGTAAATCTAGTCTTCGCGCGCCGGAGCACCACCTAAGAAAACGTTGCCATTCTTGTAGTCACAGGGCGCTTCCTGCATCTCAAGGTGCAGGCCGGTTCCAGTGAACGGATTGGCCCGTGCAAGGCCTTCGTCAAATTCAATGCCGAGCCCAGGGGCAGTGGGCGCGATTATAAATCCGTCTTCCCAGGTTATGGAGTGTTTGATCAGCGGTAGGTGGAAATCACCGCCCGTGCCAATGGTTTCCGCAAGCAGCAGGTTTGGTATGTTCGCGGCAAGCTGAATATTGGCTGCCCATTCCACGGGTCCCGCATATAAATGCGGTGCTATTTGGGCGTTGTAGACTTCGGCCATTGCGGCAATCTTTTTGGTTTCCAAAATACCGCCGGATCGTCCAAGGGCGGGCTGCAGGATTGTCGCCGCACCCGAGCGCAGGACTGTTGCGAATTCAGCCTTTGTGGTCAGCCGTTCACCGGTTGCAATCGGGGTGGATGTCGCGCGGGCGACCTTGGCCATCTCATTTACATTATCCGGCGGAATCGGTTCCTCAAACCAGAGTGGGGAATAAGGCTCTATCGCCTTGCCAAGTCGTATGGCACCACCGGTTGAGAATTGCCCGTGTGTGCCGAATAGTAAATCTGCCTTGTCTCCAACCGCCTCGCGTATCGCTTTGCAAAAGGCGACCGACTGGCTGATATCGCTCATCGCGGGCATATGGCCACCACGCGCAGTATAGGGGCCTGCCGGGTCGAATTTCACCGCAGTAAAGCCCAAGTCTACCATTGCAGCAGCGCATTCTGCGGCCATGTCAGGCGATGTCCAGAACTCGCTAAGCGAATGGTGTTCCATCGGGTAGAGATAGGTGTAAGAGCGGATGCGTTCATTCATCAGTCCACCCATCAGCGCATAAACAGGGCGATCATGCGCCTTGCCAAGAATATCCCAACACGCGATTTCAAGACCAGAGAATGCACCGATCACCGTAAGGTCAGGCCGCTGCGTGAAGCCCGAGGAATAGGCGCGGCGGAACATGAGCTCTATGTTTTCGGGGTTTTCACCTTGCATGTGCCGTTCAAAGACATCCGTTATGACGGCATCCATGGCTTTGGGGCCAACCGATGTGGCATAGCATTCTCCATACCCAACGATGCCGTTGTCGGTCGTGAGTTTCACGAATGTCCAGTAGCGCCCACCCCATCCGGGCGGTGGCGGGGCAACGGTGAATATTTCAAGGTCTCGCAGTTTCATTTGAACATCACCACATTACGGCGTGCCGCACCTGTTTTGGTATCGGCTATCGCCTCGTTTATCTGATCCAGCGACCAGCGACCTGAAATCAGTTCGTCCAGTTTCAGACGGCCTTGCTGGTAGAGGTCGATCAACCATGGGATATCGCGGCGCAAGACAACGTCGCCCATCTTTGTTCCAATCATGCTTTGCCCAAGAGCGGCGATGACAACCGGCTCATAGGATGCATTTGCTCCAGAGTGTGGCATGCCAACCATCACCATCTTGCCTTTGCGGGAAAGATAACGCGGCGCACTTTCATAGGCTGGAATCGCGCCAACCGTCACGAAAACAGCATCGGCCATATGCCCTCCCGTCAATTCGGAAATCTGTTCCCAGGGTTTCTCGGAGCTTGCCAAAATCCCGTGGGTCGCGCCAAATTCCATTGCGACGTCCAGCTTTTCCTCAAGCATGTCGATGGCGATTATCTTTGCGGCACCGGCGATGCGTGCGCCCTGAATAGCGTTAAGGCCAACGCCACCCGCGCCGATTACGACAGCGGTCTGGCCGGGACGCAATTCGGCAGAATTCACCACCGCGCCAACACCGGTAATCACGCCGCAAGACAGGAGCGAAGCAACATCCATCGCCATATTCTCGGGGATCGGAACAATCTGGCTGGGGTGCACGACAACCTTTTCAGCAAATGCGCCACAGGCCATTGCCTGCTCGACCGGGCTGCCGTCGGGCAGTGTGATCGGCCCATGCATCGGAGTCGGCGATTCACAGGAAACCGGAGAGCCACCTGAACAAGGTGCACAGGCACCGCAAGAGCGGATCAGTGTTACAAGAACCGGGTCGCCAACCGCATAGCCTTGAACCCCTTGGCCTAGGGCCGAAATCCGGCCAGCCGCCTCGTGTCCATAGACTGCAGGAAGGGTTCCGCCCCAGCCACCGTCGATAAACGCAATATCAGAGTGGCAGATTGCGCAGGCTTCCAGCGTGACTTCGACTTCACCCATCTCGGGCGCGCGTAGTATCACGTCTTCGATGGAAAGGGGATGGCCGAAGGTATGTGCCACGGCGGCGCGGATTTGGGACATGGGCAAAGCTCCTGTTGTGTTCACAGTAGGGTGCGAAGTTCAGCGCTGGGCTGCAAGGGGGCACGCGACAAAAACATGTCGCAAACAGAGATTATGGTGTTGAGGTTGCAACGCTACGGCGTGATGTCGCGAGAAAAACGAACGCGCAAAGTCCCATAAGCACCATCGAAAGCAAAAATGGTGCCCCGGGCAAATAGATCGGCGCCGCCGGGTTGCTGAAATAACTGAAGGTGGAGGTCATAATCAACGGCGACAGGATTGTGCCAATTGCGGCAACACTGGCCAGCACTCCCTGAAGTTCACCCTGCTGATCATCGCCCGCAATGCGTGAAATGATTCCTTGCATTGCAGGCCCAGCTATTGCGCCGAGTGCTGTCAGCGGTGTCAGTGCAAGAACCACCCAGCCATTTGTAATTGTGCCAATCGCAAGACAGGCGATCATGTTGAACAAAAAGCCTATAATCACAGTTCGACTTTCGCCCAAACGCGGAATGATCAGGCGTATCAGCCCACCCTGTACGATTGCGATGGAAACACCGAATGCAGCCAGAGAATAGCCGACCATCACCGGTTCCCAGCCAAAGCGTTCTTGTGTGAAATAGCTCCAGATTGCCGGATAAACGAAGAACGCAATCTGATAGAGGAAATACACCACAAGAAGACCTTTTAAGCCCGGCAAGTTCCCAATGTTTTTGAAGGCGCCAAACGGGTTCGCGCGTCGCCACATAAACGGGCGGCGGATGCGGTCAGTTACGGTTTCGGGCAGCACAAAATAGCCAAAGGCGAAGTTTAACCCCGCCAGCGCCGCAGCGGCGACAAAGGGCGCACGTGGCCCAAAGGTCGACAGCAAACCGCCAAACATCGGGCCAATCACAAAGCCAACGCCAAAAGCCGCGCTCATCAGCCCAAAATTCTGAGCCTTCTTTTCAGGGGCTGATATGTCCGCAACAAAGGCAGACGCGGTAGATTGCGTGGCGGCAGTGATGCCACCAATGATGCGTCCGACAAACAGCAGCCAGATCGTGCCTGCAATCGCCATGACCGCGTAATCCAGCGCCATGACAGCGAGTGAAATAAGTAAAACAGGACGGCGGCCAAACCTGTCGGACAAGCTGCCAACGACAGGCGAGAACAGGAATTGCATCACGGCGAAACTGGTCGCCAGCACGCCGCCCCATATAGCGGCAGACGCAAGATCACCACCCTGCACATCAATGATGAGATCCGGCATCACGGGCATGATCAGCCCAATACCCATGGAATCGATCATCAGCGTGATCAGGATAAACAACATGGGCAGGCGGTTGGACATGGTTTGCTCCGCGCGCGGCCCGGATGTCCGCACGTGCCGATGTAGATAGTGAACTACGCGGTTTAGTTAAAGAGCTTTAGCAGATTTCGCAAAGTCTCGTGCCTCCGCCGGGGCCTGTCCAAGCTGGGCAATGTGGGAAAACATTGTGCCAAAGTCAACGTCCGGCCACCGTTTCGATGCGAGCTTGCGTAAGGGTTCTCTTTGATCAAGCACTTGTTGGCAAAGCTCCTTTACAGCAGCCTGAGCATCTGGACGGGAAAGGCCGGGCACCAGCGCGAAAGACAACGCTTCGGCATAGATCAGGCCGGTGCCATCGTCGATATGGGCCGCCATTGCCGCATTGTTCGGGCTTAGGGTGTTCGCTAGTTCCGTCGCTGCCGATAGGGCGCGCGCAGTCGCCATGCACATCTGCGGCAGGCTCATCCATTCGCACATCCATGCCGCGCCGTCACGTTGTTGACGGTGCTTTGTGGCGGATTGCATGACATTGTTAAGGGCCGAGGTCTGTCCAGCCAAAGCAACCAGAAGCGAAGGCAAGACCGGATTTGATTTTTGCGGCATAGTCGAAGAACCGCCGCCCGAGGACAGTGATACCTCGTTGATCCCTGATTGTGTCATCAGCAAAATGTCTTCGCCGAAATTTCCAAGGCTGCCGGTAACAAGTGTCAGCCAGCCTGCAAGTTCTGCAAGACTATCGCGTGTCGAATGCCACGACCTTGCCGGATCATTCAGAGACAAGGCTTCTGCCAGGGCCGCGCGTATTTTAGGGCCGTCGTCACCCATTGCAGACAATGTTCCCGCCGCCCCGGAAAGAGAGACGTTCAGAAGGCGTGGGCGCAATACTGCCAGTCGATCAAGATGATTGATAAACGGGGTTCCCCAGCTCGCAACGACTGCGCCAAAACTTGTGACAGTGGCGGTCTGACCCCATGTCCGCGCCGCCATTGGCAAAGTTGCGTGCTCCTCAGCCAGTGAACCGAGGGTTTTGACGAGCGCTTTTATCCGTGTCTCGTAAATTGACAAAACCTGTCGAAGACGCAGCACAAGCCCGGTGTCTATTATGTCTTGCGATGTTGCGCCCCAATGCAGGTATTGTGCGTGTTCCGGTGCCTCCATTGCCTTGCGGAATGCAGCGACGAGGGCAGGGACGACGACAGCGTTTTTACCGGTTTCTGCTGACAGCCCACCGGGGTCGATCTGTATCTCAAGGCCAGCACGGTGAATGGCGGCAGCACTGATTTCAGGGATCATGCCAAGCTTGCCCTGCACCTTGGCAAGCGTGCCCTCGACCAGCATCATTGCCCGGACTTCTGCACTGTCAGTGAACAGCTTTCCTACCTCTGCGTCGTAAAACAAGTCACGGGTAATTGCGCTGTCAAAGGGTGTTGTTGCCATTTATGTGGCTCTCAAACCAAGAATTTTCCGCGCTTCCTGCCACGTTGCGACGGGGCGCTCATATTTTTCGCATAGGTCTACGGCGCGTTCCACAAGCGCTGCGTTTGACGGTGCAAGGTGATCGCGGTCAAGACGCATGTTGTCTTCTAATCCCGTGCGCGTGTGCCCACCGGCGGCTATCGACCATTCGTTGACCATGATTTGCCCCGGGCCAACACCAGCGCCACACCAAAGCGCATCAGGTGCGAGCCGGTTCAACGTTTTGATATAGAAATCAAAGATTTCCTTATCCACGGGCATAGCGTTCTTTACACCCATCACAAATTGAACGTAGAGCGGCCCGTTCAAACGGCCATCGGCCTGCATGCGTGTGGCCTGTACGATGTGCGAAAGATCAAAAGCCTCGATCTCGGGCTTCACATCATAGGTTTTCATTTCGGACGCGAGCCAATTCACAAGATCGGGTGGATTCTCATAAACACGAGTTGGGAAGTTGTTGGAGCCGACGGAAAGTGATGCCATATCTGGCCGCAACGGCAGCATGCCACCACGTTCGTTCCCGGCACCTGAGCGGCCACCTGTCGAAAGCTGGATGATCATACCGGGGCAGTGTTTTTCCAGACCTTCCTTGAGGCGGGCAAATTTTTCCGGGTCGGACGTTGGCGTTTCATCGTCGTTGCGCACGTGGCAATGGGCGATACTGGCCCCGGCCTCAAACGCGGCGTGGGTTGATTCAATCTGCTCAGAGATGGTGACCGGCACCGCCGGATTGTTAGCCTTTTTCGGCACAGATCCGGTGATGGCGACGCAAATGATACAAGGATTTTTCATGAGACCTATATATCCAGAAAAACGGTCTCGGCGTCACCCTGTAAGTGTATGTCGAAACGATAGATATCATCATTTTGTCGTGTTGCGATCAAAGTATCGCGACGATGAGCCTGTTCGATAAGGCCCAGAATCGGGTCTGCGGAATTGTCGCTGTCATCAAAGTACATGCGTGTACTTAGCCCGACATTGATGCCACGCGCCACGATCCAAAGATTCAGATGCGGTGCTTGTGTGGTTCCGTTTCGACCCGGTGTTGCGCCGGGCTTTACAGTATCAAAACCCCAGAGTCCGGTTCCGAAATTGGTGATCACCCGCCCCCAGCCACGAAAGCCGTCTTCAACCGCGCGGCCATCTTCGGGATGGGCATAGACCCCTTCTGCATTGGCCTGCCAGACCTCAAGCATAACATCTTTTACGGGTGCACCGGTTCCGTCATAGACATAACCTTCTACGCGAATACGTTCACCTTTTGCGTTTGGTCCTGCGATGTCCCAGCCAAGTTCCTGATCAAAAATCTCAAACCCTGCTGCGCCGGGGGCCAGTCCTATATGAACGTAAGGCCCTGCGGTTTGTGATGGGGTTTCCTTGAGGTAGTTAAGTTTCTGTACCATCAGTTCCCCTCCAGCCGGTTTTCAAACAGGGTAGAGCGCCGCCCGCGCAGCACAATATCAAACTTGTAAGCGATTGAATCCAGAGGGATGGTGGCGTTCATATCAAGAGCGGCGATCAGTTGATCTACAGCTTCGGGGTCAGGGATAGATTGCACAATAGGGCATTTCGCAATGAGCGGATCGCCCTCAAAATACAACTGTGTAATTAGTCGTTGCGCAAAGCCAGACCCAAAGATTGAAACGTGTATGTGCGCAGGTCGCCAACTGTTGATCCAATTGCGCCAGGGATATGCGCCGGGTTTTACCGTGCGAAAAAAGTAATACCCGTCCGCATCAGTCATCGTCCGCCCGCAACCACCGAAATTCGGGTCAATTGGGGCAAGATAGGTATCTTTCTTATGCCGGTAACGCCCGCCTGCGTTCGCCTGCCAAATCTCGACGAGCGTATGGGGAACGGGCCTTGCGTTTTCGTCGATCACGCGGCCATGCAGGATGATCCGCTCGCCAATCGGCTCGCCCCCATGTGTGAAATTGTTCAGCAGGTCATTGTCAATTTCCGCAATATCATTGTGGCTGAAAACCGGGCCTGTCACCTCTCCCAAAGCATTTTCAAGCGACAGCAAGGGCATGCGTGGCGAGCGCGACAATGACGTTTTATAGTCAGGAGCGAACGCTGGCGGATGCCACTGCCGGTCTCGCTGGTAGTATTCAGTGGGTGATCTGTTGGTCATAGTGTAACCCCCATTTCGTGATAGGTGTCGCGTGCGATTCTCAGCGCGTGGTTGGCCGCAGGAACCCCGGCGTAGATCGCGACGTGTAGCATGGCCTCGCGTACATCTTCGGGGCTGGCGCCGGTGTTTTCGGTGGCACGAATATGCATTGCAAATTCTTCCCAATGCCCAAGAGCCGCTAACAAAGTCAGCGTCAGCATTGAACGTTCGCGCGGCGTGATCGTGTCGCGCGCCCAGACAGTACCCCATGCCCCTTCGGTGATAAGCTCTTGAAAGGGCGTGTCAAAAGCGGTTTTAGCGGCCTCTGCACGGTCGACATGTGCATCGCCTAGAATTTCGCGGCGGGTTTTCATGCCGTCGTTGTATCGGTCAGACATGGCCGACCTCCTCCAGAAAAGCGGTCAGAACCTCTGCGTATTCATTTGGGTTTTCAACGCAGGGAAGGTGGCCCGCACCCCGGACCAGATGAAAGCGTGACCCCCTGATCAGATCAGCGGTTTCGCGCACCAGATCTGGCGGGGTAGACCCATCTTCGGAACCAGCAATCGCGAGCGTCGGCAACGTAAGCCGTGCCGTGCTGTCAAACAAATCTGTCTCGGAAATCGCGGCAGAGCAACCTGCATATCCGGCTGCCGGCGTCCGGCAGAGCATGTTGCGCCAGCCATCAAGCTCTGCAGCATTTTCCCGATGAAAGCGTTTGGAAAACCAGCGTTCAAGAATAGGTTGCTCGAGTGCCGCAACACCCCCTTTGCGAACCGTTTCGATACGGCCTTTCCAAATCTCGGGTGTGCCGATTTTTGCGGCTGTATTGGAAATGACCATGGCGCGAACAAGGTCCAGCCTTTCAGCCGCCAATCCTTGTGCAATCATTCCACCAATTGAAAGGCCAACAAAGACACAGCCTTTGACACCCAGCATATCAAGCAGACGCGCCGCGTCCTGAACCAGATCACCCATGAAATAGTCGCCCGCCGGGCAGGTCGTCAGCCCGTGGCCGCGTTTATCATAGCGTATTAATCGTAGTCCCGGCGGAAGCAGTGGAATGATTTGGTCCCATAGGCGAAAATCAGTCCCAAGTGAGTTTGCAAAAACAACAGGTGCGCCATTCCGGTCGCCTTCGTCCACATAGTGGACGTTGATATCGTTCAGTTGAGCCATCAACATCAGTACGGCAATCCTACATAATTTTGTGCGAGCAATTTCTGCGCTGTATCGCTTTCTTCCAATGCTTCAAGGTCGGCGTTTTGCATCTTCAGGTCAAACGGGCTTTGTTCCGGAAAGCGATGCAACAAATTCGTCATCCACCAGCTAAATCTTTCCGCTTTCCAAATACGCGCAAGCGCCTTTTCTGAATACCGTTCAATGCCTTCCATATCCTTGTCATGATAGGCGTGGATCAATGCATGATAAAGGTAGTGCACATCGGATGCCGCTGTATTAAGCCCCTTCGCCCCGGTTGGCGGAACAATATGGGCCGCATCACCGCACAGGAACAGCCGCCCCCACCGCATGGGCTCTGTTACGAAGCTACGCAATGGGGCAATGGATTTTTCGATTGAGGGTCCGGTGATCAGGGCCTCCGCTGTTTCCGCTGGAATGCGCCGCTTTAACTCTTCCCAGAATTGCGTATCTGACCAATCTTCTGGCCTGTCAGAAAGGGAACACTGCACGTAATATCGGCTGAGGTTTTCATTTCGCATGGAACACAGGGCAAAACCTCGGTCTGAATTTGCATAGATTAACTCATCATCCACCGGCGGCGTTTCTGAAAGCACGCCGAGCCAGCCAAAGGGATAGAGCTTTTCGTATTCTCGCCGGATCGTCAGTGGAATTGTCTGCCGACTGACGCCATGAAACCCATCGCATCCGGCAACGTAATCACATTCCAGCCGATACTCGGTTCCTTTCTGGCTGAACTTTACATAAGGTGCATCGCGATCAGCATCATGGATCACGACGTTTTCGACATTGAAAAAGGTTTCGGCACCCGCCGCTTCGCGGGCGTCATACAGATCGCGGGTCAGCTCAGTCTGGCCATAAATTGTTATCGGCGTATTGGTATGCTTTTTAAAATCAACACGAAATTGCCTGTCACCGTATGCGAAAATTGCACCGTCGTGTTGCTGCCCTTCTGCGGCCATCCGGGTGCCTACACCCGCTTCTTCCATCAACTGCACAAAACCTGTTTCGAGAACGCCTGCGCGAATGCGACCCAGCACATATTCGCGGGTCCTTCGCTCCAGCACCACTGCGTCTATGTCTTGCTTGTGCAACAACTGGCCAAGCAAAAGACCTGATGGACCACCCCCGATAATGACAACCTGTGTTCGCATAGAGCCCTCCCGGTAGCGGAACTATCGCACCAGCTAATTGTCAGTGTCAATTATTTAGGGATTGGCCTTCGCCGCTTTCTTAGCTGCGCCTTACAGTTTCTAGCTGTCAGTTGGATTGGGAGTTCCATATTTACGTAACGCATCCTGATAGACATCGGCGTCGACATTTCCTCCCGATGCAACGCAAATCACTGCATCACCCTTAATCTCATCCTGATGGAACAACGCAGAAGCAAGGGCGATTGCGCCTCCGGGTTCAAGAATAATTTTCAACCTCAGAAAGGCAAGGGCCATTGTTTTCAGGCATTCTTCATCCGTTGCAACAATTCCGGGGCCGCAAAGTCGCTGCATGATCGGGAAAGTAATCTGGCCGGGCGAAGGAGTTACAATTGCATCGCAAATGGATTGGTTGCCAGAGGCATTTGTTTCAATGTTCCCAGATAGCAGTGACCGGGTCGCATCATCAAAATTTTCAGGCTCTGCAGGACGCGCGCGCAAACCCGGAGCACGCGCTTCGAGTGCCAGCGCGATACCAGAAGTAAGGCCACCACCACCGCAGCAGACAATGACATCTGCCTTGTCAATGCCCTCGTGAGCCGCCTGCTCTGCTATTTCAAGGCCAGTTGTACCCTGGCCTGCGATGACCAAAGGCTCGTCATACGGCTTGATCAAAGTAAGGCCGCGTTCCTTTGATAACGTCTCCCCAATCGCATCGCGGTCTTCGCCGAAACGGTCATAAAGAACAACCTCTGCCCCCAACGCGCGGGTATTGTCGATCTTCAGGTGGGGCGCGTCATACGGCATCACTATGACGGATGGGACGCCATGCATGCGTGCGGCAAGCGCAACGCCTTGTGCATGGTTTCCCGAAGAAAAAGCGATCACACCCTTGGTTCGCACCGCAGGATCAAGCGCAGAAAGGGCTGACCACGCTCCGCGAAATTTGAAGGACCCGGTATGTTGAAGGCATTCAGGTTTCACAAAAACCCGGCGCCCGGCGATTTCATCCAGAAACGGCGAAGACAAAAGTGGGGTGCGCCGCGCGTGACCCTTTAGACGCTTAGCAGCCGCTTCGATCATTGTGATATCTGTCATCGGATTTTATCCAGAAATTGTGAAATGATTTCAAGGCTTTCAGGTTCGTCGAGAAAAGGCACATGCGCGCGGTCGGGGATATTAGCAAACACCATGTCAGGGCGGCGGCGCTGCATTTCAGAGGCCGTTTCCGGTGACAAAAGGTCAGAGTTTTCACCGCGGATCAGTGCCAGCGGCAACCCTTGAAGTGCATCAAAAAATGGCCAGAGGTCTAGGGCAGGCTGCGCGCTTGCAACTTCAACAGCGCGGCGTAGTTTTGCGTCATAGGTGATGCCAAGACCGTGGTCAGTTTCGACATAATGTTTGCGTACTTCATCGTCCCAGCGGGATATGGGAACATCGTGGAAACCGACCATAAACTTGGCCCGGGCAATTGCCGCATCTTCAAACGTTTTTTGCGGAGGGCGACGACCGAGGTAGGTCATAATGTTTCGCAGACCTTCGTGCGCAATCTCTGGGCCGATGTCATTCAGGCAAACGCCAAGCAGCCGGTCCTTAACTGTACCTGCCAGCCCCATCGCAATAAGCCCGCCACGCGAGGTGCCAAGAATGGCTGCCTTTTCAAGGCCCAGATGATCCATCAGTTCCAACACATCCCGTGCCTCTGTTGGAACAGTGTAGGTCGTATAGTCAGCATGCTCCGATGCGCCGCGGCCGCGATAGTCCGGCCTGATCACCCGGATGTTTTTTAAATGCGGAACGACATAATCGAAGTCAGTCGAGTTTCGCGTCAGGCCAGAGAGGCATAGCAAAGGAAGACCCTCGCCTTCATCCTGGAAGGCGAGGGTCAAACCATCAGAAGATGTGTAATATTTCATATGTTAAAGGCGCTGGGCTAGATCTGGGATCGTTGTAAGATTGCTCAGTATGTTATGCGGGACCCAGGGCAGTCTGTCTACCGGTTCATTTGCGCGATTGGCCCATGCAGTCTGGAAGCCATAACCTGTTGCAGCAGCAGCATCCCAACCATTTGAAGAGACAAACAAAACCTGATCAGGTTTTGTGCCAAACCGTTTGCCGACGAGGTCATAAACGCTGCGGTGAGGCTTGAAGACACCGACAGATTCAACCGACAAAACGTCGTCAAGCACGTCAGACAGGCCGGCGGATTTTACAGCGCCATCCAGCATTGCGGGGGAGCCGTTTGACAGAATCGCGGTTTGCATGCCGTTCTCTTTGAGTGTTGCCAGCATTTTGGGAACTTCGGGGTAAGCCGAAAGCTCCCAGTAAAGCTGCAACAGACGCTCTCTTAATTCGGCATCGCCATCAAGACCCGATGCTTCGAGTGCCCAGTCCAGCCCGTTTTGCGTGACATCCCAGAAATCTGCATGGGCATCAGCAACGGCGCGTAGCCAGGTGTATTGCAGTTGCTTCAACCGCCAGTCATTTGCAACTTTGGGCCAGAGGTCAGCGAACGCTTCGCGCCCCGGCTCTGCCGCTGCTTCACGCGCCGCAGCGGATACGTCAAACAGTGTTCCGTAGGCGTCAAAGACACAAGTTGTGATAGGCATGGTGTTCTCCTTGGTTGCGGCGAGATTGGCATAGCGATTTGGCGAGGAAAAGGGCCATTCACTTAATGGTTATATCCTGTCCCGATCATTGACGGGTCTGTGGCAGCAGAGTGTTAACAATTCGTAAACGAGGTATCGGGCCGCTCATAGAAGCCGGTAATACGTCAGCAATCGTGATCCTGAACCAGACCCATCAAAACCGTTGCAATAAGGCGGGGTCC
Source organism: Pseudohalocynthiibacter sp. F2068 (assembly GCF_023015645.1). Taxonomy (NCBI): domain Bacteria; kingdom Pseudomonadati; phylum Pseudomonadota; class Alphaproteobacteria; order Rhodobacterales; family Paracoccaceae; genus Pseudohalocynthiibacter; species Pseudohalocynthiibacter sp. F2068. The sequence goes on from NZ_JALKAK010000005.1 coordinate 170,571, forward strand.
ATACACAATCCACACAGGATAAAGCTGACATCCCTTACTTTTAGCCGAATAACCGCTTTTCAAAGATTGCGGAATTTAATTCTCAGCCCTACCAGTGGTTTCACGACCGTGCTCGTACAGCCTCGTTTCCGGAAATGGAGGCAACCAAGACTCACGATGAACGGTCCAGCTTTCGTAAGTTGGCACGAGTTGGTCCGCAGCATCCAACGATCCCAAGTGCACTTCGATTTCGTCTTCGCTGCGTGCAAAAACTGACGAACCGCAACGTGGACAGAAAAATCTCCCGGCGTAGTTGCGTGTTTCGCCTTCGATTGTAACCGCATCCTGAGGGAACACCGCGGAAGCATAAAAGAGCGCCCCATGATGCTTACGACAACCTAGGCAGTGACAAAGGCCCACCCGGTATGGGTTTCCCAACGCAGTAAATTGCACGTTGCCACAAAGGCAACTTCCCGTGAACCGATCCATGGGGTGTCTCCTCAAAATCAAACGGTCGGGATATCTACAACGAATTCTGTCAGGCGTCTACGATTTGGTAAGCCCAACAGCGGACATTCCCTGAAAAGCCGGAGACGGTCACCAAGGGCTCAAAGCAGCCCTTGGTGCCTGTGTTACCTACAGGTTTTCAGGCTGTGGCATTCCCAAAACATGGTAGCCGCCATCAACCGTGATAATTTCACCCGTCGTGCAAGCCCCATATTCAGAGGCGAGGTAAACTGCAGTACCTCCGATTGCCTCCAACGTCGCATTGCTGCGCAGCGGGCTGTTCGCTTCTGTCTGGCGAAAGGTTTTGCGCGCGCCGCCTATCGCGGCTCCGGCCAGGGTTTTCATCGGGCCGGGGCTGATCGCGTTTACGCGAATACCTTCTGGTCCCAGGTCATTCGCAAGGTAACGCACAGAACTTTCCAGCGCGGCCTTCGCAACACCCATCACGTTGTAATACGGTGTCACCCGGTTTGAGCCTTGGTAGGTCAGGGTCAGGATTGTGCCGCCATCGCTCATTAGCGGGGCGGCCCGGCGTGCGACTTCGATCAGCGAGTAGCAGGAAATACACAGCGAATTTTTGAAGTTTTCGCGGCTTGTGTTGATGAAACGGCCCGTGAGTTCGTTTTTGTCAGAAAATGCGATTGCGTGGACGACAAAATCCAGGCTGCCCCAACGATCTTTGAGCGTCTGAAATGCCAGATCAAGCGATGCATCATTATTGACATCTGCATCGACCAGTATATCCGAGCCGAGGCTTTCCGCGAGCGGGGCGACCCGTTTTCCAAAAGCCTCACCCTGGTAGGTGAACGCCAGTTCTGCACCTTCGGCGGCCATCGCTTTTGCAATGCCCCAGGCTATAGAACGTTCGTTGGCGACCCCCATGATCAGGCCGCGCTTTCCCTTCATCAACTCAGGCATTTTATTTAATCATCCGTGATATTTGCTCATGATCAAGGTGGCATTTGTGCCGCCAAACCCAAAGCTGTTTGAAAGGACTGTATCAAGATTTACGTCATTCAGGCGCGTTGTCACAATTTCACCTTCATCAAGTGCCGGGTCAAGTTCGGTGATATTGGCAGACGCTGTGATAAAATTGTCTTTCATCATCAGAAGCGAATAGATTGCCTCGTGTACACCGGTTGCGCCCAGACTGTGACCTGTCAGCGATTTTGTAGAACTTATTGGCGGAGTGCTACCCCGGCCAAAGACGCGACGAACGGCTTCTATTTCGGTGACATCGCCTGCTGGCGTCGATGTGCCATGTGCGTTGATATAGTCGATTTTGCGATCGCCGATCGTGGATAGTGCCACTTTCATAGAACGTTCGCCGCCTTCGCCAGATGGTGCGACCATGTCGTAGCCGTCCGACGTCGCGCCATAGCCGGTGACTTCGGCGTATATCTTGGCTCCGCGTGCCAATGCGTGGCTTAGTTCTTCTAACACCAAGACACCGCCGCCGCCGCCTATGACAAAGCCATCGCGGGTCGCATCAAATGGGCGAGAGGCCGTTTCGGGCGTGTCGTTATACTTGCTCGACATCGCACCCATTGCGTCAAACAGGCAGGAAAGGGTCCAGTCGACCTCTTCGCCGCCGCCCGCAAAAACGATGTCCTGTTTGTCCATCTGAATTTGCTCGACCCCATTACCGATGCAATGCGCACTGGTAGAGCAGGCAGATGTTATTGAATAGTTTATACCCTTGATTTTGAAGGGCGTGGCAAGGCAGGCAGAATTGGTAGATGACATGCAGCGGGTCACCATAAAAGGACCCATACGCTTGGGTGCGCCTTTCTCTTTAACTGCTGTGAAAGCCGTAAAGAAGTTCGACGTAGATGGCCCGCCAGAGCCCATTACCAGCCCGGTGCGCGGGTTGGACACTTCATTGTCTTCGAGTCCGGAGTCGGCGATTGCCTGTTCCATCGCAAGATAATTATAGGCAGCACCCGGCCCCATAAAGCGAAGCTGGCGCTTGTCTATGGATTCAACCAGATCGATCTTTGGAATACCGGCAACTTGGCTGCGAAAACCATTCGCGGCATAGTTCTCCTCAAATATAACCCCGGATTTTCCTGCTTGCAGCGAAGCAGTAACCTCTTCGGCATTGTTGCCAATGGGTGAAATGATCCCTATTCCGGTGATAACGACGCGGCGCATGGGTAGTCCTTTCCTTGATGTCAGCTGGCGTCTGTTGCCAGGCCGACCTTCATATCTTTTACGAGATAGATCTCTTCGCCATCCGCTTCAACCCGGCCATCCGCGACGCCCATCTTCAGACGACGGTCGATCACCTTTGTAAAGTCCACGTAATAACGCAACATTTTGCGGTCGGGTTTGACCATGCCTTTAAGCTTCACTTCGCCCACGCCAAGGGCCATGCCCCTGCCTAGCATGCCGCGCCAGCCCAGATTGAAGCCGGTAAGTTGCCACAAGCCGTCAAGACCAAGACAGCCGGGCATGATTGGGTTGCCGGGGAAGTGGCATTCGAAAAACCACAGGTCGGGGGTAATGTCGAATTCAGCAACAACATGGCCTTTGCCATTGGCACCGCCATCCGCGCTGATTTCGGTGATGCGGTCCATCATCAGCATCGGGGGCAGCGGCAACTGAGCGTTACCGGGGCCAAAAAGTTCGCCCCGCGCGCACTTCAAAAGCCCCTCTTTGTCAAAACTGCTTGGATATTCGGCCATAGAGACCCGCCCCCTGTTCGTCATGTATTTGTTATCACCCGTTTAGCACCTGAAAAAGACGGGTGGCAAGGGTTGCAAATCCAACAAATAAAAAGGCTCTGGAGGGTAGTTGCAATTGAAAATCATTTGAAATTGGCGCGAATTCAGCCATATATGAGGTGGAAGCAACCGAAAGTAGTCCACTTATGACCATCCGCGCGACCGAGAGAGGTACATCCTGGCTTAGCAGCGCGGGCCTGCGCCCGACGCGTCAGCGCATGTCGTTGGCTACATTATTGGTGGGTGATGGCAATGATCGCCATGTGACGGCAGAAAGCCTGTATGCTGCCTCTGTTGCTACGGGTGACAAGGTGTCGCTCGCGACGGTCTACAACACGCTACGCGCGTTCTGTGACGCCGGATTGATGCGTGAGGTAACGGTGGATGGTTCAAAAAGCTATTTTGACACCAATATCACGGACCACCCGCATTTTTTCTGGGAAGACAGCCACGAGCTGACCGATGCCCCTGCGGAGCAACTCGTGATTTCACGCCTGCCCGAGGCACCCGAGGGTGCAGAAGTCAGCAAGGTTGACGTCGTGATCCGGGTGCGGCGGGTTTAGGACTACCTTCAATTTATGAATTGCGGGTAATACTCAAAAGCGCTGCTTTAGTCTAAAAACTTCTCCAAAATTTCTGCGATCCATGGATCAGTGTAGTCAGAAATCGGATCATCGCTTTTGTCTTTTGAATGGTGATATTCGCCTTCGTCAAAGGCGCTGAATACTTCATAGAACATTTCGGGTATTTTGAATTCTCCACGATGCTCGTGAAGAATTACAACCCAAAGATCATTTACAATTGCATCACAAATTTCAAAGGACAAACGTCCTTGGTGGTATTCCTTGGCCAAGTACAATGCGAGTTTTTCGTAGAAATCGGGTAGCGTAAGTGATTCCGCCACCGCCCAGCGGATAACGTCCTCTTTAACAATGCGGAAAGTCCCGTTCTCCGGGTGATCGTTCGGCATCATTTCATCAAGAACAGCTTTCATTTCAATTCCGTGTGCTGAGCTACAGATACGCATAACTGAATTCTGGTCGAAGCACCCAATCAACTTACGTTGAGAATTGTTATTGCAGGCCAATCGATAACCGCAGCTCAACAATGTGAAGATCCTTCAAAATTTCAGAAATTAACGTTGCACAGTTGAGTTCCGGAATCTCCAGCATCGTTAGATAAAACAATGCTAAACTGAATTTAGGGAACGTCGCGAATCGCTGCGCTTTTAAGGCGCGGAAACCTCGGGAGGGGATATGCGACTATTTTCGTTAAGTTTTTCAGCAATAGTAGTAACAGCTTTGGTTGCGGGTGCCGCGGGGCAGCTCGAAGCCAGTGAAGCGGAAAACCATGACTATTCGCATGGTGAAGAGGCACAAATGTTTGTGCACGGTGCTCCGGAAAATCCAACAGACGCTTGGACGCTCGCTGCGGGTGGGCGCATTTATGACAACTGGTGGGTTGCGCTTGATAGGGACGAGCCGGAAGGGACGCATCCCTCTTATCCCGCAACGGGCAAAAAGGACGGCTCAACAACATGGCGCTGCAAAGAATGCCATGGATGGGACTATCTGGGGGCTGAGGGCGTTTATCGTTCTGGCAGCCATTTCACGGGGATCAAAGGTATCTCCGAAGCTATTGGAATGGATGAGGCCGAGATAGCGACCACGATGAGGGCCCCCACACATGGTTTTACCGCTGAGATGATCAGTGACGAAGAACTGGCGCGCTTAGCGGCCTTCGTTTCCCGGGGTCAGATTGACATGGCGAATTACGTCGATCTCGCAACTCGAGAAATCATCGCAGGCGATCCAGACAGCGGACGCGCGATTTTTCAGACAACCTGTGCTGTATGCCATGGATTTGACGGGCGTAGTCTTGATTGGGGCGATGAAGATGGGCCTGCCTATGTCGGGACCGAAGCGGTTGCTGCTCCTGATGAAGTCATGAACAAGATTCTGAACGCCCATCCGGGTGTTGAAATGATCAATCTTCGTGTGTTTGGTCCTGACGTTGCAGGGGATGTGCTGAGTTACATCGCGACGCTTCCGCAGGAGTAGGCTCTAAAACCACTGCCCCGGCTCCATCAAGCCAAGATCCAGCAATTGCTGCGAATGCCACTCGAACGTTGTGGAATTGTGCCAGGTGAAGCTTTCGATATCAAACTTGCTGCCGGGGTTTGATTTCAGCGCTTTTGCAGTTCGGAAACTGCAAATTGACGCCGTGATGTTGTGGTGCCAGGGGCAAGCGTAGGTATTCATTTCTTCATCGTTGAAGGTATGGCTTGGCAGTAACCGCAATCCCGGTTTGCTTTTGAACAGGGCAATCCGGTCAATCTTGCGCCGGATCATCGGGATATGTTCCTCATACCGCCAGCGCAGCCCGCCAAAGAAATCAAGCTGGCGTTCCTTCGGATGAAAGTGATTGTCAGGGTCTTTGCGCGCGAGGGCGTAGTACCCAGTTTTATCCATATGTGCGTCTTCCAGCGAGACTGCGGTGGGGTATTCATTAAGATCGCCCGCATAGAGATCGACGACATAAGTTAAGACGGAATCCCGGCGCTCCTCAGAATTGAAGGCCAGCATTTCACCTATGCTGCGCGTTTCACAAAACGGATAGAAAAGATATTCGGCGTTGTAGCAGTAGTAGATCCAGACATCTGGCGCGGCGTCATTGATGGCGTTCACCGCCGTTTCCGTCGCGCCATTTTCGTGCATATTAAACGGAATGCGATGTATTGCCTTTTCCAGAACGTCAGGAAGCTCTAACTCCGGCGGAGCAAAAACCAATGTCTCTTTGAACCCGGCCTGCTGGTGGTGTCGGATGGTTGTGTCGACTTCGACCAGATCTTCGACAAGAATCAGCGCAATCGGGCCTTTGGCCAGCACCTCTTTGCCTTTTGACAGAAAATCCTTGAGATCGTTGTAGATCATTTGCCTGCTGCCCGCCTTTTGCCGGTCCGTTTTGTCCAAAATCGATTAATTTTCTGTTCATTGCAAGCGTTGCAGCCGCGCTTCTCTTTCTATAGGAAGCTCCACTGAACAGATGTAAAGGCTAAGGGCCATGTCGGACGCAAAGAAACTTTTCATCAAGACCTATGGCTGTCAGATGAATGTCTATGACAGCGAACGAATGGCTGAGGCGCTGGGCACCTCGGGTTACACAACAACAGATGTAGTTGAAGACGCGGATATGATTCTGCTGAACACCTGTCACATTCGTGAAAAGGCGGCGGAAAAAATTTATTCGGAACTTGGGCGATTTAAAGGGCTGAAAGCAGAAAACCCGGACCTGAAGATCGGTGTTGCCGGTTGCGTCGCACAGGCCGAAGGGGCCGAAATTATGCGGCGTCAACCGATGGTCAATCTGGTTGTTGGGCCACAGACCTATCACCGCTTGCCAGAAATGATGCTCGAGGTTGAGGCCGGTAAGAAGGCGCTGGACACGGATTTCCCTGAGGAAGACAAGTTTGATCACCTTGCAAAACGCCCCAAGGCAAAACGCGGCCCGACTGCTTTTCTGACGGTGCAGGAGGGATGCGATAAGTTCTGTGCGTTCTGTGTGGTGCCCTACACCCGCGGTGCAGAGGTCAGCCGCCCGGTTGACCGAATTCTCGGCGAAGCGCGAGACTTGGTCGAACGGGGTGTTCGCGAGATTACCCTATTGGGTCAGAATGTGAATGCCTATCACGGTGCAGGAGAAGGTGGCGACTATACATTAGCGCGGCTCATCTGGGTGCTGAATGACATCGACGGTCTGGAACGTATTCGTTTTACCACAAGCCACCCCAACGATATGGATGACACGTTAATCGAAGCGCATGGTGCCTGTGAAAAACTGATGCCCTACCTGCATCTTCCGGTTCAATCTGGCAGCGATAAGGTTCTGAAAGGAATGAACCGCAAACATACCGCCAAAGAATATCTGCGCATTATTGAGCGTATTCGCAAAGCACGCCCGGATATTTTGCTATCCGGAGACTTTATTGTCGGGTTTCCGGGTGAAACTGAAGATGATTTTCAGGACACCATGCGCTTGATCGAAGAGGTGCGTTACGGACAGGCCTATTCCTTTAAGTATTCTACGCGCCCCGGGACGCCCGCAGCAGAGCGCGCGCAGGTGGATGAAGCCGCGAAGACAGAGCGTCTCTATCGCCTTCAAGCGCTTCTTGCACGTCAGCAGAGCGAGATTCAGAACGAAATGATTGGTCGCGATGTGAAGGTTTTGTTTGAAAAACCAGGGCGGCTGGATGGCCAAATGGTCGGAAAATCTGAGTATTTGCATGCTGTGCATGTCAGCGATCCGAATATTGCGACTGGCGATATCAAATGGGTGAGAATCACCGGGAGCGAGCGAAACTCTCTGGGTGGCGAAATCCTGGAAAAGACAGCTCCAGTTTCCTGACGTTAACGATTTTGACAGTATCGTGAAGGTATTTTCAGCGATATGTCGAGACAATGTACCTAAAGTTGTATCAGTGTTTCCTGATTGGACACGATGAACTGACCTAGTGCATTCTTTTTATTGTAAAATTTGCTAATATCCTCCTGATTTTGTGGCGGCACAGAACCGGGAAAATACATCCTGTGGTTTCTCCGCTGCACCAATTGAGAACAAGGATGTAAGCGGTGTTGATCAGATATTTAAAAAGCATTCGGTTCGTGCTGGGGGGCGTTTCTGCTCTTGCACTGACGTTTGCATTTTTGGCTGGCCCGAGTATGGCGCAGCAAACCGTGAGAGGGGAACGTTATGTCCCGACGATCTGGGTTGATCCGGATGGTTGCGAACATTGGGTGATGGACGACGGTTGGGAAGGTTACATGGATAACCACCTCAATCGCGATGGTACGCCAGTATGTCGCCAACTGGATACCTGTGCTGTGATGAGTTCTGACCAGTTGTTTGCAACGGACCGCTATTCAATCAACGCAACAAACCGCCAGCGTCTTGCAGAGTTCTTCCGTCAGGATGGCGTGAATTCCTACATTGTCATTGGTCACACTGATAGCCGCGCGAGTGATCAGTACAACATGCGCCTTTCCGAAAACCGGGCAAACGCTGTTGCGAGCATTGCGCGTAGCGCAGGTGCAAGTGTTGCCGATGTGCGCGGTTATGGCGAACGACAGCCACGTGCTACCAACACGACCGCTGCGGGCATGCAGCAGAACCGCCGCGTCGAAATCATTTGTGTCCGCTGAAGGAGAGAACCGACATGAAAATCTTACATGGTTTTACAATTCTCGCCTCTGTAGCAGTTCTTTCTGCATGCACAGAAAAAGTAGACAAAACCGTTGACCGCTTTGTTGACTCAAAAGACCTGACCGAGCTTCAAGCGGGAATCTGGATTGACCCGAATGGGTGCGATCACTGGATTATTGATGATGGCATCGAGGGTTATCTTAGCACAAGGCTTGATCGTCTTGGCCGTCCGGTCTGTTCCGGCTCTGCCCCGCCAAGCACAGCAATCGGCGGGTATCATGATGGGACAACCATTGGCGACCCGATCTGATATCTAAACACACCCAGAAAACCAAAATAGCCGCGATCAGTCTTCGCGGCTATTTTGTTGCAGTTACGTGATGTTTTGCAATGTGTGCTTGCACACCGGCGCGCGACTTGGCACCATCGGTCTTAACTTGCACCCAACGGAGATATTTTTGGATATTCGTGCGTTGACACCACCGCCAAACACAGAAGAGGCAGAAGAAACTCTTCTGGAATTCCCTGATAATCGGTTATTGATCGACCTTTGTGGTGAGTTTGATAAAAATTTAACTCAGATTGAAGAAAAATTATCGGTGCAGATTTTGCGCCGGGGAAATCTGCTTGCGGTTCTGGGCGAGTCGGGAGCACGTGAAAAAGCGGCCGAGGTATTGCAGGCGCTATACGTTCGGCTTGAAGCCGGGCAAAGCTTTGAGCCCGGCGATATCGACGGTGAAATTAGAATGGGTGATTCTGAAAAGGACACTGGAATCCGCGATGGCGACCAACTGGAAATGTTCCGGGGAGGTCGGGTTGAGATAAACACCCGAAAAAAAACCATTGTACCGCGTACTGAAGCGCAGAATGCCTATGTGCAGGCGCTTTATCAGAATGAAATGGCTTTTGGCATCGGGCCTGCCGGGACGGGTAAAACATATTTGGCCGTCGCGGTTGGTGTCAGTATGTTTATCGGTGGCCATGTCGACAGAATTATCCTCTCGCGTCCCGCTGTCGAGGCCGGTGAAAGGTTGGGGTTCTTACCGGGCGACATGAAAGAAAAGGTCGACCCCTTCATGCAACCCCTTTACGACGCGTTGGCTGATTTTCTGCCAGGCAAACAGGTTGCGAAGCTTATCGAGGATAAACGGATCGAGATTGCGCCGCTTGCGTTTATGCGTGGGCGAACGCTGTCCAACGCTTTTGTCGTGCTTGACGAAGCACAGAACGCCACAACCATGCAGATGAAAATGTTCCTGACCCGCCTTGGTGAGGGGTCACGGATGGTTATTACCGGTGACCGTTCACAGGTGGACCTGCCGCGTGGTGTGACAAGTGGATTGCATGATGCTGAACGGTTGCTCAAAGATATCGATAGCATATCGTTTAATTATTTTACTGCCAAAGATGTCGTGCGGCATCCGTTGATCGCAAAAATCATTGAAGCTTATGATCGCGACGATGCCCGCCTCTGATCTTGTTGACACAATTGTTGAAGACGAGCGCTGGGATGCGTTGAACCTTGAGGCGCTTTCTCAGGCCGCTGCGACTGCGACGTTGAAGCATTTGGCGCATGATCCGCAGAAATTTGAAATTTGCGTTATGGGGTGCAACGACGCCAGAATAGCAGAGTTGAACAGCGAATTTCGGGAAAAGCCAACGGCAACAAATGTGTTGTCCTGGCCCAGCGAAGACCGCGCCGCAGATCAACCCGGTGGCACGCCCGCACCGCCAGGAAAAGATCCGACCGGAATGCCAGTAGAACTTGGTGATATTGCAATTTCGTATGAGACGTGCTTATCCGAAGCGAACGCAGCCGCAAAATCGCCTAAAGAACATGTTACCCATCTAATTGTGCATGGGGTCTTACATCTGTTGGGTTATGATCACATATGCGAAGAAGATGCAGCCCTTATGGAGGGGGTGGAGAAAGAGATACTTGCGGATTTGGGAATTGCAGACCCATATAATATTTAGGACACTAATTGTGTCGGAACACTTGGAAAGGAAAAATGGGCGACACAAGCGAAGGCTCCTCTAGCGCAGCGCAAAGCGCGCAAGAGTTTGAGACACACGAGACCGAAACATTGGGGCAGCGCGGCTTTTTTAGCCGTATTATTGGTGCCCTTTCACCTTCAGACTTAGATGATGCAACGGAAGATGTCGTTCCGCTGAATGGCAGTTCCGATAGTTCACCAAGAGGAATGGTGAACCTGCGTAGTATGCGTGTTGAAGATGTTGCTATTCCGAAAGTCGAAATTATTGCAATTTCCAACGACATTCACAAAGACGAGCTGGTTCAGGTCTTTCGTGACAGTGGCCTAACACGGTTGCCGGTTTATAGTGGAACACTTGATACGCCGATCGGGTTGATCCACCTCAAAGATCTTGCCTTGAAACACGGGTTTAACGGCACCGGGAACGGCGGACGTTTCGCGGTTAAAAGCCTGCTCCGACCGCTGCTCTATGCGCCCCCTTCGATGCCAATCGGTGTTTTGCTGCAGAAAATGCAGTCAGAACGTATTCATATGGCATTGGTGATCGATGAATATGGCGGCGTTGACGGGCTGGTTACTATCGAAGACCTGATTGAACAGGTGATTGGTGAGATCGAAGACGAGCATGATCTGGATGAAGGTCAGTATTGGACGAGTGAAAAGCCGGGATGCTACCTAGTCGAGGCACGTGCTCCGCTTGATGAATTTGAAGCCGAAATTGGTCAGAGCCTGACCCAAAATATCGATGACGAAGAAATTGATACCTTGGGTGGTCTGGTGTTTGTTTTGTCAGGCCGCGTTCCCGCCCGGGGTGAAATGATCCGCCATCCGGATGGTCCCGAGTTCGAAGTGGTCGATGCTGATCCACGCCGTATAAAGCGGCTGCGTGTGCGCCTTCCTGATGTAATGAATGCCTAAGCTTTTGGCGCGTGTTTCGGCGTGGTCATCCCGCGTTCAACTGTTGTTCGCACTTTTGATGGGTGTGTTTGCCGGGCTGGGACAAGCGCCATGGAATCTTTGGTGGCTGGCTTTGCCGGCGCTGGTGGTTTTGGTCGCGCTCTACAGTGTAACAGAGGGTGCAAAACAAGCGGCTCTGATTGGTTGGTCAGCAGGTCTGGGGTATTTCGGCCTCGTCTTGTTCTGGATTGTTGAGCCTTTCCTTGTAGATGTTGCACGACACGGATGGATGGCCCCGTTTGCGTTGGTTGGCCTTGCGGGCGGTATGGCCCTGTTCTGGGGTTTGGCTTTTGCACTGGCACGCAGAATGGGTGGCGGCACAGTGACACTCGCTTTAACCTGGACAGCAACAGAGTTGCTGCGGTCTTACGTTCTGACCGGGTTCCCTTGGGGGCTGTTATCATACATCTGGACAGAGACGCCGGTTCTACAACTGGCCGCCGTTTTTGGGCCGCATGGGCTGACGTTGCTCACGTTGTTGTTCGCGGAAAGTGTGCATCGGGTTTTGTTGAAGCAAACCCCACGCAACTTTGGAAGCGTTCTGTTGCTTGGGATACTCTATCCTTTGGGTGCATTTTACGAGCCAGGCGCGCTTGAACCTAATGATGAACCGCGTCCTGTTGTTCGTCTGATCCAACCCAACGCGCCCCAGCATCAAAAATGGGATCCTGAAATGATCCCGGTCTTTTTCCGTCGTCAATTGGATTTCACGGCGGCAGAGGGAAACCCAAATCTGATCATATGGCCGGAAACGGCTGTGCCCTATGCATTAACCGCTGACAGTCCGGTGCTCCCATTGATCTCCGATGCCGCAGGTGAGGCGCAGGTTGTTTTTGGCGCACAACGGCGTGACGGCGACCGGGGGTTCAACAGTCTTGCGGTCGTGGACAGTACCGGCTTTCTTCAGGCGGTTTATGACAAGCACCATCTTGTACCTTTTGGCGAATATGTACCGGGTGGGTCGGTAGCGGCGAATATGGGTCTTGTCGGTTTTGCCGCCCAAAATGGTTTCGGCTTTTCACCCGGGCCCGGGCCTGTATTGCTTGATCTTGGACCCCTAGGTCGCGTTCTGCCACTGATCTGCTACGAGGTGATCTTTCCACAAGATGTAAATGCGGCACCCGAGCGACCCGACTGGTTATTGCAAATTACCAATGACGCCTGGTTTGGAAAGGTGACGGGCCCTTACCAGCACCTTGCACAGGCCCGGTTTCGCGCTGTCGAACAAGGCCTGCCCATGGTGCGCGTCGCAAATACCGGGGTTTCAGCGGTTATTGATGCAACGGGACAGGTCGTTGAAAGCCTGCCTTTGGGTCAGGCTGGCTATCTTGACGCCGTATTACCAAACGCTGCGCGCGCGACTTTTTACAGCAAAACTGGTGACAGTCTTGTTGTCTTGTTGCTTATTGTTTTTTTAGCGGTGCTAATGATCGCCCGTTTTCGAAATAGCGATTGACGCCCAACGCTCACGGCCTTACGCAGACATATCTTACCACCACAACGGCTTCCTGGCGTGGTGGGTTTTTTAAATGGAGCGTTTCATGTCCCGCCAAAACTACATTTTTACTTCTGAATCTGTTTCAGAAGGCCACCCAGATAAAGTCTGCGACCGTATTTCAGATGCAGTCCTTGACGCTTTTCTAAGCGAAGAGCCCGAGGCGCGTGTCGCCTGTGAAACCTTCGCCACAACAAACAGGGTCGTCATTGGTGGTGAGGTTGGGCTGTCGGACCAGGCAAAACTGAAAGATTGTATGGGCCGGATTGACCAGATCGCGCGTGATTGCATCCGGGATATCGGTTATGAGCAGGAAAAGTTTCATTGGGAAACTGTTGAGGTCACAAACCTCCTGCACGAACAATCCGCTCATATCGCGCAAGGCGTGAATGCGGCTGATAATAAAGACGAAGGTGCGGGTGACCAGGGTATTATGTTTGGCTATGCAGTCAGAGAAACTGAAGAGCTTATGCCTGCCCCCATACACTATGCACATGCAATTCTGCGCCGCCTTGCCGAGGTGCGCAAATCAGGCAATGAACCTACATTGCGCCCAGACGCAAAATCCCAACTCTCGGTTCACTATGAAGGCGGCAAGCCGGTGGGTATCGGCTCTGTTGTGCTCTCAACTCAGCATTCTGACGAGGCACAAACCTCGGACGATATACGCGAAATTGTAGAACCATATATTCGCGAAGTACTGCCGGATGGTTGGTTGACAGCAGAAACCGAATGGCACGTAAACCCGACAGGTACGTTTGTGATTGGCGGCCCAGATGGGGACGCAGGTCTGACCGGACGTAAGATTATCGTTGATACCTATGGTGGCGCGGCCCCGCATGGGGGGGGTGCGTTTTCCGGGAAAGACCCGACCAAGGTAGACCGGTCTGCGGCCTATGCGGCGCGTTACTTAGCCAAGAATATTGTGGCGGCGGGCATGGCGGAACGGTGTACGTTGCAGCTTTCCTACGCGATCGGCGTTGCAAAACCTTTGTCTATCTATGTTGATGCACATGGCACGGGCGAGGTGCATGAGGCCGAGATTGAGAAGGCGGTTGCAGAATGCATGGACCTTACACCAAGGGGTATTCGCCAACATCTGGGGCTGAACAAACCAATTTATCAGCGCACTGCGGCATATGGGCATTTTGGGCGTATTCCTGATGCTGACGGCGGGTTTAGCTGGGAACGAACCGATCTCGTCGATCTTTTGAAAAAAGCCGTTTAGGTCAAAGGAGACTGTCTTGGCAAAAACGGATGTGTCTGGTTTGTCGCTACTTGGCAACGAAGTCGAACAACCCAAAAACCCGGAAGAAGCTGTGCTTGAAAAAGTACCCGCCAGCCATTCCGGGACAGAGTATGTTGTTCGCTTCACGGCACCGGAGTTTACATCAATCTGCCCAATGACGGGGCAACCGGACTTTGCGCACATCGTGATAGATTATGTTCCCCGAGATTGGCTGGTGGAATCAAAGTCATTGAAACTTTACTTGACTTCCTTTCGCAACCACGGCGCTTTCCACGAAGACTGCACCATCGACATAGGCAAACGTTTAGGTGATCTTCTCGATCCGGTTTGGCTTCGGATCGGGGCTTATTGGTACCCGCGCGGCGGTATCCCGATTGATGTCTTCTGGCAAACCGGGCCAGCACCCGACGGGGTCTGGATTCCGGATCAGGGTGTCCAGCCCTATCGCGGACGTGGCTGAGGGACGTTATGTCTGAGAACGATGGGAAGAATGGTGCACCTTGGCGAAACTTTTACGGTCGCTTTAAGGGAAAGCACCTGCGGGATAGCCAGAAAGCATATCTGAATGAAGACCTCGCAAAGCTATCACCTGGGCCGGTTACTTGGGACGAAAACCCGGACCGTACCCCGCTTGATCTGAAAGCTCTTTTTGATGACAAACCGCTTTGGCTCGAGGTCGGATTTGGCGGTGGCGAGCATATGGTGCATCAGGCACAGCAAAACGCTGATGTTGGCATCATAGGGTGTGAGCCATACATCAATGGTGTGGCGATGCTGCTCGGGAAAATCCGTGAAGCAAACGTGCCCAATGTCGCGATTCACCCTGGTGATGTGCGTGATATGTTTGATGTATTACCGGAGGCATCAGTCGCACGAGCGTTCCTGCTTTATCCGGACCCATGGCCGAAGAAACGCCACCATAGGCGACGCTTTGTGACGCCAGAGCACCTTGACCCTTTAGCGCGGGTGCTGAAACCGGGCGCGATCTTTCGGGTCGCGACCGACATTCAGGACTATGTGCGTCAAACCCTTGAACAGATGATGCCCCGTAACGATTTTGAGTGGCTTGCGGAGGGACCAGACGATTGGCGTAAGCCCTGGCCGGATTGGATTCCAACCCGGTACGAGCAAAAAGCGCTACGCGAAGGGCGCATACCGCATTACCTGACATTCCGCCGCAAGTGACCGGTACAAAATTCTTGTAAAGAATTTTGGCAAGATTTTTTGTAAAAATCTTGGTGCCAAACCCGATGGACCTCCTTGGGCGCTTGCGCTATCACCGCGCGTACTTCGCGCTTTCAAGGAAATACCCATGTCCGGCCATGACACCCCAATTCCAATGACGTCATCGAAATGCGGCCCGCTGAGCGGTGTGGCACAGGTTCCAGGTGATAAGTCAATTTCGCATCGGTCACTGATCCTCGGCGCGATGGCTGTTGGTGAAACGCGTATCACGGGCTTGCTTGAAGGTGAGGATGTGCTGGATACTGCAAAAGCGATGCGTGCTTTTGGGGCAGAGGTCAGCCAGCACGGCCCAGGAGAATGGTCCGTTCACGGTGTTGGCGTCGGCGGGTTTGCTGAGCCCGAGAATGTGATTGATTGCGGGAACTCCGGAACGGGTGTCCGCCTGATTGTGGGGGCGATGGCAACACAGCCGATAACCGCAACATTCACTGGCGATGCGTCGCTTAACAAACGCCCTATGGGACGCGTGACAGACCCGATTGCACTTTTTGGCGCGCAAGCCCACGGGCGTGACGGCGGCAAGCTTCCAATGACGATTGTTGGAGCGGCGGAACCTGTACCGGTGACCTACACTGTACCAATGCCGTCGGCGCAGGTGAAATCTGCAGTTTTGCTAGCAGGGCTAAATGCGCCCGGAAAAACAGTCGTGATCGAAAAGGAAGCAACCCGTGACCATACAGAGCGAATGCTTGCTGGCTTTGGGGCCGAACTTACCGTCGAAGATACAAATGAGGGCAGAAAGATTACCCTCACCGGCCAGCCGGAACTGACGCCGCAGGACATTGCCGTGCCTCGCGACCCAAGTTCTGCTGCTTTTCCTGTTTGCGCGGCGGTTATTGTACCGGGCTCTGAAATCACCGTTCCGGGTGTCAGCCTGAACCCAACGCGCAATGGGCTCTATACGACCTTGATTGAAATGGGTGCCGATATAGCGTTCGAAAACGAGCGCGAAGAAGGTGGTGAGCCTGTCGCAGATCTAAGGGTGCGCGCAAGCGAGACTAAAGGTGTCGAAGTTCCGCCAGAACGCGCGCCGTCAATGATCGACGAATATCCAATTCTTTCTGTGGTTGCTGCCCTTTCAACCGGTACGACCGTGATGCGCGGTGTCAAAGAGCTGCGGGTGAAAGAATGCGACCGTATCGATGCGATGGCACGCGGGTTGGAAGCCTGTGGTGTAACGATTGAAGAAGATGAAGACACTTTGATTGTTCATGGAATGGGGCAGGGCGGTGTGCCGGGAGGCGCAACCTGCAAAAGCCACCTCGATCATAGGATTGCAATGTCGTTCATGTGTTTGGGTATGGCTGCGCAAAATCCGGTTTCGGTTGATGATGGCGCACCAATTGCAACGTCTTTTCCCGTGTTTGAGCCATTGATGGCTGCACTTGGTGCAAACGTCACACGAGATTCATGAAGAGAGACGTCATTAAGCCCGACGCAACGATTCAGAAAATCACAAAAGCAGGCTTAGGCCTTTAGACTTTCGTTCAGGTTGCGAAACCCTTCCAGCACGTGCTCTGCGACCTGATGCGCCTTGTTGACGGAATCAAAAGTAAGCTCTTGTGAAATGCTTTCGACGACGGCCATTTCAGCTTTTCGAATCTGGGTGATTACGTTTTTTCCAGCGCTGCTAAGCTCAAACAGAACGGAACGTTTGTGGGCCGGGTTCACTTGTTTTTTCACGAGCCCGGCAGCTTCGACTTCATTCATCATGACCTGAACATACTGCCGCTGTATTCCGAGTTGCTTTGCAACTTGCGGAACGGTGGCGGTTTCGAGGTTTTCCAGTTGTTCTAGCACGGCGCGCATTCGGACTGTCACAGTCGTTTCGGAAAGCATCGCAGCGATTGCAGCTTCGACCTGTTGATGGATTGGTCGTGCAAGCAAGATGAGGTCGTAAAGGAGATCTGATTTTTGTGTCATAATGAATCCCCTAATCCATTATGACATTCAGGATGTCAAGAAAGGGGGCCGAGTAGCCCCCTTCCGAGATTGAATTTACAGCTCTGCAGCAGCAGTATGCTGAATTTTTTCCCACTGTGCGTCTGCATTGGCAATCGTGCCATCAATATCTTCAAGGAAAAGATCACGTGTCGCAGCGTTCAGGAAGACAAAAAGCTTGTCATCGTGGACGACAAAGTGACGTGGGTCGCCATCGAACTTTTTACCAACGGAAACACCGTAGGTGCAAAATCCACCGTTCTGGGGCTCAAAACGGGCTGGGTTTTCCATGAATGCTCCAGCGTTCTGAGGAGATGTGAAGTAGTAAGATGCACCGTTGTGAGTTCCGGAAAGGTAAGAGGAACCGAGCGCAACTTTTTCACCGTTGAGCAAAGCAACAGGGTCAGCGCCGTGAAGAGCCAAAGGCGCGCCAGCAGCAGAAATGCCAGGTGCAACATTAATTTCATCTGCAGCAAATGCTGAGGTGACCGTGAGCATGGTGGACGCCGCAATGGCAGCCATTACAAAACTTTTCATGATTTCATCCTTCAGTTAACTTTCGTCGGTTAATGGTGCCGACAGAAGGAAAATGGGGCTTCAGACTTATCTCGCCATGTCCGCGCATCCGGCAAATATTGCTATGCGTCCGAAGGGTCGACGAGATGTTCAGGCGACCCGTTGCAGCGCAGCACGACGCGTACTTCCCGGCCCTTCCCCAAACTCACGCGCATAGACACGGCTGAAAGACGCGACCGAACGATAGCCCACACCTTCTGCGATTTTTTCGACCGAAAGGGAGCCAGCCCCAAGCAGTTTGCGTGCTTTTTGTAAACGCCATTCTGTCAGGTAGCGTAACGGCGTGGTATTTGTAAGCTGGTGAAACCGTTGTGCAAAGACGGAACGTGACATTCCCGCGATCGTTCCAAGCTCTGCAACGGTCCACGGTTGTTCGGGGGCTGCATGTAGCGCCGTGAGTGCCTTTGAAATCTGTTTATCAGCCAGCGCAAGAAGCACACCTTTTGGTATATCTTGCTGCTTCATCCAAACACGAATGGCCTGAACAAACAGAATTTCAGTCATTCGGTGAAGAATGGCGTCGTGGCCTGGTGCCTGCTCCTGCGTTTCATGCTCTAGTTGCAGTAATGTCGTCATTAGCCATTCGTTTGAATAGTCCGGTAAGTTTCGGGCGATGATCTGGTCAGGAAATGCGTTTAAAAAGCTTTGCCTTTTTGGGGGTGTATCAAACACGAAATGCCCACACAGCATACGCGTCGGCTCCCCATGATCCTGAAGCCCATAGATAAGAGGGCCAGTGCCCGAATAACCCGCATCAGAAAGAACGGTCTCGAGCGGCGGTGTTGCGGATCGTGGATCACCCATGATGTCATGCTCCTGGCCGCGGGGGATCATCAGGAAATCACCAGGTTTGAGTGTGTAGTGATCCGAAGAACGGCCAATTCGGGCGTGACATGTACCACGAAGAACGAGATGAAACCTGATCACGTATTCATCGGCAGGAACATGCACACCCCATTTACCAGAAAACCGGGTGGAAAAGTACAGCATCCCGCGAAAATCAAGATGCGAAAGAATATCACTGATTGGGTCCATACCCGCGAGATAGGGTTGTGAAACCGAGTTCAAAGCCGGACTGAACGATCTGACAGAAATTTTGGACGATTTGACAAGTGAACGGTATTCCGTTTGACAGATCATACGCGGCTGATTACCCGGCAACCCATGAGTTTTGGAGCAAGAATGAGTTTTACCGTAGCGATAGACGGGCCTGCCGCCGCAGGAAAAGGTACGATCTCCATGGCCGTCGCGGCCTGTTTTGGTTTTGCACATCTCGATACAGGGCTTTTGTACCGGGCAACCGGACGGCGGGTGCTTTTGGGTGAAGACCCTGTGAAAGCGGCGAAAACCCTTCGTCCTGAGGATTTGGCTGGTGAAGAATTGCGTACACCCGAAGTTGCGCAAGCTGCCTCAAAAGTTGCGGCTGATCCTGAGGTTCGAAAAGCTTTGATTGCTTTTCAAAAGGCGTTTGCACGCCGATTGGGCGGTGCGGTGTTAGATGGACGTGATATCGGCACGGTTATTTGCCCGGAGGCCGAGGTGAAGCTTTATGTCACGGCAAGTGATGAAGTTCGCGCAGAGCGCCGTTTTTCGGAACTGAACGAAAAAGGACTCGACGTGACGTTCGAAAGTGTTCTTGCAGACCTGCGTGCCCGCGACGCCCGCGATAGCGAGCGGGCAGCAGCCCCGATGCGCCCTGCTGACGATGCGCTCTTGCTAGATACGTCAGAATTGTCTATAGACGCCGCTGTCGAAAAGGCTGTTCACGCCGTAAAACAAAAGATCGAGCAGGGTCGGGGTTAACCACGGCCCTTATTGTTTTGTGAACAACTGTATCGACCAATTGAAACCCAAAGACCGGCGGAGACAACCGCACGGCCAGAAAATAAATGTAAAGGAAACTGAGACCACATGGCTCAATCAAATTCTATGGAAGAGTTCGAAGCCCTTCTACAAGAAAGCTTCGAAATTGACACACCCGAAGAGGGGTCTGTCGTTAAAGGCAAAGTGATCGCTATTGAAGCCGGTCAGGCCATCATCGACGTCGGCTACAAAATGGAAGGCCGCGTAGATATTAAAGAATTCGCAAATCCTGGCGAAACCCCTGAAATTGCTGTTGGTGACGATGTCGAAGTCTTTCTTCGCCAGGTCGAAAACTCGCGTGGTGAAGCTGTCATTTCCCGTGAAATGGCCCGCCGCGAAGAAGCATGGGATCGCCTCGAAAAAGCATATGCAGACGAAGAACGTGTCGAAGGCGCGATCTTTGGCCGCGTTAAAGGTGGCTTTACCGTCGACCTTGGCGGTGCAGTTGCGTTCCTGCCTGGTAGTCAGGTTGATGTGCGCCCCGTGCGTGACGCAGGCCCGCTGATGGGTCTGAAGCAGCCATTCCAGGTTTTGAAAATGGATCGCCGCCGTGGCAACATCGTTGTTTCACGTCGCGCGATCCTCGAAGAATCACGTGCCGAACAGCGCGCTGAAGTTATCGGTCAGCTGGCCGAAGGTGATTCAGTTGACGGTGTTGTTAAAAACATCACCGAATACGGTGCATTTGTTGACCTCGGCGGTGTTGATGGTCTGCTTCACGTTACCGATATGGCATGGCGTCGGGTGAATCACCCGTCCGAGATTCTGGCGATTGGTGAAACCGTTAAGGTTCAAGTCATCAAGATTAACAAAGAAACTCACCGTATCAGCCTTGGCATGAAACAGCTGCAGGATGATCCATGGGATGCGGTTGCCGCGAAATTCCCGCTTGAGTCTGTGCACAAAGGTCGCGTGACAAACATTACTGATTACGGCGCATTTGTTGAGCTGGAGCCAGGTGTTGAAGGTC
The DNA here is from genome assembly GCF_023015645.1 of Pseudohalocynthiibacter sp. F2068. Classification (NCBI taxonomy): domain Bacteria; kingdom Pseudomonadati; phylum Pseudomonadota; class Alphaproteobacteria; order Rhodobacterales; family Paracoccaceae; genus Pseudohalocynthiibacter; species Pseudohalocynthiibacter sp. F2068. The sequence continues at coordinate 191,275 of NZ_JALKAK010000005.1, forward strand.
TGGTTCACGTTTCAGAAATGTCCTGGACGAAAAAGAACGTTCATCCGGGCAAAATCGTGTCTACCTCGCAAGAGGTTGAAGTCATGGTTCTGGAAATCGACAGCAGCAAACGCCGCGTTTCGCTTGGCCTCAAACAAACCATGCGTAACCCATGGGAAGTCTTCGCTGAAAACAACCCGGTTGGGAAAGAAGTTGAAGGCGAAGTCAAGAACATCACCGAGTTCGGTTTGTTCATTGGCCTTGAAAACGACATCGACGGCATGGTTCACCTCTCTGACTTGACTTGGGAAGGTCGGGGCGAAGACGTGATTGGCGACTACCACAAAGGTGATGTCGTCAAGGCAGTTGTAACCGAAGTTGACGTTGAAAAAGAACGTATCAGCCTTTCGGTCAAAGCACTGGGCGAAGATCCATTTGAAGGCGCAACCGATGGCGTTAAACGCGGTTCGATCATCACTGTTGAAGTGACCGCAATCGAAGACGGTGGCATCGAGGTTGAATATGAAGGCATGAAATCCTTCATTCGTCGTTCCGACTTGTCGCGTGACCGCTCTGAACAACGCCCAGAGCGTTTTGGCGTAGGTGATAAGGTCGACGTTCGTGTAACCAACGTTGATGCAAAATCGCGCCGTCTGGGCCTGTCGATCAAAGCCCGCGAAATCGCTGAAGAGAAAGAAGCAGTTGAACAGTATGGTTCTTCTGACTCTGGCGCATCTTTGGGCGACATTCTTGGTGCCGCACTTAAAGGCGACGAATAACACTATTCTGAACCTGGAATTAGAAACGGCCCCGCATTGTGTCGGGGCCGTTTTTTTGTGCGAATCAATCAGACGCGGAGCAGATTTTTCTGCGTCTCAGCGCGACTGGCGTCGCCTCGGCGTGTGCCAGAGTGGCTTTTTAACCCTTAAATACCGGGAATCCGGGGTTTTTTCTGTGGAAGTTTCTCAAATAGTTTCTCACTTTAAGGAAATTTCATATAGTCTCAGAAAGAAATCGCGCTGCCAAAATTGCGCAAGTCCTATACATGGGGGATACAAGGGATGATCCGTTCGGAGCTGGTCCAAAAAATTGCTGATGAAAATCCACATCTCTACCAACGTGACGTAGAGCGCATCGTAAACACCATTTTCGAAGAGATTATCGAGGCCATGGCCAACGGCGACCGGGTCGAATTGCGCGGCTTCGGCGCCTTCTCTGTCAAAAAACGTGATGCACGTATTGGTCGCAATCCGCGCACTGGTGAATCGGTTTCGGTTGAAGAAAAATACGTCCCGTTCTTTAAGACAGGAAAGTTGCTTCGCGACCGTCTGAACGGAAAATAAGAACCTATGCGCTATTTTCGCTACGCTTTTTTGGCAATCCTTGGAATTTGCCTGATCACTGTCGCGCTCGCAAATCGCGATGCGGTGACTCTACGCTTGTTGCCTGATGAACTCGCCTCGTTAATTGGCTACAGCAAAGTGATTGAGCTTCCGCTGTTTCTGGTAATTTTCGGTGGCATCGTTGCGGGCCTATTGATTGGCTTCGTCTGGGAATGGATACGTGAGCATAAGCAGCGCGCAGAAGCCGCACGGGCCAAGCGCGAGGCGTCAAAGCTGGCTCAGGAAGTATCGCGTCTGCGTTCTGAAAAGAATAGCGGCAAAGACGATGTTCTGGCCTTGCTAGAGGACGGTACTTGAGGCGGCTGCCACAACGCGCTAGACCGCCCCTATGGTATCTGAGATCAAAGTCAAAATTTGCGGGCTGCGCGATGCGGCCCATGTCGCTGCCGCAGCTAAGGCTGGCGCGGCCTATGTCGGATTTAACTTTTTTTCTAAATCTCCCCGCTACATTAGCGTGGATGATGCCCGGTCGCTGGCCGTTGATGTGCCGCTTGGCATTGCCAAAGTGGCCCTGACCGTAAATGCTGACAACGCGTTTCTGGATGACATCGTTGGACGTGTTCCACTTGATATGTTGCAGTTGCACGGTTCTGAAAGTGTAGAACGTGTTGCCGAGATTCGTGCCCGTTATGGTTTGCCTGTCATGAAGGTTATTGGGGTCGCAGATGAGGGTGATCTTGCGGCTATTTCTGAATTTAGCAAAATCGCCGATCAATTGCTGATAGACGCGAAACCTCCCAAAGAGGCGGAACTTCCGGGTGGCAACGGACTTTCGTTTGACTGGCGGCTGATCGCCGGGCAGCGCTGGTCTGTGCCATGGATGCTTGCCGGGGGTTTGACCCCATTGAATGTTGCCGAGGCAATCAGCATGACGGGCGCGAAACAGGTAGATGTAGCTTCGGGCGTGGAAACGGCGCCGGGGGTAAAGGACGAGAGATTGATCGCGGATTTTATTAAGGCCGCGAGAGGAGAGAAGACATGAATGACCTTTTCAACAGTTTCATGAGCGGTCCCGACGAAAATGGCCGCTTTGGCAAATTTGGCGGGCGCTTCGTTTCTGAAACGCTGATGCCGCTGATCCTTGATCTTGAGGCCGAATATGAAAAGGCAAAAACGGATGATAGTTTCTGGGCCGAGATGGATGATCTCTGGAAGCACTATGTTGGTCGCCCAAGCCCGCTCTATTTTGCACCACGTCTGACAGGGGCGCTGGGTGGCGCAAAAATTTATCTCAAGCGGGACGAACTGAACCATACCGGTGCGCATAAGATCAACAACGTTCTGGGTCAGATTCTACTGGCTCGACGAATGGGAAAGACACGTATTATCGCTGAAACTGGCGCTGGGCAGCATGGGGTTGCGACAGCGACCGTCTGCGCCCGCTTCGGCCTTAAATGCATTGTCTATATGGGTGCGCACGATGTCGAACGTCAGGCGCCTAATGTGTTCCGCATGAAGCTGCTTGGCGCAGAGGTTATCTCTGTTACCTCTGGTCGTGGTACGCTCAAGGACGCGATGAATGACGCGCTGCGGGACTGGGTTACCAACGTGCGCGATACCTTCTATTGCATCGGTACTGTTGCAGGGCCGCACCCATACCCGGCGATGGTCCGCGATTTCCAGTCTATCATCGGCAAGGAAGCGAAGGAGCAGTTGCAGGAGCAAGAGGGTCGACTGCCCGACACGCTTATCGCAGCGATTGGTGGCGGGTCTAACGCAATGGGATTGTTCTATCCCTTCCTCGACGACACAGATGTGAACATCATCGGGGTAGAGGCCGGTGGCAAAGGCGTGAACGCCAAGATGGAACATTGCGCGTCGCTTACAGGTGGCCGCCCGGGCGTGCTGCATGGCAATCGAACTTATCTGTTACAGGATGATGATGGTCAAATCCTCGAAGGGTTCTCAATTTCGGCCGGTCTTGATTACCCCGGCATTGGCCCAGAACATTCATGGCTGCATGACATAGGCCGCGCCCAATACGTTTCAATCACCGACAAAGAAGCGCTGGAAGCGTTCCAGTTCTGTTGCGAGCAGGAAGGCATCATTCCGGCGCTCGAGCCGAGCCATGCGCTGGCACATGTGATGAAAATTGCGCCTGAACTGCCCAAGGATCATATCATCATCATGAACATGTGTGGCCGGGGTGACAAAGACATCTTCACTGTCGCCAAAGCGCTTGGGATTGAGATGAACGATGGTGACTGAGTTTTAGAACCCTGCCTTTCGAATCATGGGCTGGGCGCTTACTGCACGACGATACAGTTACAGGTTCTAACTGAACGTCACAGGCGTTTGTTTTTGACGGTTTACGTTCAGGGTAAAGACGTCCGGGCGCGCGTAGTGGCCACTGACATCAAATTTCCTTCGGGAAGCGCGTGCTGCGCTAACGTCGATTTCGGCAATAAGCAGCCCTTTTTCCTGATGCATTGGTCCGGCGGCGATACCGCCAAAGGGTTTGTAAACTACGGCATCGCCTGGGTTCACCCATTCATCATTATTCGGGAAAAGCTCTTCTCGGTACGGAATGTCCTTTGGGATGTCTTTTGCTTCAAGCGCGGTTGCGCAACCGATCACCCAACAGCCACCTTCGCGTGCGATATGCTGCATGGTGGATAGCCAAGTTTCGCCGCTGTCCCACGTTGGGGCAACATAGATATCAATGTTCTGAGCGTAGAGCGCGAAGCGCGCCAAGGGCATGAAGTTTTCCCAGCAGATCAATGCGCCAACCCGGCCAACGGCGGTCTCTACAACATTCAGGCCAGATCCGTCACCAAAACCCCAAACCATCCGCTCCGGATTTGTTGGCATTAGTTTCCTGTGGTTGTTCACCAGTTTGCCGTCAGCGTCTATAATCGCGCAGCTGTTGAACAGGGTGCTGCCACTGAGTGAGCCATCAACCTCCTGATAGCCGATGACAATAACAACGCCGTGTTCTTTTGCAGCTTCTTGCAAGAGCGCCAGGCCGTTTTTACTCAGGTCAACCGAATTTGCCAGAGACAACGCAAACAGTTCATCTGTTTTGCCCATCCCGGCACCTGGCGAAAGTCTCCAGACAAACGTTGGATATCCGGGAAGCCATGTTTCCGGGAACACGACCATCTCGCATCCCTGCTTTGCAGATTGCGCGACAAGTTCAACCGCTCTTTCCAATGATTTTTCTAACTTGAGGTATACCGGAGGCTGTTGAACAATGGATACTTTCATAGATTTTCCCTAACTCAGCTCAATTATCACGAAAATGTTACCAGAAAGCGCTGGGTTCGCAGCATCTATTTTTCAACTGTCGGCAAGGATTACTCAACAAACACGCTTGTGTTGGTTTAAATTCTTGATCTGATTAGTTTAAATGATCGAGGGGTAACGCGTTAAATCTGTAAATGCGCGATTTGAGGAATGAGGAAATTCATTTTGACGCAGCGTAAAACTCCAGAATATCAAGCGGAACGATTGCAAGTGCGCGCCGATGGGTCGCCTTGAGAACCACATTTGGGGCACACCCTTCGTCATGCGCCTGCAAAAACCGGCTGGCACATAAACACCATTGGTCCCCGGGTTCCAGCCCTGCAAAGCCGAATTCAGGACGCGGCGTGGACAGGTCGTTTCCAAGATATTTTGAAAACGCTAAAAACTCTGCTGTGACAATTGTACAGACCGTGTGGCTACCCTGATCCTGCGCACAAGTGTTGCAGTGACCATCCCGGAAATATCCTGTGGCAGGTGCAAAGGAACACGGCTCTAGCTTGCCGCCCAATACATTTATCGAAGGATCTTTCTCCATCACACCACTCTTCCTAGTGTAAGCATAAGTCAGGGTTAGAAACGCGCAAGCTTTTGCTAAAGGCTTTCCGCGATTAAACGAAACAATGCAACGTTCTGGTCGTCTACGCCTGTATCCCGGAAACTTCGGTCAGCAGCGCTTGTGGCGATTACAATGCCGCGCCGCTGATTGATGTAAAGGTACTGGCCGTAAATGCCGCGTGCCATAAATTCACCGGGAGTGGCGCCCTTGGGTATCCACCATTGATATCCATAACCATATTCATCCTCCGTAGTCGGCGCAGTAGCCGCAGTTGACTCTTCGACCCAAGCGCTGGGCACAACTTGCTGCCCGTCGATTTTACCCTTCTGGGCGTACATTAACCCAAGTCGCGCATAGTCGCGTGTGGTCATGTTTAATCCGCCAAGTACAAAGGCAACACCCTCCCCATCGGTGACGTAGAAGGGCGTCCTCTCAACCCCCATGGGGATAATAATGCGTTCCGATAGCAAGTCAGGAATGGAACGCCCTGTTGCACCACGGATCACCATACCGATTACATGGGTGTCGATCGAAACATACTTCCACGCGGCACCGGGTTCGGAAATTCGTTCAACAAGTTTCGCGGTAAAACTATCAAGCGCCTGCCCCAATGCAATGACCCGACCCATGCGATTAATATCGGAGTTGTAGTCCAGATAATCTTCGTCAAACTTCACTCCACTTGACGTTTGCAGGACATTTCGGATGGTTACACCTTCGTAAGCGGACCCCATCAGCAAAGGGGCATAGTCGGTTACTTGGGCATCAAGGGAACGGATTGACCCATCCTCAACCAACAAGCCTATCAGCGCTGAAAGAAAACTTTTGGCAATAGACCATGAGATACGTAGATCGTCAGAAGATGTGCCAAGATAGTAGTCTTCGAAAACGATTTTTCCATCTTTTAGAACAACAAGCGACGTCACCTGCCGTTCTTTGACCCAATCTTCTATCCCGGGTGGTAAGCTTGCAGGCGTCCCTTTAGGCAGAAGGCTTGCCGGGCCATCGCCGCGCGGCACATCAACGGTTAAGAACGCGGCATCCATATTGCTGAAGTTTGATACTATTTTTTCTTCAGAAAATAAGGCGTTGACGGCAATAAGGCGGGCAATTTCGTCACGCTTCCAAAGCGCTGCCGCGGCAAGAACGACCAGCAAAACCAGCAATGCTTTTAGCGCGATTTTGAATTTTCGGGACATGGTCTCCTCCTTTTGAAGAAACGAATTGCACGAGTTGGAAATGCCTGCCTTAACGCTATTTCGGCGACGTCAGACCGGCCCATCTAACCCAGCGACCGTGAAAATCGGCACGCCCTAACGTTACAGTCTGGCCGCTCGGCCATAGTGTCAGGGTGATCGCAGCGCCATCGTTATGCACATCGGGCTCCAACCGCAGCCAAGCAAGTGGGGCTGCGCGTGTTGCGCGATTTCCTGCTGTCTTCAAAAGACTGGATGCCCGGTTCGCTGTCTCCTTTGGCAAGTATTGCCAAAAGATCGAATGGTAGACGATATGTAGGGAGCCTGAGCACGAGGTCTTTAACCTTGTTTCGAGCCAGTCTGCTGCATCCGCACGCTCTACATTAAAGCCACCAGTTGCGGCCATGGCTAGCGCGGCTTTGGTTCTTTGCATACGCTCAGATTGGTCTGGCCAAGTGTAGGCCAACAGTCGAAGTCGATCATCTGGGTTATCTGGAGAGAGCGGAGCCTGATCACAGGCCGCTCTGTTTTGGATTCTGATTTCAGTCTTCGGGGGCAGCGAGCCGCTCCAGTCAGGGTTAAGCTGAACCGGGCTTTGCGGATCACCCCATGTATGATCTCCAATTGAAAGCGCGAACTGATCCCAGATCATATTAAGACCGGCACTTGCCCCAAGTTCGGACAGCACAAAGGGCATGTCAAGTTTGCTGGCCAATGTATGGAACGCTGGGATCAAAGCGCTGGATCGGCGTACTTCGTTGGTTTGGGGCGGGGACTTAAGCCACTGAAGAATGAAAGCTTCTTCATCAATGAGAGCTGAATGAACAGCGGCGCGAAGCGACACAATGTTTGTTAGGTCATGATGCGGGGGATATTGGGCCACTAGGGCGGGGTGACGCTCAAGCAGCACCAGTGCGTGTAGCGCACCGGCAAGCCGCAGTGCGACAGCGCCACCTCGCGCAGAAGGATCACCGGGCCAGCTCGATAATTTTTGGGCAACCGCGCCGGCGTTCGTTGGTAAATCCGCGAAGATACGACACAGCGTCGCGGTAAATGGAGATCCAAGCGCATCGCAGGCGTCCGCTTGAAAATGTGCTGTTTCATGAAAGCTCAAGAAAACTTATCCAACAAGCGTTTAAACGGAGATTTTTGCTTCTGAACTTCTGGTTTTTCTGGCGCTTCTGATCGTTTTGATTCCGGCTTGTTGTTCTTTCGTTGCGGGGAAAGCCTGAGCGCCACTGCGTTCAGAAACTTGCTGCTGTCGCCAGCGGCGAGCATCGGAGCAGCCTCTGCCAAACCGCTGATAAGATCGTCCAGCCACGCTGCATCTGCTTTGGCAAAATCATGCAGGACGTAGCCAGCAACCCTGTCTTTGTGGCCGGGATGCCCAATGCCAAGGCGCACACGTTCATACGCGTCACCAATGTGCTGATGCAATGAGCGCAGGCCGTTATGCCCGGCGTGTCCACCACCCTGCTTTACACGCAGCTTGCCGGGTGCAAGGTCAAGTTCGTCATGAAAAACAATAACATCTTCCGGCGCGATTTTGTAAAACCGGATCGCCTCGCCAACGGATTGACCTGAAAGGTTCATGAAGGTTTCTGGTTTCAGCAGAACGATTTTTACGTTTCCAAGCCGCCCTTCTGAAACTTGGCCCTGAAATTTTTTGCGCCAGGGGCTGAACCCGTGTTCTTCGGCGATACGTTCAACAGCTATATAACCGATATTGTGTCGGTTTCGCGCGTATTTCGCGCCCGGATTTCCAAGGCCAACAAAGAGTTTCATGGGGCTCGTTTTAGCGGCTTTGCCATGGGGAAGCCAGAGGCAGGGTAAGCCTGAAGAAGAATCAAATGCTCAACTTGTTGCAAGTGCCAGGCAAGGTGACGAGCATCGAAAAGTGTTTGGATTTTATTTACCCGCGAAAAGCTGAGGAAACCATTAAATGCAAACGCGGGGCCAATGGCCCCGCGCGAATATTCGAAACAAAAGCGGTGCTTTTATTCTTCAGCAGCCTCTTCGGTGCTTTCCTCATCCGCTTCGACTTCAGTGCTTTCACCTTCGTCTTCATCCTCGTCATCTGCAGAGCGCAGGCTGGATGGAGCAGAGATGTTCGCAATCACAAAATCACGGTCGATGGTTACCTTGGCACCCTTTGGCAGATCGATGTCGGAAATTGTCACTGTATCGCCAACATCAAGGCCAGTCAGATCGACGGTCAGCTTCTCAGGAATATCGCCAGCAGTCACCAAAAGCTCTACTTCCGGGCGCACAACGGTCAGAACGCCACCGCGTTTAATGCCAGGAGCTTCCTCTTCGTTAATGAAATCAACATGAATGAACAGTGCGATTTTGGTGTTCCGGTGCAGACGCAGCAGATCAAGGTGTGTCGGCAGGTCTTTAACAACATCACGTTGAACGTTACGGCAGATAACGCGAACGTCGTCGTGACCGTCAACTTTAAGGTTGAACAATGTTGACAGGAACCGGCCCTGTTTTAGCCTTGTGAACAGTACGTTAAACGGTACTTCAACCGGGAGCGGATCAGTGCCGCCGCCGTATACGATGCCAGGTACGTTGCCTTCGCGGCGAGATTTGCGAGCGGCCCCCTTGCCTGTCCCCGTGCGTACCGTAGCGTTAAGATCTGGGATCTCTCCAGCCATGGTTATTCTCCTAGGTTATGCGGTCATCCTCCAAGGGTGTATGCCCGCGTGAAGCCGCGCGTATAGACGACTCGGAAGCCCTTGGAAAGAGGCCAAATCGCCAATTTGGTCGATCAGGTCAGCTTTGGCGTGGATTTTGGAACAAAGTTCTGCAAAATACGCGCGTATGTCATACAGGGAACGGCCTTCCGGCTATGTGTTGCTACACCCAGCGGCCTTCAAAGTCCTCTGGAACCAGCAGTACGTCGCGTCCGACGTCTTTCAGGTCGCGATGACCGCAGAGCGCCATCGAGGTATCAAGCTCTTTGTGGATCACCTCAAGCGCCTTTGTCACACCGGCTTCGCCCATTGCGCCAAGACCATAGACAAAGGCACGGCCAATATATGTACCCTTCGCCCCCAATGCGCAGGCTTTTAAAACGTCCTGACCAGAGCGAATTCCACTGTCTAAGTGAACTTCAATCTTGTCACCAACCGCCTCAAGTATCGAGGGCAGGGCGCGGATCGAAGAAATTGCACCGTCTAGTTGCCGTCCACCGTGGTTGGAAACGATAATTGCATCTGCACCAACTTCAAGCGCCATACGGGCGTCGTCGGCATCCAGAATACCCTTAAGGATCACCTTGCCGCCCCACATTTTCTTGATCTTCGCGATCTTTTTCCAGTCAAGCGTTGGGTCAAACGCCTCGGCCGTCCAGGATGCAAGCGAAGACGGATCAGAAACGCCCTTTGCGTGCCCGACAACATTTCCAAAGAAACGGCGTTTGGTGCCAAGCATCCCAAGCCCCCAATGCGCCTTGGTCATCATGTTGGCAATTGATTTAACTGTCAGCTTGGGTGGCGCGGAAAGGCCGTTCTTAAGGTCTTTGTGGCGTTGTCCCAATATTTGAAGGTCGACCGTAATAACGAGCGCACTGCATTTCGCCGCCTTCGCGCGATCAACCAGATTGCGCATGAAATCGTCATCCCGCAGCGTATAGACCTGAAACCAGAATGGTGCGGTTGTGTTTTCCGCCACATCCTCGATCGAGCAGATCGACATTGTGGAAAGTGTGAAAGGAACGCCAAATTTCTCTGCCGCGCGGGCGGCCTTGATTTCGCCGTCAGCGCATTGCATGCCAGTCAACCCAACAGGGGCCAGCGCGACGGGCATGGAAACATCCTGCCCAATCATTTGGGTAGCTGTTGTGCGTCCGGACATGTCGACGGCGATCCGCTGGCGTAGCCTGATCTTTTCAAAATCAGAGGTGTTTTCGCGAAAGGTTTGTTCGGTCCAGCTGCCTGATTCTGCATAGTCGTAAAACATCTTGGGTGTGCGACGCTTATAGATGCGTTTCAGGTCTTCGATATTTGTGATGATGGGCATGCGGCTGGCCTTTGTGGCTGATTTTGGTAAGCGCCGTTTACCAATCAAGCAAAAAACCTGCAAGTTTTATGTAATTTTTGCGATCAAAATAACAAAGGGGTTGAATTAGTACGATTTCGAACTTAATAGTGCGATATCGTACTAATGGAGGTTGAGATGACCCTATCACGACGTAGAACACTAGCCCTTATCGGAGGCGGGATTATTCTGGCCGCAGGTTCAGCAGCGGGTGGATTCGCCGCAACACGAAGGCCAGATAAGGCCCTGATGCCCTGGGAGCGGGCAGGAGGATATGAAGACATCCGCCATTTCGCATTGTCTTATGCGATCCTTGCGCCAAACCCGCATAACCGCCAACCTTGGTTGGTCGACCTTAAAGGTGAAAATCGAATCGTTCTTTACCGGGACACGACACGAGAGCTGGAACACACCGACCCTTTTCAGCGTCAACTTGTCATCGGGCTTGGTTGCTTTCTGGAGCTGATGCGAATTGCTGCTGCAGAACGCGGCTTTGCAGTGGACTTAAAGATTTATCCTGAAGGCGAAGACGGGCCAGTTGCGATTGCTGATTTTAGCGAGGGCGCGCAAAAAGACCTACTATTCTCGCAAATACTGGGGCGTAGAACCTGTCGAAAACCGTTTGCCGATACCCCTGTTCCTGGTGAAATAGTGGACGCGCTTTCAGGATATGGTGAGATCATTACCCAACTTGAACGTGTTGTGGAAATTCGCGAACTGACTTGGCAGGCCATGAAGGTTGAGTCCGAAACACCCCGGACCCTCAGCGAAAGCATTGATTTGCTTCGTCTTGGTAAGGCAGAAATCAACGCCAATCCTGACGGCATATCCTTGGGCGGCCCACTGGTGGAAACCCTGGTCGCTTTCGGGGCTGTAACACGGGACGGGCAGCGTGACCCGTCCAGCAAACAGTTCGCGACGACGCAGGAGATGTTTCGCGATATTGCAATGGCGTCCCCGGCTTATGCCGTTATCAAAACCGGTCAAAATACGCGGAGAGACCAGATTGACGCCGGGCGCCGCTGGGTTCGGTTGAATCTTGCGACCACGGGTTTAGGGCTTTCCCTGCATCCTGTCAGCCAAGCCTTGCAGGAATACCCAGAAATGGCCGAGCATTACACGCATATCCACGAGATACTTACCGAGCCGGGAGAAACAGTTCAAATGCTTGGGCGCCTGGGATACGGTCCTGATGTGGCGCAATCCCCGCGCTGGCCGCTCGAAACACGGATGTTGAATGGATAAAGAACAGACAGCGACTTACTTTTCGTTTTTCACGGAAATCGGTATACTTGACCAACTTGTTTCTGCAGGGCTAGAGGCGCGTTTGCCAGCAGGTTTACTGATGTCGCATTTCACAGTGATCAACCATTTGGTGAGGGTTGGAGATGGTGGTACGCCACTCGCTCTGGCTCGCGCCTTTCAGGTTCCAAAGACCACGATGACACATACATTGGCTGGGCTGGTCAAACACGGATTGGCAGAGATGCGCCCAAATCCAAAGGACAAGCGGTCAAAACAAGTCTGGCTGACAGAGGAAGGGCGCTCGTTTCGTAAGGTGGCAATAGCCACTGCAATTCCAGTTTTCGAAAGAGTTTCTCGGAAAATACCTGCGGAACGGTTGGCAGAGGTGCTGCCATTGCTTCAGGAGCTACGAGAACTTTTAGACGAAGACCGAGATGCTAAAGACTGAAGCTTAGGCGCGGTGCGCCCCATCAGCGAGCGATTTAATAAATGCCAGAACGTCAGCTGGAGAGTCGCCATCGCCAATTCGCTTCACGATCGCAGAGCCAACAACAGCACCGTCGGCAATGCGTGCAATAGCTTCGGATTTTTCAGGAGTGTTGATGCCAAAACCAACGATTACAGGCAAATCTGTTTTCGCTTTGATGCGTGCAACCTCGGGGCCAACATTCGCTGCCTCTGCCTCGGCCGCGCCTGTGATGCCGGTTATAGAAACGTAGTAGACGAAACCAGACGTGTTTTGCAGCACTTTCGGTAGGCGTTTGTCATCGGTTGTAGGTGTCGCGAGGCGAATGAAATTCATTCCTGCGGCCTGCGCCGGAATGCAAAGCTCTCCATCTTCCTCTGGGGGCAGATCGACGACAATCATGCCGTCGATACCAGCAGCTTTCGCATCGACCAGAAACTTGTCAACGCCACGATTATAGATCGGGTTGTAGTACCCCATAAGAACAATTGGCGTTTCATTGTCGGTTTTGCGAAAGTCGCGCGCAAGCTGAAGCGTGCGTTCAAGTGTCATGCCCGCAGCAAGGGCGCGCTGCCCTGCAAACTGGATCGTGGGTCCATCTGCCATAGGGTCAGTGAAAGGAATGCCCAGTTCAATAACATCAACGCCGGCAGCAGGCAGGCCTTTGACAATCTCAAGCGACGTTTCGTAGTTCGGGTCACCTGCCATGACATACGTCACAAAAGCTTTTTTGCCTGCTTTACGTAATTCAGAGAATTTCTGATCAATCCGTGTCATGGGAGTCCCTCAATATCTTTCAACAGGGTTTGCGCGAGCTTTTAGTGAATTTCAATGGTATTCCGACAAAAATCTTTGGCTAATCTAAGCAATCGCAATACTTCTTATCAAAAATTGCAATTTGAACATGAAACGCGGTGTTTCTACTTCTGTGCAAAGCAGAAAAAGGAATTCAAAGTGAAAGTAGAACGACGTGCAGCCTTTTCATCAGATGGAAAAGGTGGAAACCCGGCAGGTGTAGTCCTGACAAATGAGTTACCCACGGCAGATCAAATGCAGGAGGTGGCTGCAGAAGTCGGTTATTCGGAAACCGTTTTTGCAGCCCCGCAAAAAGGTGGGTTCCGGGTGCGGTACTTTGCGCCAGAAGCCGAAGTGCCGTTTTGCGGTCATGCAACAATCGCGCTGGGCGCGGAGCTTGGGAAAACCAATGGCGCTGGTAAGTATGCTTTAACATTGAATGACACTGAGATAACCGTCGAAGCCTTTGAGGAAGATGGTGCCTGGAGTGCACGGCTCGTTTCTCCCAACACGTCTTACAGAGATGTTGAGCCGGACCTGCGTGCTGACGCGCTCGCACTATTTGGTTGGACGGAAGCGGATATTGATCCATCTCTGGATATGGCGCGCATCAACGGCGGTGCGGAGCATTTGCTGATACCTTTGGCGACACACGAGGCGCTTAAGGGCATGAAATATGATTTCGACAAGGGTGCTGCGCTGATGCAGGCGCATAGCCTTGTCACAATCAATCTGGTCTGGCGCGAAAATGCTAATACCATCCACAGCCGGAACCCCTTTGCGGGTCATGGAGTCTACGAAGACCCGGCAACGGGTGCCGCTGCCGCGGCACTGGCCGGTTACATGCGTGACAGCGCGCAGGTTACAGAGCCATTTACGGTGCATCAGGGTGTAGATATGGGTGTGCCGTCGCGGCTTATCGTCGATCCCAACCCGGGCAAAGGGCAGTCTGTTAACGTTGCCGGGCAGACGCGTGTTATCAACAATTGATCTATTTGCGTTGACCCCGGTAGCGCTTATTTCGTAGATGCGTCCGAGTTTGGATGAATGCAAGCAAGGACGTGAACGATATGGGTTTCAAAATGGGGATCGTTGGCCTGCCTAATGTAGGTAAGTCGACATTGTTCAATGCGTTGACAAAAACCGCCGCCGCACAGGCGGCGAACTTCCCGTTCTGCACAATCGAGCCGAACGTCGGCGAGGTTGGCGTACCCGACTCACGGCTTGAAACACTCGCTGGTATCGCCGGGTCAAAGCAAATCATCCCGACCCGAATGACATTTGTCGATATCGCGGGGCTCGTGAAAGGTGCCTCAAAAGGCGAAGGGCTTGGAAACCAGTTTCTTGCAAACATTCGGGAAGTTGACGCCATTGCACATGTGCTGCGGTGTTTTGAAGACGGCGATGTCACCCACGTTGAAGGCCGGGTCGATCCGGTTGAAGACGCGGAAACCATCGAGACCGAGCTTATGCTTGCGGATATGGAATCAATCGAACGCCGCCTGCAAAACATTGTTCGTAAGGTAAAAGGTGGCGATAAGGACGCGGTCCAGCAAGAGCGCCTGCTGCGTCAGGCTTTGGCTGTGCTGGAAGACGGCAATCCGGCCCGCACCGTAGAGGTGGATAAGGACGACCTTAAAGCATGGAACACGCTACAGCTTCTGACGACGAAGCCGATACTTTTTGTCTGCAACGTTGACGAAGACTCTGCCGCAACGGGGAATGAGCACTCTGAAAAAGTTGCGAAAATGGCGGCAGAGCAGGGTGCTGCTCATGTGGTTATTTCGGCCCAGATTGAAGAAGAAATAAGCCAGTTGGACCCAGAAGAAGCCACCATGTTTCTTGAAGAAATGGGACTACACGAAGCTGGTCTGGACCGGTTAATCCGGGCTGGCTACGAGCTACTCGAGCTGCAAACCTATTTCACGGTCGGTCCGAAAGAGGCGCGCGCCTGGACCATCAGGCGCGGCACCCTGGCACCACAAGCTGCTGGTGTCATCCACGGGGATTTTGAACGCGGATTTATCCGTTCGGAAACCATCGCCTTTGACGATTTTGTGGCATTAAAAGGCGAGCAGGGTGCCAAGGACGCCGGAAAAATGCGTGTTGAAGGTAAAGGCTACGAAGTTAAAGACGGCGATGTGCTGCATTTCCTGTTCAACGCCTAATTCCTAAGAATGACTTTGACGCCAAGGAGCAGGGGTTTTTGCGTTTTTTCGTTCGTTTGATGGCGCTTAGTCTGCTTGCAGAAATGTTTGCCACCAACGTCGCACGTTCCGCGCCGACGAGTGCCAATCAATGCATCCATCAAAACAAGTAGGTCTGAGGAAGCTGTTTAAGATTTTCTCAGGATAAGCGCGTCAGATCATCAAAACCATGTTGCAACCACGGCTTCGTGCAAATATACGCATCGGCGGAGATGTGGCCGAGTGGTCGAAGGCGCTCCCCTGCTAAGGGAGTAGGCCCGGAAGGGTCTCGAGGGTTCGAATCCCTTCGTCTCCGCCACTAAAATATTATATGTTATTGATATTATTTAATAAATAGTGACTCGATGACTATCTATCCCCCGTATTGTCCCCCACTTAATTCTGTAATTCGTGGGTAATGAGCGGAAAGGGTTTGCGGAAGCAACATAGAACGAAAGAGATGAATACTACCAGTTCGAGCAAGGGCATGTTGAGTGCGGTTAGACGATGAACCACAGCTGTGTCACTGCGCGACCCAAAACCTCTTGACGGATCAAAGGCCTGCGCCACGACGCTGGTTTTGGCAGCGATAATTTCAATAAGGACAGAATATGCTTAAGAACACTATCCTTGCGGCAACAATCGCTCTTATTGGCATGTGTCAAGAAGCAACGAAACGTTCACGCTCGTGAAAGGAAAAAAGACAGATGCAGCATTGAAGTGTTTTACCAAATATACTGACAAGATCATTGGATATGAAAGGCAAGTTATGAAACGAATTTATGCAACCGCTGCGATTGCTTTTATGGCAGGTTATCTAGTTAACGATGTTGTTCAGGTGTTGGGTTTAGGTGTCCAACCCGCACAAGCGTCAGTTGCGGGGATGAATTACCGCCTCCTCTCAAGAGATCCTGATTTCATAGAAGCCGTCCTTCAGGTTGTTGATGGGGCTTGTCGGGTCAATGATGGGGCTGAAACCGTCTACTGCTAATCCTCAACCGTATTTGATGGCGGATATTTGCATGGCTAATAAGAAGCTTTATATATTGAACAAATGTGCCACGCTAGAATACAACCAAACTTCGTGCCAATTTGAAAATTCATGGTAAGGCCCCATGCCTCGCGCGTTAACGCTTCGGAAAAGTGTCTTGATTTTGCCTTTCAACTGCACACGCAAAAAAAAGTGACTACCCGCGCCGGTCCCGTTCTGATGACTTGAGAGGTTGCACCTCCCCCTACTAGCGCGCGCTCAATCGCATTCTTGGTAGTTTGACTCCATGCAAATCCTAGCTCGCCTTTGCGCCATACCTAGTCAAGTGTGGCAATCGTCAAAGTACATCGTGCAAATACGTTCGAAAAGAAGCACTGAGGTCGGCGAACAATATCAATCAGCCGGACGCTGGCACGAAAGAAGCTCTTGTGATGAGCCGAGCGTCAGGAATTAGCGCATTTTTTGAATTTTCAGCTTGTCTTGTTTTGCTCTATTCTTAGTCGATTCCTCAGAACGCGTGAGAGCTTTGGCAATAGCCTTTAAACTCATCCCCTTTGACACCAGCATATGCAGCTTTTGAATTTCCTCATGTGTCCAAGCTTGGCGGTGGCGTTCGTAACGTTCGGTCATTGGGTCGTCTACCTTATCATTATGTTGGAGCTTTCATAAAGCCTGGTCGTACCGATGGCGCCGATACAATGGCGATAACGATCATGGAAGGACCTGTCGATCAAATAGGTGCTGAGGATAAAATACGCTCAATTTATTTACGTGACCCTGACCCGAACCTAATCGAGATATCCAACTGCTATGAATGGCAGCAAAGTCCCGCATAACAGTCATACGTCCAAGCCCAATACACACGGCCTCACCGACACACTCTAACGATGTTTGAGTACATTCCTCACAGCCGCTAACGCGGCCCACACCAACACACGCGGTGTTGGGTATGCCGTATCAGCAAAAAAACTGCAAACACGCACCACAGGAGGCACTCAGCGCCGCTGATTTCTGACAGAATGCCTCGGACGACCGGTCTGCAGAAGACCTGCTTTCTCTTATGTATCGAATGGCGGCTATCGGGGGAAATACTAATAAAACGCGGCAAATTGCACTGGACGAATGAAGGCTACATGTCATGATGCGGGTATATTAATTGGGAAAGGTGAGGCAATGATTGATGCGCAAGCAGTGGCCAAGATGGCGGCAGACTATACTGCAGCTTGGAACTCTAAGTCCGCAGAGGCGGTGGCCTCTTTCTACGCAGAAGACGGCGAAATCATTATAAACAATGGCGATCCATGGAGTGGTCGGTCGCGCGTTCAGGATATGGCTGCAGGCTTTTATGCGGATGTCCCAGATTTGACGCTCACCTGTGATGATGTGCGTTGTGCTGGAACTCATGTGATTTTCGTTTGGACATTCACAGGGCACGATGCAGCCAGTGGAAATCCGCTGAACATTCGGGGATGGGAAGAATGGGAAGTTGGTGACGACCTCAAGGTAAAGGCTTCTCGCGGGTGGTTTGATGCTGAGGATTATGGACGGCAGGCCGAAGGCAAGTAGCCACATTTTGGACTGCGCAGGCACATTCTTGTGTGCTTGCGATAGTGCAGACGCGCTATCTAGTGATCTGTCCGAAAGCCGCCATTCGGCGATGTCGGACTCCCTTAAATATAAATGACGCCTGACAGCCGCTAACGCGGCGCTGTGCATGCCGTTCAGAAAAATACCGACGCAGCACGCCGGTCACGTACCGACATAGCACCATAGCAGCACCCAGCACGCCAGTACACGAGCGGGTGAGATGCAGAATTTCTGAGGTGGTGAGAATGTCGACTGCTGAGACGCGGAAAGGGCCAAGCCATTCTGAAACAACGAGAAAGGATTAAACGATAGACCATCGAAGCCCCGCGCTTGCAACACCGCAAGACTGCTGCATAATCAATCCAACCAGATAGGCCAGATACTCTATTAGCTCAAGCAGCTCTTAAGACCATTATCCCTGATGACGGACAGCTCGATTACGTCGGCTCTTGGATTGTCGCGAGAAAGAAGACCAACTCAAGAACCCTAGATTGTGCTGTAGGTACTCCGCTACCGCCAGTCCCATACTCCCCTTCTTGAGCAATAGTATCAGCGTTAAATCGGTTTCCCCAGATTGGCATCTCGCTGGTTCCGTGACCACGGCTCTGATCAGCGTCAGCGATAACTTCATAGACGCGTTTAATCGGAAACTGTCCTCCGTTACGCTCAGAAATCCTAGTCAAATCAGAGGGCGCACTCTTCAATAAATCAACAATTGGACCATTTCCCTTTCCATTCACACCATGGCAAACTGCACAGTTGGCTATAAACGAGTCCTTGCCGATTTCTTGAGCAACTGACGCGCTTGGAATGGCAATGATGAGTGCCATTGCCGAAAGAATAGATTTTGCGTGATGGATCATTGCTTTCCTCCAGAATTGACAAAGTAGTAAGGGGCACTTGATAATCATACAGAGGTTAGCTGGACCGATAATTGATCTTAATCAATGCGTAGGCTTTAAGCGCGGCGAACGGCGCAAGGTATGGCCATCTCCACTTAAGTGGTTAACTTTGCCGGGATCAGGTGAGATCTCTAACTGGACCGCCGCAGCGCAGAAGGAAAATGCGGCATAGCAACCCGTTGAAAGTCTACTTCTGAAGTATGAGCCCGTCAGGTTTGCGAGTGCAGCGAACGACCGCGTTAGTAGCTGACCTAGGAAACTCATTTTAAGAAATTACTACACAAAGAAAAACTGGTTGCCTGTAAAATTTTAAGTAGTGTCACAAAGACGCCCAGTAGAACCGCCAAGTTGAGTTTTTGAAATCATCGGCATCAAGCCAAAATATATATGCAGAATTATCTGTGGCACTAATAGCAATGGTGACCGATAAGGTGCCATCAGCTCCCTCGGTGAATTTGTTGGCCGCCCTCAGACTTGATCCATAAGCATTCAGTAAATTGGCGCGAGACTGCCGAAGTGAGTTCGTTGGGGTGGGAACTTTACTAAGCGCCTCCCGTGCTGTTTGCGTTGCGGACACCAATTCGCGAATTTGTTCTTTTGTTATCGTGTCGCCTTTTCGGCCATGTGTCTGAATATGGGCGGCAGTACATCGACATGCAGGAATGGATTCTTGAACATGCAGGCCGAGACAACTTCGCCTGGAACAGTGATTCAGTGCCGGGAAACAGGAAGAGATTGTAACGAAGTTAAGGTAGGTAGCCGTCTCACCTCTAACAACTCACGATTTCTTCCAGCATGCCTCTAGTCAGGATACGCTTTAGGCGTGCGAGAACTTCGCCAATAATGTCGAAAGCCGACGTATCGTAACAACCTCCCCCGACCTCCCACCATGCTTGTAATTCGGATGCGCTAGACCACGCGGAGCCCCACCACCCGCGCCGTGCATGCGACAAACGTTCCACCCACGGACAGCTGGGGATTTGCATAGAAGACCAGTCCGCTTGGAGCGTGCAGTGCATCTAGGAGCGTTGTGTGCGCTTTGCATGGGGTTAGTGTCATTTTTCATGTTCAGCCCGCCCCCCATGCGCCACAGAGCCGACAATGGCCTGACCGCCTTCATTCACCGTCACACGCTCCACCCTGACAGTTTGCTGGGCCTTAGCACGGTGCTTCTTGAGCGCGTCCATCTGAGTTGTGAAAGTTCGGGTGAGCTTGTTCAATGCTCGTTCTGCGCTGTCCCTTTGGGGCAAGTTGCTTGCCCAAAGAAGCCGTCGAGATGTGTCCATTGCGCAAACATGTACAGCAGCCATTTGAGCCGCCAGCATGGCTTCTATTTCGCTTACCGGCTCAATGCTTTTGATAAAGCCAATTGCGAATTTCATCGAGCTTTCACAAAACTCATCTTTCTTTGATACCGAGTTTCCGATTTGCCCGAGAAACGGGTTTAGAAAATCCAAATCCAAAACTCCCATGGCGCCCATCAGCCGCAAGGTGTCATCCTCATCGTCTTTATCTCCAATCGACAATTTTGCTATGCCATCTACCATTTCCGCTTTGATGTTTGGAGCTTTCTCGCGCCTCGCCAGAACTTTATCTTTCAGAGCAGCAATCTCTGAGTCGGTAACAATTTCCTTGTTTTTATCTTTGCTCATTGCATGGTCCTTCAACATAGAGGGGAGTGGTTAGTATTAGTGTTCCGATTTAGAACCCAAGGAATGGGCACTTTTGGTCCTGACGGGTTCTGTTTCGGAACCATGCCCGTGCCTAGGGTTCTGGAATGGAACCACCGATACGCTTGACGGGTCCGCATTAGAACCGCGTTTTGATTTTTCGGGTGGTTGCCATTTGCGCCAGTCATTTGTTGCAGGGGACCGTTTGTAACGCGTCACAACAGGCTTTGTCGTTAGTCGCCATTCATGGGCGCGGCGATGATACCATGCACCTTCCTTTTCCAGCACAATGAAGCCCTTGGCTTGCAGTTCATCGAAACCTCGTTTGACAGTTGCCTTGCCCAAACCCAGGATTTCGGCGGCTTCATTCATCGACAGATGCAATGTGCCATTGTTCCCGCCGTGAAACCTTGAATGGAGCTCAAACCATATTTTGACAGCGGCCCCGGATAGGGACCGCCATGCTTTTGACCGCAGCATAGGATATGGCATATTGACGTATTGCTCTTTTCCTTTGCCTTGCTTGTCACTCTTACCCAAGGCGCGGCTCCCCGTAGTTCAGAAGCGCGATTGCGCGGGCCTGTGACTGCGTGACACCGTATTTACGGCTCAACCGCTTTACTTGCAGGTCTAGAGGCGCTGGGCGGGGCTCTGAGAAGGTGTGCTTCATGCCTGCCCCTCAACGTCGCCCTGCAACTGCACCGAAACGTCTGTCAGCAGCCTGTAGCGAGCGTGAAGACCCTTGTAGCTGCCCCCATGCGCTTCCATTTCGGTCTCAATGGCGAAACCACGTTCACGCAGACGATGGACATAAGCGGACAGGCGTAGGGCAGGACGTTCGATTGTGGTGATTCCGTGCCATCCAGCCTTAGCCAAATGGTAGAGTGTCCAGCCTTGGCGGTTTCTTAGTTCAATGGTTTGCGGGCCTTGCCCAGAGTCAAAGGTAACTTGTATTTTCATTTTCACACTCGTTGATTTACGAGGGCAAACGCGCTACGGATAAGATGCAAAACTACCCAACGCCCGCGCCCTCTGTTTCATGGTTGCGGGTGTTGTTTTATTTGGTTGCAGTTTCACGATTGGAGAGCCAATCGTTGATAGACGTTTCGGACCACGCGACCGCACGGCGTCCGATGCGGATAGGTCGGGGAAATTCGCCTTTGTTCATCATGTCATAGATTGTAGAGCGGCTGAGTCCAGTCGCAGCTTCAACTGCAGGACGTCTGAGGTGGTGTTCGACCATGTCGGTTCCTTTAGGTTTACGGTGGGACATGGTGGTATTTTGGTGAATTAACTTCCCTTAAATAGTCTGCACGATAGAAAATGCGTTTCGATACGATGTACCGATTAACTATTTTTTCTTCGCCCTGGCATGGAAATTGCTGGATTTATTTCGGAAGCTTGTCGGCGGTAATACTCAAATTTTCTCCAAGATATACCCTTGCTTAGAAGTTGAAACTGTTCGGATTTGGTGGTTGCCTCTCCAGATTCAAACGCTTCCAAAATTTCTTTCGTCACGTCTCGAAATTGCGAAGCAGCTTGTTTTTCAGCACTGTCTTTTTCCATTAACTCGTCGACAAAAACTGGATCCAAATTCAATTCCTTTGGGATACTATTGTTAGGTGCACATATCGACCAGCCTTCGAATTTCTCAGCGATCTCCTGAAGAAAGTTTCTTTCGCCGAAAAGATAGCCATCGAAATGAGAACAGAAATCGTCGTCAGGAAATGCGCGTGAAAAAAGGTTTTCTAAATATTCAGCTATTTTTGCTGTGATAGTGAATGATGCACGGTCATAATACAGCGGCAGAACTCGTTCAATCTTGCCTTTTCCTGAATACAAATCAATAATTCCCCTTTCCGCAAAATCGTATTCGATAGGCCATCCCCACTTATCAACTAGGTGCAAAAAGAAACTAGTTTGAATTGAAGTTTCAGAGCCTTCAGGAATGATTATTGGCTGAAATGCCGTTTCCAGAATGGCGGCTGAAATTTTCATGACGTCTCCGCGAGGGGAAGATATATGAATTGCGCCATCAGTCACCATCGACTTGAGAGCACATTCTTCAATCGCATCCTGGACGCATAGTAGGGGGTGGGGTCCAAATTCTGACTCGGCATGTCCATACTTCTCATATTTAACTTTGAGTTCACGTACTTCGTCTTGGCTGTATCGCTTCAAAACATCAAATACGGTGACAAAATCTGTTGGACAGTACACTAGCCTATCCTCACAATGTTTTCCGATTTAGTAGCTAAAAAACAGGTCCAGTTCTCCATCAATCTACGCCGCTTTTCAAAAAAGTCGGACCGAGCATAAGCCGCCTCAGCCTTGTCTTTCACCGTATGCGCTAGTGCGGCCTCTGACACGTCACGCGGAGTATTTGTCTTCTCTTGCGCCCATGTCTTGAAAGAAGTGCGAAATCCATGCACGTGCACATCATATCCTAGTTCCTTAACCAGCTTTGAAAGCGTCATGTCAGACAATGGCTTTCCTTTAACGGTGCCGGGAAAAACCAGGCCTTTGCCAGAACCAGCTTCTCTCGCTTGTGTTAGAATTTCAATCGAGCGATTGGACAATGGAACACGGTGCTCCTTGTTAGCCTTCATACGGTAAGCAGGACGGGTCCATATTGCATTTTCTAGGTTCATCTCTGACCAATCTGCCAAACGTACCTCCCCTGAGCGTGAAGCTGTCAGTATGACCAATTCAAGAGCGAGTTTAGTCATGAGACCAGCTTTGGAAGTACGTAGCGTCTCAAGAAATTCCGTGACTTCGCCATATGGCAAGGCTTTCCGGTGTTGTTGAGTTTTGTCTTGCTTTGGCAAAGCTTGGGCAATTGCATCGGCTGGATTATCTAGTCGCCAGCCGTTAGCAACCGCCCATTTCATGATAGTGCCGATACGCTGTCGAACTCGCCGCGCTGTTTCTGGTTTTTTCAGCCAGATTGGTTGCAGCACTGCCAACACATCAGCAGTTGTCACATCCCCGACCTTGAGTTTGCCAATTCGTGGGAAGGCATAGGTCTCCAAAGTAGAGATAAATTGAGCGGCATGTTTGACATTGCGCCACGTTGGTTTGTGCAGTTCGTGCACCTTTCGCGCAGCCTGTTCAAAGGTCAGCGCGGCCTTTGCTTCTTTCTTTGCGCTTAAGGGGTCGCCTCCCGCTCGCGCCAATTTACGGTTGGCTAGCGCTGTTTCACGCGCCTCAGACAAAGAAACCAGCGATGGGTTTCCCAGACCTAGTTCGCAGCGCTTGCCGCGAATGACTATTCTCTGCACCCATTGCCGCGCCCCGTTCGATTGCACACGCAAAAACAGACCGTGACCGTCAAAATACTTACCAGGCTCTTTGACGGTTTTCACAAATTGCGCGGTTAAAGCCTTTTCAGGTTTGCGAAGCCCACCCGTTGACATATCAATATCCCCCATCTTATCCCCCAGATAGTGGGGGATTAATTGGGAATATGGTGGAACTTATCGGACAATGTAAGGAGTAATACCATATATTTTTAATACCTTAGCGGAACAAGCAAGCATAGGTTGGAATATAGATAGGCGGACTTCGTCTCCGCCATCCGCGATCATACTTTTTTTGAGCAACCGCAGTTCAAGGGCCTGTTCGGCAACCACTTCCTTCAGATCGCGTGCCTCACGGCGCAGATCTTTGACCTCGGTCGATGTCGCAGCGCGGGCCGTGTCGCCTGCAAGACGCTTCTTTCCAGCTTCGAGGAATTCCTTGGACCAGCTGTAATATAGGCTCTGGGCAATGCCTTCGCGGCGGCACAGCTCCGCAATACTGTCCTCGCCCTTCAGGCCGTCCAGCACGATCCTGATTTTCTCTTCCGCTGAATACTGCTTGCGCGTAGCGCGGCGGATGTCCTTGACGACATTCTCGCCATGGCTCTTGCGGGTTCCGGGTTTCTGTCTCATCTCCACTCCATAGTGGTTACGATGTGCCAGAAACCCTCTCTTATCAAATCAACCTAAACTGTCCCATTGGCGCTGACGTCAGACACATGTAATATCAAACAACATAGTCGCGTCGCAGGACCACAATCTAGCAACACGCAATAATTGGGCATGGGGCATTCAGATCTGGCGCCCGAGGAGGAACACAAGCATATGAGAAATGTCATCAGAATTGGCGTTTTGTCTCAACCAGATCCTCCGAAGCAGCTTGAACCCATGATTGAAGCCATATTTCTAGAGCAGTTCAGAAAATTGTGTTCGATCGTCGGGTCAAAAAACATAGTTTTGGTCAGTTCAGTCGAATGTAAAGTTCGTGAATTAGCTTGTATCTCTGCTGTCGAGGAGGGCTTGATTCTCGAACTTGAGCCTTTCGAAACACCTGAAGAGATTGGTGTCGAGGAGGCTGAAATTAAGACAAAGATACACGCTATTCTGGAAAAGCAGCCGGGGACAACTGAATTAAAAGAGCGCATTCCGGAGATGGAGCTGACTGAATTTTGTGACATAATGTTTCTTGTGTATGATAGGTCAGACCCGGATCAATCATCTAGATTTGAAGAAATGCGCAAACGCTTTTTTTTGAATGAAGCGAAGGTTGCAAGGTTGGAGAAACTAATAATTGATGTGAATTGCCCAAAGCGTTGGAGTGCGGACGCTGATGGCGAGGTCTACTTCGATTATGTCACGCGAGCATCAGGGCAGTTTGGTGTGTCCTCTGAAGTTGAAATTCCTGACAAACTGATAAGGCAGTGGGTTAATGCAATAGCTGCTATTCCTCATTAGGAACAAGATTTTCAAATAGAAAAAACCGGCTGCATCTTGGTTTTCAGTTCCATGCCGCCGACTCCGGCGAGTTGAAGGAAGACCGCAATGTCGACTGGCATTATATCGCGCCATAGACTCGTCCAGCGGACCGAGATGATGCGCCTAGCGCCATTGTGTCAGCAACTCTTGCATCGACAGCACCCCGCGCAAGATGTCGACCTCGTTCTCGCGGCAGACCTGGCGGCAGATGTCGCGCACTCGCAATCGCAAGTCCCGTACCGCCGAGCCTTGCCTGTGGCCTCGGCAACTCTCCTCCACGATCCGGAACTTCGCCCCCTTTGCGGGGCGATCTCGGAGGATACTTGCCATTCTCCAGATTTCGCAAGCCAGGAGAAACATAACGGTCTGAAATAAATCAATTTAGTATCCACTCCTTGGTCTAAACCCTCCGACTTCCAGTCGGACCCGCTTTAGCGCGAAAGAATCGTCCTATGATCATACCCTCTGAAAAATGAGCCGCAGCCGGGTCGGAGGCTCATTTTTCAGAGGGTATGATCATGCAATATGACACCGGCAAGCACTGCGTATTTTACCACCGCTATCACCTCGTCTGGTCGACGAAGTACCGCTACAAGATCTTGACGGGAGAGCGACCACGTCCA
Organism: Pseudohalocynthiibacter sp. F2068; assembly: GCF_023015645.1. Lineage (NCBI taxonomy): Bacteria > Pseudomonadati > Pseudomonadota > Alphaproteobacteria > Rhodobacterales > Paracoccaceae > Pseudohalocynthiibacter > Pseudohalocynthiibacter sp. F2068. The sequence goes on from NZ_JALKAK010000005.1 coordinate 216,939, forward strand.
CATGTTCGTTTCGGTGCCGCCGAAGCTTGCGATCTCGGATCTGGTGCGCAAGATGAAGGGCCGTTCGTCTTACAAGGTGCAGCGCGAATTTCCGACGATCCGCAAGCGCTATTGGGGCTGTCGTTTTTGGGGCAGGGGCTACTTTTCAACCACCAACGGGGCCATCACCGAAGACATCGTACTTCAGTACCTGGAAAACCATATCGCTGATCCTACCGGCGCCAGCCGGTAGTCGTTCAGTCGCGCTGGCTGGGCGAACTGGATGGGTGCGTTACCGAATTCCAAACCCTAGGCTGCGACAGGAGAAGACAAACCTACAAAGACTGCAGCAAATTTGCCAAAATGTTTGCGATTCAACTTTTTGCTCCAGATTGCTGGTAGCACACTGTTAGCTCCGCCGAGCAATTGTGTTTGCAATAATCGAGAGAAGCAGTCCTAGAGTAAAATATCCTAAAACCACCTCGCTAATTACGAGGATCTCACCATAAACGTTCTCAGCTGTTACGTCGCCATAGCCTAGCGTCGTGTATGTGACCATAGAGTAGTAAAAAGGAGTAAACCAACTCTGCGCAGAGTTTGAATAATCCATCATCCCCCAGCCTAACCACATATCAAATGAATAAATAATCCCATAAAGCGTTGCGAGAAAAAGTGCATAAATTCCAACTTTTAAAAGACTACGGCCGTGATCAAAAAGCCCCCACGCCTTGAACAACACGAGCTCAACGGACTTAGTAAACCCGCTTGGCATATTTGAAATAGAAGCCTCCAGGGTGTCTATGTAATCTTGATCTCTGGCGTCTCGCGCAAAGAGCGCGTTGCCGTAAACAGAGTCTATGCCGCGAATTCCAAGGTAACGCCCGCTCATATCTTTTAAGTTGCCGTAGACGACGCTGGTCACATTGGCCCCTTCAACCCGAGCTGTGCAGAACGATGCGCGCGAGATATTTGCGTTTTCCAGGCAGGTATCACGAAGGTCGGCGTTTGTTAGGTTTGCATCACGGAGGTCCGCGCCAGTGAGATCCGCCCCGGCAAGATTTGCTCCACGCAGATCTGCGCCAGAGAGATCAGCCTCCGTTAGGTCGGCGTTCTGGAGGTTTGCGGCCGTCAGTGTGGCAGCGCTCAGCGACGCCTTGTAAAGTCCGGCATTCGAAAGATCCGCACCTGACAGTTCCGCGCGATCCATCTTTGCGTGCTTTAAGTTTGCAGATGACAGCCTGGCTTCGAAAAGGTCTGTGCCGGTGAGGTCAAGTCCTGACAGGTTCCGTTCCGCTAGGTCCGCCTCGGAAAGGTCGGCCCCGGCGAAGACGGCAGAATTATCGGGATTACTTGAGAGGAAAAGCTCCCAGTCCGTTAATTCACCTTTAAGTGACTCTAATGCCTCTTCAATCCCCGGAGCTTGTTTGCCAGCCATTTCTTTCAAATCAAAATCTCCTCACGCTCTATCGGTGAATTAGCGACAGTATTTCTTCCAAAGCGCCTTCCACATCTCCGCCTGACTTTTGGACAACATCGCTGACACTTGTCTGTAGGCGTTTACGGTCTTCAGTGTTCAGCTCCATCGCCGTAACAATAATTATTGGGCAATTGGCTGATGGGTAGTCGCTTGATCTGAGCCGTTCGAGAAACTCGAAACCGTCCATGACCGGCATCATGAGATCAAGAAGGACCAGTGAGAATTTTTGCAGTTCCGTTTTCTCAAGCGCTATTTTGCCGTTCTCAGCTTCGTCGACTTCCCAGCCGTCGCCTTGAAGGGTGCGCACCATGGTTTCGCGAGCAGCCGGATCGTCTTCAACGACAAGCGCCGTCTTTTGTCCGCTCGACGCATACTTTTCAACAAGGCCGGACAGCTTGCCTCGATCAACCGGTTTCTGCAGGGATTCAACGGCGCCAAGCGAGTAGCTCATGGCCTTGTTTCCAACCATCGAAATCATGACGACCGGAATATCTTTCAGTGTATCGTCGGCCTTAAGTCGGCGGAGGACCGTCCAACCGTCCATCCCTGGCATCATCACATCCAGCGTTATGAGGGCAGGCATGTGTTCCGCTGCGAGTGCCAGACCTTCGGCCCCGGACTTGGCCAATAATACCGAACAGCCTTCCGTTTCTAGGCGCTTCTTCAGAAGCTCCCGGGCCGAGGCCTCATCATCAATGACAAGTACCGTGTTTCGAGCAGAAGCATTCTTGATTGGCTGACGTGAAACAGGCGTTGTATCCGGGTCCGATGAAGAAGGCTCGGGAGATGTGTTCGAAATGCGCGCCTCCTCTTCAAGACCTAGGTGCTTCTTTTCGGCTTTCTTGGGCAGTGTGACGATAAAACTCGAACCTTGCCCGATAGTACTTTCAACGCGGATGCTGCCACCCATCATTTCGCAGAACCTCTTAACGAGGGCGAGCCCAAGGCCGGTTCCGCCATAATCACGTGTAGTAGATTCATCCGCCTGAGAAAATTCCGAGAAGATATGCTCAATCTTGTCTTGAGGGATACCAATGCCCGTGTCGGTCACCGCGAAGCGAACGGAAGGCTCGTTCGATATAGATGCAGCGTTTGCAGAAAGAGTTATCTGTCCTTCCTTTGTGAACTTCGCTGCGTTGGAGATCAGATTGAAGAGGATTTGGCGAACTTTCGTTACATCGCCGTGCATGGTTTCCAGATCCTGATCGACATCCAGAACCAGTTCATTGGCATTCTTTTCGATAAGGCTGAGTGCTGTACTGGCAACGTCTTCGGCGATTTCCTTGACGGCGAAGTCTTCAAGGAACAGATCCATTTTTCCGGCTTCGATCTTGGAGAGGTCGAGAACGTCGTTGATGAGGGACAATAGATGCTTACCAGCGTTGGTAATCTTGTTCAGATCGCCGAGCATGTCTTCCAGCCCATCGTCTTCCGCATCCTCAGCCAGCATCTCTGAGTAGCCGATGATCGCATTCATCGGCGTACGCAGTTCGTGGCTCATGTTTGCAAGGAAAGCACTCTTCGCTTCATTCGCCCGTTCGGCTTGTTCACGAGCATCTTCAGCTTGCCGTTCAAGTTCCAACCGTTCCGTTATGTCCTCGACAAGGCCGATATAGAAGACATCATCGGGGACTTGTACTTCTTCGACCCTCGCCTCCAGCTTGAATACAGTACCGTCTTTCCGGACCGCGTTGACAACCCGACTTTGACCGACAATCTTTGATGGGGCGCCATGAATTCGACGCTCAAGATACAGATCGTGCTCAAAGGCAATTTCTTTTTCCATCAGGATTTTGATATTTTTCCCAATAACTTCAGATGCGTAGTAGCCAAAGATCCCCTCAGCAGCCGAGCTAAATGTTTCAATCACGCCGTTTTTATTGATCGACACGATACCAATGGGGCTCGCCTCGATGATCTTCGATACTCTCTGTTCGCTGAACTCGAGTTCGTCTTGTATTTTCTTCAGGTTTTCATTTTGTTCGATGAGTTCGGCCTCGTTGCGCTTAATTGTCGTGATGTCGGTCGCAACTCCGACAAGCCCTCCGCCGCTGATCGGCGTTGTTCTGATCTCGATCGTTCGCCCTGCTTGAGTATTTAGAACAACGTTTGATGAGTGGCCTTCAGAAAGTGATTTAAGCCTTGTGCGGATAATTTTCTCTGTGTCGCCTAGCCCGTAGTCTCCATTTTCAGCATGCCAGCGGATCACCTCTTCCTCAGGCTGTCCTGCTTCGACCAACCTTAGAGGCAATCCGAACATTTCGGTGTACCGTTGATTGGCCAAGACATAGTTCATGTCGGCATCAAGCATATAGATACCGTTCGACATCTTCGACAGCGCAAGCTCCAGTTGTGCCGAGGCGTCATTCAGTTCAGCGGTGCGTGCAGCTACGGTCTCTTCTAGGGTCGTCTTTTGGTTTTCAACTTCCTGCAATGAGCGCACCATCGAGTCGCGCAGCGCCTCGAAATTCTGGGCTAAATCTCCAATCTCGTCGCTGGTCCGTACTGTAACTGGTGTGTTCAGTTCGCCGTATGCCAGGCGCGTTGCGTCAGCTGACAGCAGCCTAAGCGGTCGTGTAAGCGAAATCGAAAACAGATATGAAGCATAAATGGCGGTGGCCAAGACAATCGATGCGACCAAGATCAGACGATCAATCAATGTATCCGCATCTCGCAGGGCTTCCTCGCGATCGATCTCGCTCATAATGACCCAGTTGAGTCCCGACAGCGATAGGGGACGATAAGAAGATAGGACTTCGACATTTCTGTAGTCAGGGAAGATTTCTGTTCCGGAATTTCCTGAAAGTGCTGCTCGCGTACCAATAGTGTCGACCTCTTGCAGGCCGATTGAACTGTTAGTTCGTTGGATTTGGTCTATTACTGAATGCGGGAGACCGACCTCCTCGATCATCTTCAAATACTGTTCTCGATCCTCGATCAGAAATCTTGACTGATTGCGCAGGAGTTTATCACTGCCGACGAGATAAGTTTCGCCGCTTGTCCCAAGCCCTACTTCAGTCCAGGCCTCATTTGACGTCATGATCGAGTTTATGCCGCTTAAGGGAAGCTGTACTGCCAGGACGCCGATGGGGGTTGGTCCATCATAAACGGGTACGGCAGCAAAAGCAGCCGGAGCATCGAATGAAGGGAGATAAGGCTCAAAATCTGCGAAGATGACTTGACCTGGGCGGGCAGCCATTGCTGATACAACCGCGCGCGCGAGATTCGTATCTGCGTGAGGTCCGTCGAAAAGACTCGTTCCAAAATCAATCTCGCGTTCGACGGAGTAAACTATCCGCCCGTCGTTAGGTTCAATCAAAAAGACGTCGTAAAAGCCAAAGCGCTTCTGGAAATCGCTAAGCGGTAGGTCCAGCCTTTCGAAGGCGGAGCCAAAGAAGCTTGCAAAGGACGATTCACTCACCGCCTGCGAATTGAATATGTATCGATCCTGCAGAAAGATTGCCAAAGGATCCTTGGGAATGACTGACTCAATGAGAAAATCATCTGGCTTGGATCCAGATGACGTCTGATACTGGGTCAAGAATTCCCCTGAGTAGTATTTCGATAGTCTCTCTTCTGACTGCGGAATCACAAGGTCTTCGGTCGTCTGGAGATAGACAACCCCCCGCCGAAGTTGCTGCAGCCCGTCTTTCAAGAATGTACTATCGGAAATGAAATTAAGTTCATCCTCCACCTGTGAGAAATAGTCTTCGATCTGCTGTGCCTTGAGCTCGCGAACCGCCGTCAGTCTTTCGAATGCCGCCTGCTTTAGGGCTTCACTGGAGGAGTAACCCGCTAATATCGCTGCTGCGCACACAGCAATCATAGAAATCAGAATACTGATGACAGCCAGCTTGGTCCCGATCTTCAATCGCAGTCCCGGTGCTCGGTTTTCATTTTTCATTTTTGAGCTCCCTTCATGAAGCGGTATCCTCATAGAGCAGAACGATTTCGTTCATCCTCTCCAGAAGACCCTTTGCCTGTTTGTCAGCATTCAGAATGTCGTCAATAGACCGATCTGTACCAGTCCAAACCGCTGTCGAAAAATAGGCCCTCAGGGCCTCCCATGTACCTTGTGCGGCGCTGAGCTGTTGAATGATTGTCTCCAGTCTCTCACTTTGCAGCGCATCAGGTTGTATCAGCATTCGCTGACGGCCTGATAAGTTGATTTTGCGAAGCGACATTTCGATCATGGAAACTTCCTTCCAAGCACCACCAAAGGGGATTGCAGTTCGCTTTCCTGCGTAACGCCAAGTTCTGAGATATTGAGCCCGGCTATCTCCTCTTGTTCAGTTACCCTGAACCGGAAAACGGCATTCCCCGCATAGAACACGAGAAAGGCCACTCCAAATGTCCATGCCCCATATACCAGCACGCCAAGGCCCTGGACGCCGATCTGCTCAAAGCGGCTGAGTCCCGTACCAAGTTTCTCGAGGTCCCCATAGAGTCCGGTTGCCAGGGTGCCCCATATCCCGGCCCCCAAGTGCACCGGGATTGCCCCAACCGCATCATCGATTTTCAAGGCTTCAAGGGTTTGGCTTAGGAATACGACAATCATCCCACCAACCAGGCCAATCAGTGCGGCGGAGCCCGTCGAGACGGCGAAACAATTCGCTGTGACTGCCACAAGCCCGCCCAAGGCGCCGTTGATGAATTGATCTACGTCGAGCCGCTGGTTGACTGCGTACCGCAAACCTCCCGCCGAAATGGCGCCAATGCACCCCCCGACGACCGTATTGACAAGAATCGACGGCACAGTTTCGTCCAGCATCAATGTGCTTCCACCATTGAAACCAAGCCAGCCAATGAAAAGAAGAAGAGCGCCTAGTGTGGCAGTGGGCATGTTTGACGGCGTAATGGCGTGGGTGCCCGAGTCGTCATCGAAGCGCCCCAAGCGGGGCCCGATAATCAAGACAAGGGCGAGGCCTGCCCAGCCACCGACACTATGAACCACCGTCGATCCCGCAAAATCCACAAACCCCAACTCAGCAAGCCAGCC
>NZ_JALKAK010000006.1:0-203587 GCF_023015645.1 Pseudohalocynthiibacter sp. F2068
TTGTCCGTGTAAAACGTCCGCGTCCGATATTTCATCTCTAACACTCCATCTTTCCAAAAAGACTAAAGTGTTGCGACCACCCGTTGAAACCGCCAGGCTTTGCAGACATTGAGATCTGGAATAGTCTAAGTTTGTCCTTATTTGTTAAAAAGTCATCGCAATGGAAATTCGCTCAATCGAAAAGCTGGAAAATGAGGCGCAGCTTCGCGATTTGGTTCGTGAATATCTCGATCATGAAATTTCAGAGTTACGGGCGGTCTCAGGGCTCGACCTCAACGTCGATGAACTGGTTTCAAATACCTTTGACCACATCAACGAATACCTTCCTCCGACCGGAGGACTGCATATCTCGATTGACGGCGACGGCCATTTGCAAGGATGCGTATTCCTAAAAGTGATCCGACCAGATGCGTGCGAAATCAAACGCTTGTACGTCAAACCGGCAGCCCGTGGGTTGGGCCTCGGACGAAAGCTGATGGAGAGCATCTTGTCCCACGCAAGAAACTTGAATGCAACGAGCGTTCTTCTCGACACAGGCGTCTACGACACTGCCGCACAAGGTTTGTACCGCAAATTGGGTTTCCGGGAGATCGAAAGCTACCCGGAAGGCGAAAGTGACCCTGAACTGCAGCCTTATTTGCTTTTCATGCAGCTCGATTTTTAGACCCCAGCGTCGATTTATTGGAAAACTAGCACGCGCTATCGGGTTTCGGCAAAGTTGAAAACCCACTAGGAATCCGCTTTATTAATCTACTGCGTTAAATTCCGGTCAGTCCATAGCATCAGGCCATTTCCAACCTACCCACCCAAAGTGGGGCATATCCCGACGATCACTTCTTAGATTCAGGAAACCCACCTTAAACATTAACAAAACATTATTTCGACAACTTTAAAGAGCATATCTTAACAACAATACGTGCGAACGCATGACTATTTGTCGAAACAAATCCCTGCGGAGGGCCAAAAAATGAAGATCAAGTATTTTGAAATGATAACGAATTTTTTCAAGAACGAATCCGGCGCAGTCACTGTTGACTGGGTTGTTCTGACCGCTGCTATCGTTGGCCTCGGTATCGCGATCATGGCTTCGGTCGGCGGCGCGACTGCTGATTTGGGTGACGTGATCTCTGGTAGTCTAGCAACCCAAGGTATCGCCACCTACTAGTCGCCGAGACATAGTTTACCCTGAGCGAGTGAATTTTCGCTCCATTTGCGTATTTCATCAACCTGCATGCGCAACTTGATTTATATCAAGTACAAGATGCGAACTAGCTGCTAGCGATGCATTGGGGTGCTTAGGGTTTTCGATTCCTGTTCGCGCGTTCTTTCGAAAAATGTGTCTTTGACATTTTCTAAGCACCCTACTTAACCTAGCCGAGATTTTTCCGTTAAAATTATCTGCGTGAATTTCCTATATTTCTTTCACCTTGAACGCTGGTTTCTTGAAGTCCTCTTTCATCAAGTGAGCTTTCATTGCCGGTAAGCCAATTGCCTTCAATCCAATGATCGCAGTGTAAATTATGGTCGTTAACGCGAGGTTGTCCAAAATTCACCCAATCTGGATAGCCACATCACCGAGGTGGTTCGAAAGTTGTCTTTCATAAGAGTTTTTGAGTCCAGAGGCTGCTTGAACTGAGTTAGCAACTGACTCATCTGGCTGATTGTATTTTCGGCGTGTTTGCGGATGATACGGTGCGCCCCGGCTGTGCTTCATGCCTTTGTCTCCCAGCCAAAACGGCCCGATCGCCAGAGATGCAACTGGAGCCGTTGTCTCGCAAGCAACAGCATATCTACAACATTCGGCGCAAAACGTGCCAAACGTACTCAGCCGAGGAAAAGATGCGTCATACATATTCGATGGCCCCTCATCGCAGACACACGAGCCGCCAGCGTTCTACGACAGTATCCAGCAAACCCTTCGTTACTTAAACTCTCAAAAAAATCCTCGCTGGCGCTGACGTCAGACATCGTCTTCTTTTACATTCGACAATTAATTTTCGGAATGGCGAATTTACTTGATTTATGTCAAGTGAACTTTTCTTGCGTTGCTTTACCGATGCATTCATCGCCTCAAGGATCAGAGTTTCGTCTTAATGAAAACCAATCGATTAACAACACAAGGCCAGAAACCTGGGGCCAATTTTTTTGGCCAACGGTTTTTTGTCTTTGTCGTACTCGCGGTTTCCATTTTTCTTGGACAGACCTTCTCGGCAATGGCCGGTCGTGACGCAAATAGCACTGCAAACTGGATTGAAATCTGCGGAGATGGCGGATCTTATCTTGTGCAGGTTGACGGTGGGTCTGAAGCGCCTGCACCAGAATGTGCCCATTGTTCCATCTGTCTTGTTCCCGGAACTGATGGGTTTGCACTTCAAACCCCAGAGCTAAATTCAACGAACTTTATCGGCTTTCGTATCGTTCATTTTTCGGACAGCGGCGCAACTGTGCCAGCAGGCTCTGAACACTATTGGTCCTCATGCCGAGGCCCCCCAATCAGAAGCGCAGAATATAAAATGACTCTCACTTCCTCTTTGTTTTTCAGAGAGATCAATGAAAAGGTCACACGTATCACATGGGTGTCACCATGGGTATGAAGCTGACCAACTCATCCCAATTTTCGAAGTTAATACGTCTCTTTGCAATCCTCCATATTGCAATACTGGGTTTCATTAGCGCAGCGCAGGCACAGACGGCTCCGGTCCTAGAAAGGTTTCTAGGCGAATTACCTGCAAGCGAATTTGTCGAGGGTGCGACAGCCTATGGAGCCATGCTGGAGAACATTCCAGCAGTTCCGATCTTGAATGGCCACGAAACTCTCGGCCATGCCTTCATTACTTCTGATTTTGTAAGCACAACGGGATACTCGGGCAAACCAATCCATGTAATGGTCGCAATTGGGCCTGACGGAAAACTGTTACGCGCCGAGTTGGTAAAGCACTCTGAACCCATCGTTCTTATCGGAATTCCAGATCGCAAAATCAGAGCCCTGACCGCCAGCTATTCCGGGCTCGACATTATAGCCGAAGCCGCTGCCGGCGGCTCGGGGCATGATCTGGATATTATCTCTGGGGCGACGGTGACAATCATGATCATCGACGACTCGATCGTTCGCTCCAGTATCAAGGTCGCACGTGCACTTGGGCTCGGGGGGTTGGCAAGCAACACCGAGGGTGCTGGACCAACACATGTTCTGAACATGGATGAAAACAGCACCAGTGACTGGTCCACAATGTCCGGAGACGGAACCGTCCGGCGGATGACGCTGGATATAGGTCAGATCAACAGCGCTTTTGAAGCCACTGGCGATCCGCGTGTTCTAAAGCACATTGAGCCAGGCGAAGACGGTGACATTTACATCGACATGTATGCCGCGTTGGTTTCTGCGCCTTCAATTGGCCGCAGCCTGATGGGCGAAGCAGAGTACGGTAACCTTGTCGAGTGGCTTGAAGATGGTGAGCAGGCTATTCTGCTGGCCGGTCGCGGGGCATTTTCATACAAAGGGTCTGGCTATGTCCGCGGGGGCATTTTTGACAGGATACAACTGATACAGGGTGATATTTCTGTACGGTTCCATGATCGACAACAACGCCGTCTTGGCGAACTGGCAGCGTCAGGATCACCAAGTTTCACGGAGCTTGATATCTTTAAAATTCCGGCGGATGCGGGGTTTGATCCAACGAAACCCTGGCGCATTCAACTGCTCGCCCAACGCGTTATTGGACCGGTTGAAAAGACATTTCTGACGTTTGATCTGGGCTACAATATTCCGGAAAAATACCTCACGCCGCTTGCGCCACAAACATCCGCCGTTGTTGTTGAAACAGCAGATGACAAATCCGCCAGGGCCGCCCTGTGGCAACGTATCTGGAACAGCAAAAAAGTGGAAATCGGCATACTGATTGCAATGCTCACTGTCCTGACAGGCGTCTTTTTCTTTCAGAAACAAGCGACCCGGAACGCGCGTAAATTCTACTGGTTCCGTATGGGCTTTTTACTACTGACGCTCGTTTTTCTGGGATGGCACCAGAACGCTCAGCTTTCTGTTGTGAACCTGATGGCGCTTGGTGCTTCGTTGACCAGCGGTTTCAGCTGGGATGCATTCCTGATGGATCCGCTTGTGTTCATTTTGTGGACTTCAGTTGCGGTGACACTCTTGTTCTGGGGACGCGGTGGGTTTTGCGGCTGGTTATGCCCATTCGGCGCCCTGCAGGAAATTTCCAACCAGATCGCCCGGTTCCTCAAGTTCCCGCAGTGGACCTTACCCTGGGGTCTGCACGAACGACTCTGGCCAATCAAATACATGATTTTTCTGGGACTTTTTGGCCTGTCGTTGGTTTCCATTCCGATCGCCGAACAATTCGCAGAAATAGAGCCATTCAAAACTTCGATCATTCTAAAGTTTGCGCGCAGTTGGCCATACGTCTTGTTTGCGGCGGCCATGCTGGGAGCGGGGTTATTTATCGAACGGTTTTACTGTCGCTATCTTTGCCCCCTGGGCGCAGCTTTGGCGATACCGGGCCGCATGCGAATGTTTGACTGGCTGAAGCGCTACAAAGAATGTGGCAACCCCTGCCAGACCTGCGCGCATGAATGCTTTGTTCAGGCGATCCACCCGACGGGTGAGATCAACCCGAATGAGTGCCTGTCCTGCTTGCATTGCCAGGTTCTTTATCAAGACAACACGAAATGCCCCGTTTGCATCAAGTCACTGAAACGACGCGCGAAAGTGGCCGACAGCTCAGCTCAGCTTAGCGAAGTAATGGCCCGCCAAACAAATCACCCTAACTCAATACAAAAGAAGGAAAGTTGATATGTCTGAAGACAATGAAACCAAACATGGAATATCACGGCGTGATGTTCTGACTGGCCCCGCGAAAGGTGCCCTGGTTGCCGGCACAATCATCGCTGCTGGTGGGAGCGCATCCTTGATGGCAACACCTGCGGCGGCTGCCGCTTCTAACGAAATCGCCCCGGGCGAACTTGACGAATACTATGGATTCTGGTCGTCCGGCCAGGCAGGTGAATTGCGCATCTTGGGCGTGCCATCAATGCGCGAACTTATGCGCGTTCCCGTGTTCAACCGTTGCTCAGCCACGGGTTGGGGCAGCACGAATGAATCCAAGAAAATCATGCGCGAAGGCATGATGCCTGAAACCCTGGAGTTTCTCGCAAAACGCGGCATGGACGTCTATGAAAATGGTGACCTCCATCACCCGCACATGTCCTTTACTGACGGCACATATGACGGCCGTTATCTGTTCATGAATGACAAGGCCAACACACGCGTCGCGCGCGTGGACTGTAAGTTCATGAAATGTGACAAGATGATCGAAATTCCAAATGCGTCTGACATTCACGGTCTGCGCCCACAAAAATTCCCGCGCACGGGCTATGTGTTCGCGAATGGCGAGCACCGGGTACCGCTGGTCAACGACGGCACCAACATGGACGACGTGGAAAACTATGTTTCCATCTTTTCCGCCATTGATGGCGACACCATGGAAATCGCCTGGCAGGTCATCGTGACCGGCAACCTTGATAACGTCGATTGCGACTATCAGGGCAAATACGCAATTTCATCCAGCTACAACTCTGAAGGTGCGACTGAACTTGTCGGCATGATGGAAGCAGAGATGGATCATGCAGTTGTGTTTAACATCGAGCGCATTGAGGCTGCGGTCGCTGCGGGTAACTTTGAAGTCTACAATGGTGTGAAAGTTCTGGATGGGCGCAAAGGGTCTGACCTGACCGTTTACATTCCGATCCCGAACAGCCCGCATGGCGTCAACTCTTCGCCTGATGGTAAATACGTCATGATCAACGGAAAACTGTCACCAACCGTGTCCGTGATTCAGTATGACAAGCTTCAGGCTGTTTTTGACGGTGCCGAGCCCCGGTCTTGTATCGTTGCAGAACCAGAGCTGGGCCTTGGTCCGCTCCACACGGCGTTCGACGGAAAAGGCATGGCCTACACCACCCTGTTCCTGGATAGTCAGATGGTGAAATGGGACATCGACAAAGCGGTTCGCCTTTATGCTGGTGAAGACGTTGATCCGATCGTTTCAAAAACCGATGTGATGTATCAACCCGGGCACAACCACAGCTCTATGGGTGAAACCAAGGAAGCTGACGGCAAATGGCTTGTGTCGCTGAACAAGTTTTCGAAAGACCGCTATCTGAACGTTGGACCGCTAAAGCCCGAAAACGAGCAGTTGATCGATATTTCAGGCGATGTTCCAGCAGTTGTTCACGACAGTCCGACTTTTGCTGAGCCGCACGACTGTATCATCGTTCACCGTTCCAAAGTGACACCGGATTCCATCTGGAGCCGCGACAACCCAATGTGGGATGACGCGCGCAAACAGGCAGAAGCCGATGGTGTCGTGCTTGAAGATGGTCACGACGAGGTTATCCGTGACGGGAACAAAGTGCGGGTTTATATGTACTCTGCCGCTCCAACGTTCTCGATGGAACAATTCACGGTTAAGCAAGGCGATGAAGTCACAATCTACATCACCAACATTGATGATGTGGACGACCTGACCCACGGGTTTACACTGGGCAACCATGGTATCTGCTTTGAAGTTGGGCCACAGGCAACAGCGTCTGTTACCTTTACTGCTGATCGTCCGGGTGTTCACTGGTACTATTGTCAGTGGTTCTGCCACGCGCTCCATATGGAGATGCGCGGCCGGATGCTGGTTGAACCAGCGTAAGGAGCCTTATCAATGTTGCGCTATCTGTTCTTGCTAATTGTTTTGGGCTTCTCGGTATCCCCTACCGGAGCAGCCGAAATAATTGTGCCTGCAACAGAGGGCGCACTTGTCGAAGCCATAAAATCGGCGCAGGCGGGGGACATTCTTCGACTGCGTCCGGGCACCTACAAAGGCCCGATTAAAATTGATCTGCCTCTGACGATAGAGGGCACTAACACAATAATTGATGGTGGCGAACTTGGCTCGGTAGTAACGGTGAATGCACCTAATGTAACATTACGCGGGTTGAAAATTATTGGCTCAGGCTCCGGCGGGGACGGGCTTGATGCTGGCATTACCCTAACAAAACTGGCTGATGACGCGGTGATTGAGGGCAATCACCTTATTGGAAATCTGGTTGGCATCGACCTGCACGGGCCAAAGAACGTGCTTGCATCCGGTAATATCATTGAAGGACGGCAAGACCGGCGGATGAACGACCGTGGCAATGGCGTCTATGTCTGGAATGCACCCGGCGCACGGGTCATCGGCAATGATATCCGCTGGGGTCGCGATGGTATTTTTGTGAACACTTCACGCGACAATGAATTTACCGGTAACCGTTTTCGTGACCTGCGGTTTGCTGTTCACTACATGTATGCAAATGACAGTCTGGTTTCCGGAAACATCTCGCAAGGCAACCATTTGGGCTACGCAATCATGTATTCCAACAACGTACGGATTGAGGGAAACCTGTCTAGCGGGGATCGTGATCACGGTATTATGATGAACTACACCAATAAAAGCACCATAATCGGCAATCAAATTGAAGCGGGTGGTGAGAAATGTGTGTTTATCTACAACGCGCACAGAAACAGCTTTCAGGGCAACAGTTTTGAATCCTGCGAAATTGGTATTCATTTCACCGCAGGTTCAGAGCGCAACGAAATTTTTGGCAATGCCTTCATCGGCAATCGCACACAGGTGAAATACGTGGGATCAACCTGGATCGAATGGAGCGCTGACGGGCGCGGAAACTACTGGTCCGATCACGCAGCTTTTGATCTGGACGGCAACGGAATTGCAGATTCCGCCTATCGCCCCAATGACATTATGGATCGTATTCTCTGGACGCAACCAGCCGCGAAATCCTTGTTAGGATCACCCGCAGTTCAACTGATCCGCTGGTCGCAATCCACCTTTCCCGCAACGTTGCCCGGTGGCGTCATTGATCGCGCCCCTCTTATGGCTGCTCCCCGCCCTGAACTTCCAACTTGGGAAGATATCCAATGACCACTTTAGCAGTTGAAAACGTCAGTAAAAATTATGGTACACTGGAAACCGTTTCCAATGTCAGTCTGAGCATTGAGGCGGGCGAACGTGTTGCTCTGCTGGGTCATAACGGGGCTGGCAAAACCACGCTTTTACGGATGATCCTCGGGCTGACCCCTGTTGTTTCCGGTACGATAAAGGTTTTGGGTTCCAACCCTGGCTCTCGCCATTCGCGCGCGTCAATCGGGTTTCTGCCCGAAAGCGTTGCCTTTCACGGTGCCCTTACAGGTCGCGAACAGCTACGCCATTTTGCACGACTGAAATCAGTTCCCGTACATGTTGCTGATGATCTGCTTGATCGTGTCGGGCTTTCAAATGCGGCAGACAGGAAAATCCGCACGTATTCCAAAGGCATGCGGCAGAGGATTGGTCTGGCGCAAGCTTTGCTTGGGCAACCGAAGCTTGCGCTGCTGGATGAACCGACAAGTGGTCTTGATCCGATCTCTCGGCATGAATTTTACGATATCGTTGAAGAGCTGGCACAATCAGGAACTGCGGTTTTGCTGTCTTCCCATGCGTTGACCGAACTTGAAACACGCACTGACAGAATTGCGATCATGAGCCAGGGCAAGTTGGTGGCGGACAACAGCCTTGTCCGTTTGCGCCAAAATGCAGGTTTACCGATCAGGGTAAATGTCACAACAACCGCCGAAAACGTTGATGTCGTCGCCGAAAGACTCGGCGGAGAACGTATTAATGGTTGCTCAATCTTACTGACCTGTCAGCAAGACGAGAAGATCTCCAAGCTAAGTCAGATCACGGCGTTCGGTGAAATAATCAAAGATGTCGACGTAACGCCCGGAACCCTTGAAGAGCTTTACCGCCACTACAGCGTCACTGAATCGGAGGGTAAGTAATGTCCGTATTCGCAATTGCACGGCTCGAACTTCTGATTGCACGACGCAACATGTGGGTTGCGACCTCAGTCATTTTGATGAGCTTGTTCACGATTGTCCTGACACTTGCAGGGGGTGCGCCAACAGGCACCTTGGGGGTTGATCCGCTGATCGTTGCCGTAAGCTCGATCACCACGCTTTCGGTTTATCTCGTACCTCTGATTGGCTTACTTCTGTCTTTTGATGCTATCGCTGGTGAGACCGAGCGCGGAACCTTAGCGCTTAGCCTGACATATCCGCTCTCACGTGCCGAAATCTTGATCGGCAAGTTTCTTGCGCATTTTACCGTACTCGCCTTCGCGGTCGCAGTCGGGTTGGCGCTGACAGCGACGCTCACGGCTTGGCAACACGGTGCTGCGAACCTTTCCTTCGCACCATTGTTGCGCCTTTTCTTCACCTCGCTCGCACTTGGGTCAGCCTTTCTCGGAATGGGGTACACAGTGTCAAGTTTGGTTCGTCAGCCCAGCGTTGCGTCCGGTATTGTGATCGTTATCTGGCTGGTGTGCGTCGTCCTTTACGATATCGGGTTGCTTGGTGCGTTGGTCTCCGACAACGGAGGTTACTTCACAAAAACCGTTTTCCCCTGGCTGTTGGTTGCAAACCCCGCAGACGCTTTCCGGCTGATCAACATGCCCGATACCTCTGTAACGGTTCTGACATCGGGGCTAAGCGCCGCCGGGTCAGTGTCTGGAATTAATGGACAATTGGCTTCGCTTTTCGGCTGGCCGTTACTTGCTTTGTTTTGTGCCTGGCGCGCACTTCGGAAGGTTGAACCATGAGATTAAATTTAGCGGCTTTATTGCTGCTGCCATTCGTGTTTCTTGCTGGCTGCAAAGAGGATATGGCAAATGTCACTGTTCCAGAGCCTCTTGCGCTGACCGAAGAGGCGGCCGGACACTACTGCCAGATGATTATACTTGAGCATCAGGGTCCCAAAGCACAGGTGCATTTGGCCGGTATGTCAGAGCCGCTTTGGTTTAGTCAGGTGCGCGATGGCATTGCCTATTTGAAATCGCCAGAACAATCCGCAGATATTCTTGTTTTGTATGTAAACGACATGGGGGCAGCGCAAAGTTGGCTGGAACCCGGTGCCGACAATTGGATTGATGCAAACACCGCCTATTTTGTTGTCGGGTCTGACGCCATCGGCGGCATGGGCGCACCGGAGATCGCGCCTTTTGCCGAAACGACAAAGGCTGAACAATTCGCGCTGGAACATGGTGGGGAAATCATGCGCCTTAAGGACATTCCGGCAGAGGTTGTTCTTTCACCCATCGAATTCACAACGACATCTTTGGAGCTAAGCGAATGACATCTCGCAGAAGAATACTAAAGATCCTTGCGGGTGCTGCTATTTTACCAGCCTTTGGTGCAGAGGCTGGCGTTAACACACGCCACTGGAAAGGCATCGCACTAGGCGCTGAAGCCCAGATAATACTGGATCACCCAAATGCGGATGCTTTGATTTATCAGGCGGTTCAGGAAATTCGCCGATTGGAAAACATTTTCAGTTTATATCAATCTGCCAGCCAGCTATCGCATCTTAACCGAGATGGAGTTCTGGTGCAGCCGGCCTTTGAAATGGTTGAATTGCTTTCGATTTGCTCTCGGCTGAACGCCCAGACAAAAGGAATATTTGACCCGACCGTTCAAAATTTGTGGTCTCTTTACGCAGAGAGTTATGTATCGGGTTCACAGCCTAGCGATGAACAGCTTTCCATTGCACTTGCTGCGACGGGCTGGGACCTTGTTTCTTCCTCGACCGAGAGAATAGCGTTTGACCGACCCGGTGTCATGCTGACGCTGAATGGTATTGCCCAAGGGTTCATTGCCGATAAAGTTTCTGAATTGTTTAGAAATAATGGTGTTCGGAATTTGCTTGTGAACACAGGTGAGATTGCGGCGCTTGGCACGGCTCCCGATGGCGAAGCGTGGCAGATAAGACTAGGAACACATGATGGGAAACAACTTTCATTGCGAGACGCTGCAATTGCGACGTCACGCCCGCTTGGAACGGTGTTTGATACGAATGGATCAGTTGGACATATACTCGACCCTAGCTCTGGAATTTCGGAGTCTATGTGGTCTGAAGTCAGCGTCATTTCCCGGTCAGCCGCCGAAGCAGACGGGCTTTCCACTGCTTTTTGCCTGATGAGTGAAGCAGATATTTTCGAAGCAAAAGGCGACAACGACGTGTTGCTAACGTGACTATGCGTCATGGTTCACAAGAACTTTGAGTGCCATTAACGCAGACAAACCCGGCCCCAAAACCCCTAAGTTCCGCCAGGTTACAGTAGTATTTTAGATATTACTCGCAAAGGTTTAGAATTTATCCGGCTATCGTTTAGCTCAGAAAATCATTGTCCCGATGGACCAGAGACCGATGACGCGTTAACAATCTAATTGGGCCAATCAGGTCGGGTTACTCAGAAACCACAGCTTACACATTCGATCTGACTCTGCAGAGATCTAGGAGACAAGCGCCGTGAAAACCCACGCCGACATCGTAATCATTAATGCGCGCGCATTAACCATGAACGCCAAATCCCCACGGGCGGCGACGATTGCCATCAAAGGCGACAGGTTTCTTCGGGTTGGCGATTACGATCCATCCGAACTGATTGGACCGAAGACAAAGGTGATCGACGCAAGAAAGAAAACGGTACTCCCCGGGTTTATCGACAGCCACGTTCATCTATTTGGTGGGTCGGGGGAATTGGGCTGCCTCAACCTTTCAGATGTTTCGACCCAACAGGCGCTGACAGAGGCCGCACAAAAAGAAAGCCTGGCGCGGCCAGAGGACCCACTTCTTTACGCTGTCAGCGCGGGGTATCATATCCTTGGGCCAGATACGCTTATTGATCGCCACGCGCTGGATCGCGTCATGCCTGACCGTCCGTTTGCCATGATGGCCGCAGATCATCACACCGTGTGGGCCAACACCAAGGCGCTTGAGCTTGGTGGTATCCTGCATGGAGGCCCGACTGATCCGGGTGCTGAAATCGTCATGGAGGTTGATGGCACCGCATCGGGTCTTTTGCTGGAAACCAGCGCGTTCAGTCACGTGATCAAACACACAGCCCTTGGGGGACGAGATTTTATTGGTTACGTGACCGGGGATGACCCTTTCCCGCCTGCAACACCGGAAGAACGCGAACGCGATAAACAAGCCCTACGTGAAGGGCTGGCATATTGCGCCCAATACGGGATCACATCGCTTCACAACATGGACGGCAACCTCTATCAGATGGAACTGCTTTACGAACTTGAGCAAGAAGGTGACTTGCTTTGCCGTGTTCAGGTCCCCTGCCACCTGCGCAACACGCATCCACTATCAAAGCTGGACGAGGCACTTGAAATGCAGCGCCTCTATCATTCAGACATGCTCTATTCAGGGCGGGTAAAAATGTTCATGGACGGTGTCATAGAAAGTTACACCGCACTGATGGTTGAACCCTACCCGGACAGACCCGAAACATACGGCGACGCAGTGTTTGCAGCCGAAGCCTTTACAGAGGCCGCCATTCGCGCAGATGCCATGGGCCTTCAGATCAGCGTTCATTGCTGCGGCGATGGCGCAGTGCGACGGACACTGGATGGGTATGAAGCCGCGATCAAGGCGAACGGCCAACGTGACAGTCGCCACCGAATTGAACACATCGAGACGATCACTGACGCTGATATACCCAGATTTTCCGAGCTTGGCGTTGTAGCGTCCATGCAACCTTTGCACGCCCCATTTGGCGGCATGTTTCCTGTGATGCCTGAAGGCGTGATATTCAACGAGCGGCAAGTCAGGAATGCATTTGCCTGGAAGACCTTAAGAGAGGCGGATGCGACACTAATTTTCAGTACGGATTGGCCCGTTGTGCCGCTTGATCCGATGTTGACAGTTGCGACTGCCGTCTTTCCCATTCCCCTCGGAAAAAGGTGGCAAGACCAAAGTCAGAGTCTTTTTGAAACGCTTGCCAGCTATACAAGTGGTGGCGCCTACGCAGAATTTGCGGAAGACAAAAAAGGCAGGCTTCAAGAGGGCCTTTTCGCAGATATTGTTATAATGAACGAAGACCTTGAAAGCGCTGATCGCGAAACCATGCTGTCATCCGGCGCCGAACTCACAATTTGCGGCGGGAAAATCACGCACGACTGCGCCGAACAGAGCAGGCAGTAGGCGACCTTCGCTAGCGGCTCAGACGGTTGTGGACCTTGCTTATCTCAGACGTTGGAAACTTTTGCATTTTACATTAATATAGCTTGCAAAACGCTGATAATTCATCATGAAAGTCTGCTATGAAAAATCCAGAACGCCGTCGCATCGTATCCTCACGCCACCTTGCAGAAGGCGAAGGTTGGGAAGCCTCTGAATTCGAATATGGTCTGATCATTGCCTACAATGCCTTCAGCCGTTGGATGCAACGTTGTATGGCAGCCGCAGAGATGCCGGAACTCAGCGCACTGGAAATCTTGGTACTGCACAACGTTAATCATCGCGACCGTGAAAAGCGTCTGACGGACATCTCTTTTCTTCTAAACATCGAAGACACACATACGATCAACTACGCACTACGAAAGCTGCTGAAACTTGAACTGCTCAATTCCGAGAAACGCGGTAAGGAAGTGTTTTATCGTGTTTCCGACAAAGGGCGTGATCTTTGCCAGCTTTACAGACAGATTCGCGAGCAATGCTTGCTTGACGCCCTGCCCCGCGCCGGAATATCCGGCGAGGAACTGAGCGAGCTTGCAACAAATCTACGAACAATGTCTGGCCATTATGACCAGGCAAGCCGCGCTGCGTCTTCCCTCTAATTGCCCATCGCGTTGGGTAACACCGTTACGATTGACGGGAAAATCGTTATCAGAAGGGCCCCCAGCATCAGCAGGAAAAAGAACGGCAAAGCAGCACCAGCAACCCGCAGAATATTGATACCAGTAAGACCCTGAATAACAAAAAGGTTGAATCCAACAGGCGGGGTGATCTGGCTCATCTCAACAACCAGCACCAGATAGATCCCAAACCAAAGCGGGTCGATCCCCGCAGCCTGAACCATTGGTAAAATGATAGACGTCGTCAGAACAACCACTGATATGCCATCCAGAAAGCAACCAAGAACAACGAAAAACACAGTCAAAACAGCAAGCAGCGCATAGGGAGACAGGTTAAATTCGCCGATCCAAGTTGCCAGATTTCGTGGAATACCTGTAAAGCCCATTGCGATAGACAAGAAGGCAGCCCCCATCAGGATAAAGGCAATCATGCAAGATGTTTTTGTTGCCGAAAACAGGGCATCGGTGAATTCGACGCGCCCGAAGCCACCTGTAGACGCAGCCAATAAAGTCGCAAGGACAACACCTATCGCAGCTGCGTCGGTAGGCGATGCAACGCCCGTGTAGATCGAACCTATGACCCCGCCGATTAGCAAAAGTACCGGGATCAGCCGTCGAGACGCCGAAAGCTTTTCGCGAAAGTTTAACTGGCTGTCAACTTTAGGGATCAGTTCGGGGTTCATCACAGCGCGCAAAGCGACATAGCCACCAAACAAAAGTACCAGCATCAGACCGGGCAATATCCCCGCAACGAACAGCCGGGCGATAGACTGCTCTGTCGCAACGCCATAGACAATCAAAATGATCGATGGTGGGATCAACAAACCAAGCGTCGCTGAACCAGCCAAGGTTCCTAAAATCAACTTTTCCGGATACCCCCGTGCTGTGAGCTCCGGTACCGACATCCGGCCAATCGTGGCTGCGGTTGCTGCGGACGATCCTGAGACTGCGGCAAAAATCGCGCACCCCAGAATATTGACATGCAGCAATCGCCCGGGTGCACGCCCAAGCCAAGGTGCAAGACCTGAAAACATATCTTCGCTTAATCGCGACCGTAAAAGGATTTCACCCATAAGGATGAACAGCGGCAAAGCTGCTAGCGGCCAGCTGTGGCTATGTCCCCAGAGCGAGGTTGCCAAAACCAATCCTTCCGGTGCGTTCGAAAACGCAACCAAGGCAACCAGCGCCATGATAAACAGTGATATTGCCACCCATACGCCCATCGCCAAAAGGCTCAAGAGTAAGGTCAGCAGAATTCCAAAAATGACTGGATCAGACATGGTTTACTCCGATCCTTCATCAAGCAGCACTGGCGCGCGTGCCATGATGGCTTCGATTAATGTGTCAATGAGCGCGATGGTAAGAAGTGCCAGCCCTACAACCATCGAAAGCTGCGGTATCCATATTGGGATCGCGACTATTCCGGTCGACATGTCGCCGTAGTGGAAGCTTTCAGCGACAAGTGAACCTGCGAACCAGGTCGCGTAGCCCGTCATGGAAGCACCAAGAAACAGCGCGACGACTTCCAGCATCCATTGAAATTTTTCCGACAGGTTTTGCACAAACAGGTTAACCCGAATGTGACTGCCCTGACGCAACGTGTAGGCAAGCGCCAGAAAAGAAGCAGTCGACAACATGAACCCGGCGAAATCTGCGTAGGATGGAATAGTAAACGATGTGCTGGGCCCGCCCAGCCGTGCCAGAATGTTCAAGCCAACCTGCGCCGATACGATCAAGCAGATGCCGAGAATGGACAAGGCGGCGATGCCACCGGCAAGTTTGTAAAGCTGATCCAGAAACCGTCGCATGACAAACCTTTCGCTGTTGGAGAACTACAGGAAACTACGGCCCCGCAAATATGTGAGGCCGCAGATGAACGCTTAGTTTTGAAAAGAGTCCAGAACGGCCAACGCGTTGTCACTAGCATTGGATTTCCAGTTGTCGAGCATCGTTGCACCTATTCCTTGCAAGCCTTCGACCAGCGCATCTGAGGGTGCCACAACCGTTATGCCATTGTCCGCCATCTCTTGGGTCTTGGCGGCAGCTTCAGCCATCGACATTTCCCAACCACGGGTTTCTGCAGCAGTGGCAGCGTCCATGACTGCGGCCTGCACCTCGGGTGAAAGCCGATCAAAGACCCGGGCGTTCACAACGACGATGTTTTTAGGCAGCCACGCGTCGATCTGGGTGTAGTGAGTCACGAAATCCCATGCTTTTGTGTTTGCCCCGGTAGAGGGTGACGTGATCATCGCCTGTACCTGCCCGGTTGCAAACGCCTGTGGAATGTCTGCTGCTTCAATTTGGACCGGGGCTGCATTTGCCAAGGCCGCTAATTCTTCCAGAGCAGCATTGTAGGCGCGGAACCGTAAACCTGACAGGTCGTCAACTGTTGCGATTTCGCCATTTGTATAAAGGCCCTGTGCCGGCCACGGAACCGAAAACAGCGGTTTCAGCCCTTCGGCAGCCATCAGGTCCTCAATCACAGATTTCTGCGCACCCCAAAGTTTCTCGGCACCTTCGTAGGTGGTTGCAACGAACGGCTGGCTGTCGATGCCATATGCTAAATCTTCGTTTGAAAGACGCGACAGGAAGAATTCGCCGATAGGCACCTGACGCGAGCGAATCGCATTTTTTATTTCAGCATGTGGAAAAAGTGAGCCTGCCGAATGCACGGTGATGGTCAGTTCACCATCCGTAGCTGCGGCAACGTCTTCAGCAAACTGGCGGATGTTGATGGTGTGAAAAGTGCTGTCTCCGTAAGGGGTTGGCATATCCCATGTTTCTGCAAGTACAGGGGTTGCAACAGCGAGGCTTGATAAGAGCACGGCAGTGCGAAGGGTCTTCATATTTTGGGTCTCCCATTGAGACACTGCAATTTATATAAAAGTGATTTGCAGGTCTTTTTTTGTTAAAACGTTGACAATTTGTCATCGTTTTGCCATTAAAGCAAGGAAAATTGTTAGAAAGCTTTAAATTGTGACAAGCCCTGCAACGAATGAAATGGCTTCAAATGCCTTCCCGCGCATTAAAAATGTCGGGCTTTCCGGGGTGTTGGTCAGTTTTTCAGATGTCCTGACGGAAAGCGCTAATCGTGCTGCGCTGGCTTTTCGTGCTGAACTCGAAAAGGCCGCTCCTCCAGGTATCACCGAGACGACAACATCGCTGACGTCAACGTTCGTGGTATATGACCCGGTTCGCCTGCCGCTCAAAGACCTTCGGGCGTATCTTTCAAAGCTGCTCACTCGGGAGAATTGGGAAACAGCAACCCTTCCTGAACGCCGCCGCTTATGGCGCGTTCCTGCTGTGTTTGGTGGTGAATGCGGCCCACAGTTGGAAGAGGCTGCAAATCTGGCCGGGCTAACCCCTGAGCGCGCAATAGAAGAACTCACCTCAACCCGCGTGCGTGTTATGACAATCGGCTTTGCACCCGGACAGCCCTATCTGGGATCTTTACCTGAGAATTGGGATATCCCGCGTCAGTCCGGCTTGACGAAACAAGTCCCGAATGGCGCCATTGCAGTGGCGATCCGTCAACTGGTTCTCTTTACAACTGAAACACCCACTGGGTGGAGACAGGTGGGGCGCACTGCATTCCGTGGGTTCCGACCAGAGAGTGACAGTCCCTTTGCCCTGCGGCCCGGTGACGAGGTGCAATTTGCATCAATCGATGAGGAAACCTACGCCAGCATTCGCGCTAAAGACAAAACAGGCGACGGCGGGTCGGAGTGGGAGTTTCTGCCATGACCGGTGCACTTATCGTTCATCGCAGCGGGCCTTCTGTTACTGTGCAGGATCTGGGGCGTCCTGGAAATATGGTGTTCGGCTTATCACCTGGCGGCGCGGCCGACAGGCACGCGTTCATTGAGGGCACAGTACTGCTAGGACAAAGCTTGGATTGCGCCGCATTGGAAATGGCAGGTTTTGGTGGCGAGTTCGAGGCGACCAGCGATATCCGTATCGCGATGACCGGTGCGCCGATGTTGGCCAGACTGGACGGCCAACGCCTGGTCTGGAACGCCAGCCATACCATGCAGGCGGGTCAACGCCTGACAATTGGCGCCGCTTCTTCAGGGATTTATGGGTATTTGCATATTGGGGGCGGCATCGCCTGCCCCCCCTTTTTGGGGAGCCGGGCAACCCACCTTGCAGGTGGCATTGGTAAACCGCTGTGTCCAAACGAACAACTTCCACTTGGGCCAGATCTGAAGCCCGATTTTGTCGGGCAACTTCTTTCTGTCATTGACCGGTTTTCCGGTGGCACGCTTCGGGTGCTTCCAAGCGTTCAGACGGATCGTTTTTCTGCTGCAACGCGGGCACGGTTTGAGGCGACACGGTTCACCCGGACGCCCCGCGGAAACCGGCAGGGTGCAGAACTACAGTTCGAGGGGGAAGCTTTCGTTTCGGACGCGCAACTTACTATCTTGTCTGAAACGATGGTGGCTGGGGACATTCAGATGACAGGAGCAGGAGAGCCCTTTGTTCTCCTGCCTGAATGTCAGACGACAGGTGGGTATCCAAGGATCGGCACGATTTTACCCGACGATCTGCCGCTTGTGGCGCAGGCGGTGCCCGGTGTCAGCCTGAAGTTCAGATTTGTCACACATGAAGAGGCGCTTGCCCATCATCGCCCAACTGAAACACTACGCGCAGACCTGACTCGCAAATTGCAGCCCTTGTTACGTGATCCCCGCGATATCCGCGATCTGCTTAGCTACCAGTTGGTAAGTGGCGCAATTACGGGCTGGGACTAAACAGGACACGGACCATGACAAAGCACATTGATCTTAACGCAGATATGGGTGAATCCTTTGGCGATTGGGTCATGGGAAACGACCCCGCCCTGCTGGATACAGTGACCTCGGCCAACATAGCCTGTGGTTTTCACGCCGGCGATCCGGACGTGATGGCGAAAACCATGCGCCTCGCGGTAAAGCGAGGTGTTGGCATTGGTGCACACCCGGGCTTCGCAGATCTACAGGGATTTGGGCGGAGGCGTATAAATCTGTCTGCCGAAAACTTGCGCAACATGATCTGCTACCAGCTAGGCGCCGCACAGGCGATGGCACGCGCCGCAGGTGGGCAGATCAGCCATTTCAAGTTGCACGGTGCGTTATCCAACATGGCGTGCGAAGATCCAGAGATCGCACGAGTCTGCTACAAAGCTGCGCAAGAAATTGCGCCAACCATAAAAATAATGGTGCTGGCATCCACCCCAATGCAGGATGTTGCAGAAGAGCTTGGGTGCTACTGGGCCGGAGAGATTTTTGCGGATCGCGCCTACAACGACGATGCGTCACTTGTTGACCGCAGCTTTCCCGGCGCTGTTATTCACGACCCTGAACAGGCGGCAAAGCGCGTGCTAGATATGGTTCAGAGAAATGCAATCATATCCGCAAATGGCAAGCATATCGCCGCACAAATCGACACAATCTGCATGCACGGTGACACTCCTAATTCCATCAAAATTGCAAAGGCTGTGAAGTCCACTCTCCTCAGGAATGAAATAGCCGTCCGCTCGCTTGCCACTGCATCGTACAAATTCTAAAGGAGTTTGTTGCTGCTTAAGTCTCGTTCACTTCGCGAATTGCCAGGTCGTGACATGGTGTTGCGACCAATAAAACATATGCGCCACATAATATTTCTCGCTTTGCAAGGGTATTCACGGGATTGGTTTTTGGACCTTGGACATGCCTATGGGCTTGACTGATGGCCTGCTTATTGTGAACACTGAAATGACCGCCGCATCAAGCAGACCGATCATTTCCTGAATATCGAGCCTGCAATATGCAAAGAGGCAGGCGGACTAAGACAAGAATGAGAGTACGAGCGCCCAGCGCTTCGTTGCCCTTTTTGGTCGTGCAGCACAACGATTTTGACGCGCGATATCAGAGGGAGGCAACCAATCATGCGGGTTATTTCAGTTCTGGGGCCGCCGCATTCGGGTAAGACAACGCTCGTTAAAGCACTCAGCGGTCTTGAGGGACCATCAGTTCAATTTAAAGTGTCTGAAACAGTCTCCCTTCGGTCATTCAAATACTTGGAGGAGCCCTGGTGCGCGATTGATATAGCAGGTGGCCCAGATGAGCTGGCACGCACCGGACCGGCGCTGGCTGCAAGTGATGCTGCAGTTCTTTGTATACCGCCAGATCCTGAGGCTGCAGTATTATCGGCCCCCTATCTGCGCCTGATCGAAGAAGCGGGCATTCCTTGTTTTTTGTTTGTGAACCGAATGGACACGGCGACAGACCGGCTTCGGGACATCGTTTCTGCCATCCAATCCTACAGCAATCACAACATCCTTCTTAGGCAGGTCCCTATCCGTGAAGACGGAGAAGTTATTGGGACCGTCGATCTGATCTCGGAACGCGCCTGGAAATATCACGACGACGCGCCTTCTGATCTGATCGAGATTCCAGACAAGGTCATCAACCGGGAACAGGAAGAACGTACGAAATTATTGGAAACACTGGCAGACTTCGACATCGAGCTTCTTGAGCAGTTGATCGAAGACAAGCGGCCCGCAACCGATGAGGTTTTCGATCTTACAGCCCGGGTCATGGAACAAAACGATCTTTGCCCCGCTTTCTTTGGCGTTGCAAACCACGGCAATGGCGTAAGGCGTCTGATGAAATCCCTGCGCCATGAGGTTCCACATTTTGAATCCGCCAAGGCCCGCCTTACAGAAAACGCTGAAGTTCAGGCTGTCGGGTTTCTTGCAGATGTTAAAAAGCACATCGGAAAGCTCGTTGTTATACGCGCATTAGGAACAGAGGTTAGTCAGGGAAAGCCCCTTGGTGGTGATACACTAGGAGGTATTACCGACCTCGACCCACGAATTTTCATTGGCAAACTGGAACCAGGGCAGGTTGGGCTTGCGTTAAAATCAGACCATCTGGTCCCAAACAAGATTTATACCACCACCGATCAACAACCACTTCCTGAATGGGCACGAAGCCGTCCACCAAGCTATCGACATATCGTCTTGCCCACCAAAGAGCGCGATGATGTCAGGCTTTCAAACGCACTTTCACGTCTGGCCGAGATTGATCCGGGTCTCAGGCTGGAACAGGATGCCTCTACCGGCAAGTTGATTGTGGCTGTTCAGGGGCCCCTACACGCACGGCAGTTGAATGAAAAGCTCTTCGGGGACTTTGGCATCAAGATTGAGGAAGAGCCCGTACTGCCGGACTATCGCGAAACGATTTCAAAGCCCTTCGAATGCCACCACCGCCACCGCAAACAATCGGGCGGAGCGGGTCAATTCGCAGATGTGCATATCGATGTGAAACCGCTAAGCCGTGGGGCTGGGTTTCAGTTTGAAGAGACTGTGAAAGGCGGAGCCGTTCCCCGAAACTATATCCCTTCGGTTGCCGCTGGCGCAGAAGACGCGTTGCAAACTGGGCCAAACGGTTTTCAGGTTGTTGACCTTTGCGTGACATTGAGAGACGGAAAGCACCATTCCGTTGACAGTTCAGACCACGCGTTCCGCACCGCTGGCAAAAATGCCGTCCGCGAGGCATTACAGAGCGCTGGAACTAAGGTGCTTCAGCCCATTATGCGCGTCGATATTCACGTTCCCTCGATCTTTGCGGGTGGTCTTGCACCAACGATCAGCAGCCTGCACGGTCAGGTGCTTGGCTTTGAGAGCAATCCCAACGCTAAGGGTTGGGAGATATTCAGCGCGCTTCTGCCCGCGTCGGCCCACGAGGGGCTGTTCCGCGCGTTGGCAAGCGCAACAAAGGGAACCGCCTGGGCCGAAACCGGGTTTGACCACTACGAGGAAATTTCAGCAGATAAGATAGAAGGGTCTCATACGCAAAAGGGAAGTATGCTCGCATAAGTCTGTAATGCCTCTGTTCCCAAATACCAATCGGAGGGAAACCTCGTAACGCACTTGGGAAAGAGGGAGTTTGTCATGGAAATCAATGTATCGGGTGCCGATATCCGTGCAGCTCTGGATTTGCTGAGGTTTGCTGCCTCTCGCTCGGTTGCGATTCAGGACAGCTCGAACCAAGGAGATACACAGCAAGCCGAAGTGCTGTTGACCGCGTTGATTGACCAACTCGCAGACGCCGAGCGGGTTGTTGCAAGAGCGGATGAAGGACTGGAGCGGTTGATGATCGCAGCGCGGTCCTAACTGCTTTCACGTCTCGAAGTTCAGGCTGACAACAGTTGTACTTCTCAGTTTCGAAACGCATCTGCCAAAAGGTCAAAGACCAAACGGATACGGCGGCTTGTATGTAGCTCGCGATGAGTAACGAGCCAGATGGGCACAGGTATCGGTACAAGGTCGGGTAAAACCAGTTCAATATCCGGCGTCATCTCCGCAACCTCCCGAACCATCACACCAATTCCCAACCCATGCTTCACCATCTCCCAGGTTGCCACCCCGCTGTTGGAAACCAGTTTAAAATTTTCATTTGTCAGCGAAAGCCCGAGCTCGTTTAGCCCAGAAATCAATCGGTCGGATGTTTCGAACCCAATAAAAACAACGTTCTTCAGATCATCGGCAGAAGACGGCCGCCCCTGTTCATCAAGGAATTTAGTCGAAGCATAGAGATGTGCAGTTGTCTCTCGTACCAATTTGGCAATCAGGTCAGGTTGTTCCGGGCGGATGTGGCGGATTGCAATGTCGGCCTCGCGCTGTTGTAAATCACGGACGGTATTGGAGGCGACAATCTCTACCGTTAATCCCGGCGCGACCTGACGAAGCTTTTTTAGAACAGGTGGCAAGAAATAGGCAGACATTGCATCACTCGCTGTTAAACGAACGTTCCCTTCAATCGTCTGAGATTGGCCGGACGCGGTCAGAGAGATTCGACTGGCTGCATCACCCATCGCCCTGACATGTTCCAACAGCTCAAGGCCCGATTGTGTGAGCGACAATGACCGGCCAACACGTTCAAACAAAACCACGCCAAGCTTTTCTTCAAGTGCTGCAACTTGGCGGCCAAGCGTAGGTTGGGTCTGTGCAAGGACGCGCGCTGCAGCCGACAATGATCCTTCCTCGGCCGTTGCGAGAAACGCGCGCACATGGTTCCAGTCAAATGAAACAGCCTGCCAATTCATGCATATTTGTATATAACAAATGCAGTTTTTCGCAATTCAATTAAAGTAAATGCATATTTAGATGGGCGGCATAGGAGTACTGTCATGAGTAAAGAAGCGCGGTTCTGGGATAAAGTGGCCAAAAAATATGCCAAAAGCCCGATCAAAAACGTTGAAGCCTACAATCAAACAATGGAACGCACCAAGGCGCATCTGACAAAAGTAGATGCAGTGCTTGAGGTTGGATGCGGTACAGGGTCCACCGCGCTATTGCTGGCACATTCTGCCAAGCAGATCACCGCCAGCGACATCTCTGGCACAATGATTAAAATCGCAACGCAAAAGGCAACTGAACAGCAGATTGAGAATGTGAGTTTTGTACGCTCTTCGGCGTTGAATGAAGCGATGGAACCAGAGTCATTTGATGTGGTTCTCGCCTTCAATCTTTTGCATTTGCTCGAAGATCTGCCTACGACTGTTCACAGGATGAACACCTTGTTGAAAACAGGCGGAATCTTCATTTCAAAAACGGTCTGTCTGGCAGAAAAGGGTTGGCATATACGGGTCATCATCCGGCTGATGCGGATTTTTGGTTTCGCACCCTATGTTGGTTTTCTTAAAGCGAAAGAGCTTGAAAACCTCATAGCGCGCGAAGGGTTCGAGGTTTTGGAAACTGGGTCATACCCAGCATCACCACCAAGTCGATTTATCGTGGCAAGAAAGAAGTGAATCCTTTGGTTCCATACACCTAAATTGTCGTCAGGTAGATTTCTTATACGTTGTTTCCCGTTTTCTTTGCTATCAGTGCGAGGCGTTGATTGTTGGCTGGCTTTTAATCAACGCGCAGCACAGTGTTGCCGCTGCAAGCCGGGTTGCAGCGGCGAAAGATCGTTACTTAGGGAGCAAAACCGTATCAACAACGTGGATCACTCCGTTCGTCGCCATGATGTCCGCCGCAGTCACATTAGCGTTGTTAACTTTAACGCCATGCGTCGCGTTGATGTGAACGGTCTGGCCTTGCACGGTTGCCACATCCAGTTTGTTGCCAGCCAGCTGATCAGAAGTAACAGCACCCGGAACAACATGATATGTCAGAATGCTGACAAGCTGGTCTCGGTTTTCGGGTTTCAGCAGCGTATCAACTGTTCCTGCTGGAAGCGCTGCGAATGCTTCATTCGTCGGCGCAAACACTGTGAAGGGTCCGTCGCTTTTAAGAGTGTCAACAAGACCTGCAGCCTGAACAGCAGCAACAAGTGTTGAAAAATCATCATTGGATGCTGCGATATCGACGATATCATCGCCATCATCGATCATTGGTGCGCAAGCGGTAATCAAAGCTGCGGCACCTGCGAACAAGGTGGCTTTCAAGGCAAAACGTCGGTTCATATCTGGGTCCCCTATAAATTTTGATGCTCCCCAGTATTGGGAAGTACTTTAACTACGAAACACCGACTTTAGTGGATCATTTATTCTCGCAAATATTTGCGAGCTTAGCCGCTTAGGAAATATATGAAGCCTGAACTTTCTTTGCCAAAATCTACATAGACCCTTGTTAGAAAAGGAATTTCCAACCTTTTCTCTCTCATTTACCTAAGCTTCGATCCGCCCTGGATAGTTTTGAAAGAGCATCTTCAATCTTTGTCAACCGTACCAAAACCTCGTCCCGGTGATGGGTGGTTTCATCCACAGCACTACGGTTGCTCACGTCTTGCATGGAGTTGACAATGAGGCCGACCAAAAGGTTTACGATCGAAAAAGTCGTTATCAAAATAAACGGAACAAAAAACACCCAAGCATAGGGCTGTACCGCCATAACGGGCCTTACAATACCCATCGACCAACTTTCCAATGTCATAATCTGGAAAAGTGAGTAGGCCGATGCGCCAAGCGTACCAAAAAACTCGGGCTTTGCTATCCCGAACAGCTTGGTCGCCATCACTGCACTTATGTAAAATATCATGCTCATCAGGATCACCACAGACCCCATACCCGGCAATGCAGCAACAAAACCTTCCACGACTTTACGCAAACTGGGTGAAACTGAAATGACACGCAGTAGCCGTAGAATGCGAAGGGCGCGTAGAACAGTGAACCCCTGCCCCACAGGTACAAGTGAGACTACCACAATTGCCAGATCAAAAAGATTCCAACCGCTTTTGGCAAAACTCAACCTGTAGGCCGCTAGTTTAAGGGCAATTTCGACCGTAAAAATCGTCAGACAAAGATTATCAAGAAAAAGTATCGCCGGGCCGAAGTGGCCCATTATTGTTTGCGATGTCTCCATCCCAAGCAAAACGGCATTGAACAGTATCACCCCGAGAATGAAACGAGTCGTGCTTTTTGCTTCAAGAAAGCGTCGCAATCTTTCCGTGTTGATCATGTTCAAGTGCTTCGCTTTGCTGTCAGAGTAACGGTTAGGACTTCTGCATTTCGTAAGCTGGCTCTCGCCCTGCAATGTAAAGCACAAGCGCACCGGTTACCCCTGACAGGATCGAGCCCACTATAACGCCTATCCGAACAAGCGACTGGTGTTCCGCGTCAATAAAGGCGAGCGCGCCAATGAACAACGACATCGTAAAACCGATGCCCGACAAAAGGCTTACGCCGTAAAGCTGCAACATGCTCGCACTTCGCGGCGCTTCAGCGAGGCCAAATCTGATCGCAGCCCAAGCTGCCCCAAAAACACCAACTTGCTTACCAATGAAAAGCCCAAGAATGATCGCAAGCGTCAGCGGCTGAGTCAGAAGGTCAAAATTCAAACCCTCAAGCGGCACTCCGGCATTTGCAAATGCAAACAGAGGCATAACCATATATGTGACCCAGCCGTGCAATCCATGTTCAGCCGAAATCGCAGGCGATCTTCCTTTTTCGTCACGCTCTAAAGGAATGGCGAATCCGATTGCAACACCAGCCAGCGTTGCATGAACCCCAGAGTTCAGAACACAGACCCACAAGATCACACCCAGAAGAACGTAGGGGGTAAATCGCTTTACGCCGAAAAGGTTGAGCAAGATCAGAGCAAAGCCAACCAGGAACGCCAGGCTGAGAGCCATGATCGATAGCTTGCTCGTGTAGAACAGGGCTATAATTAAAATAGCTGCAAGATCATCGACGATAGCAAGCGCCAACAAAAATGTTTTTAGCTCGACAGGCACCCTGCTGCCAAACAAGCTGAGTACGCCCAACGCAAAGGCAATGTCTGTCGCGGCGGGTATCGCCCAACCGCGTGCCTCTACACTGCTCCAACCTACAACTGACAAAAACACCAGAGCCGGGATCGTTATACCACCAATTGCGCCATAAAATGGCAACGCCGCGCGCTTCCAGCTCGACAAAGACCCCTCAAGGATTTGGCACTTTATCTCTAAGGCAACAAACAGAAAGAACACCGCCATAAGGCCATCATTGATCCACAACAACAACGGCTTTGAAATGCCCGCATCCCCAACAGCTACGGTCACATTGGCATTTAAGAAAAGGTCGTAGAACGGACGCAAAAACGAAATGTTCTCGGACAAGAGGCCAAGAACGGCTGCGAATGCCAGTAAAAGCCCTGCTATTGCGTCCTTATTCAGATTTTTCATGTTCATTCCGTTTTGTCATAGGTGAAATTTATTTGTTCAGCTCATTGATCAATGAGCAGTACGAAAACCAATAATCGCGGCTCAGCGAAGGGGTAAAAAGCTCTTTGTCTCAGGATCGAGCGATGACAGTGTTCCCTCTGCCAAATCGTAGTGCCACCCGTGCAACGAAAGTGTTCCCGCGTTCACCCGGGTCTTTACCCAGGGATAGGTCATCAGATTCCGGAGCGAATGCGCAATTGCCTGACGTTCGCAGGTTGCATAACGCTCTTCGTCAGGCATCTCGCCCGAGGCACAAATATGTTCACGAACCGGTGCAGCTATTGTCATCCACCGATCGATAAAAGAGGTTTTATCATCGCTTGGCGACTTATCCATCAATGCGCGAATCCCGCCACAGTTCGCGTGTCCCAAAACGACAATATGCGAAACTTCCAGGCCGGTAACAGCGAATTCAAGCGCTGCACTCGTCCCATGAAATACACCTTCCTGTTCATAAGGTGGCGCGAGATTCGCAACGTTTCGTATTACGAAAAGATCACCGGGTGCCGCGTCAAAAACCGTTGTCGGGTCAACCCGGGAGTCGCAACAAGACAACAACGCAATGCGAGGCTTTTGCTCCATCGCGAGGGCTGCCAGTTTTTCTTTGTTTTCAATAAAATATCCATCGCGAAACCGCTGATATCCCTGTACTAGTCTTTCCGGCATTCAAAGCTCCTTACACATAAAAACTGCGGTTCCCTCCAAAACCGGAGGGCCGCTCAAATTTTCTGAAGTTGGTTTGCGAATTAGAAATCGAAGATTTCGCCTAGCAACGAACTCTTCCTTTTCTGTTTCTTGGGGTGACTGTATTTTTCTGCGTACCCCGGGTGCATGGAGCGGTGGCTTTCGTGTTGTTGGGTCACTGGCGCTGCTGAACGCTCGATAATCTTATCCAGCTCTCCGCGATCCAACCAAACACCCCGGCATGTTGGGCAATAGTCTATCTCAACACCGTTGCGATCGCTCATGATCAGGTCATTATTATCCACAGGGCATTTCATGTTTTTTTCCATTCTTTCGATAAGTTTGTTCGTTTGGTCTGACGCGAGGAGAAGTTCTAGGTGGCCCGCTGCAATTGGTTCTGAAGAAACGATTTTTGGTTCTTAAGTTTTCATAAAGTCACTCGGCGGGCGTAGCCGGCCATTTCGATATTCTACGAAGATTATCTTTTAACTTAAGGCGCCTCGCCTTTAACGCCCTCAATCGCAAGGCATTGGGAAGTGGCCGTTTCATTTCATCTTTGATTTGATCGTTCACCAGTTTTGCCCAACGCTTTAGCCCATTCATCCGGACTCTGAGTTGAATGCGTCTTTTTGACATTTTCAAATCCCCTTCTGTATCGCTGCTTGGGCGTTTCGTTAAGCCAAAACTGGGGTGGCCACACAACAAATTAAATATGGAAAACTATTATTTTGTGATAGTAATTACCTATCAAGAATTGCCCTACTCAGGAGCTCAAAATGGCGCAGACAAACCCAACGCTAAAACAATTTCGGTATCTCGTCGCTCTTGCGGACCAGAAACACTTTCGCCACGCGGCAGAATCTTGCGGCGTAAGCCAGCCAACATTGAGCGTTCAGATTCAGATATTGGAAGATGTGCTCGGCACCCGGCTGGTAGAACGCGCGCGTGGAACGGTCAATTTAACGCCCACCGGACGCGAGATTGTAGAGCGTGCCCGGCAGATATTGCTTGAAACGCAGGCTATATCCGATTTTGCTGCAATGGCAGAGCATGGTCTTGCCGGCACAATAAGACTTGGCGTGAAGGCTACGTTGGGGCCGTATCTTTTGCCACGGGTTGTTGCCGCACTTCACCGCGAGCATCCGGACGTAAAACTATACATACGCGAAGGTGTGCCAAACAAGCTGGAAGACGAACTGAGCACCGGCCTGCACGATCTGATCCTTGCTCAGCTGCCTGTTCATAAGTCCGATTTCGTCGTTCAGCGGCTGTTCCGAGAACCACTTTTTCTCGCCGTTTCTTCAGATCATGCCCTCGCGCGCAAGAGTGATGTTTCAGTACGCGACCTGAAAGGCTTACCCGTCCTTTCGCTCGCGCCAGATTATCACCTGCATGATCAGGTGCACGCCTTGTGCGAAGACTATGGTGCAGACCTTATCCGCGACTATGAGGGGACCAGCCTGGACGCCCTTCGTCAGATGGTGTCCATGAATATGGGAACAACTTTCTTACCGTCACTCTATGCGCAGTCAGAAGTATCAAATCTTGGCGATGTCGTAACGCTCCCTGTCAGAGATCGCAGTGTATCGCGTTCCATAGGTCTGGTCTGGAGAAAGGGTGCAGGGAAATCTGCGACATACGCAGATTTAGCCAGCTTCATTAAAAACATCGTTGGAAAAGATTTTGAAAACCTTATTCCTGAGTAGCATGTGTTGCGACCAAGCGGGAACGCAGGTCGTGGGCGCTATAGCGAGAGCAATGTTCCACTGCACGCCGCGCCTCAGAAGAAAAGCGATCATCCGTTAGAAAGGGCCAGAGGACTGCAATGAGCCCTTTGAGGACATACAAGAGCGTTATTACTAAGGAATGGCAAAAGGGACGCAGTCCCTCGATTTTCTGCTAACGTTCGACCTATTTAGATTTACCGACAACCTCATCGAGGATGCGTTTTGCCCCGTCTTCAAGTTCTTTGTGGCTGCAACCCTTGAAGATAAACCACTCAGCCGAATTCCAAGCGTTTGCGGTTTCTGTGTGCAACTCCAGTTCTTTGGCGTGCCATCGAGCAACCATTCGCCGGAACAGCAGCGATTTAGTGAAGTCGCCATACTCTTCTTGGAGGAAAGGAAAAAGCTTTTCCACCTGATCTATTCCGTGTTGGCCCTCTGTTTCTACGACACGGCAATATAACAGCTCCTCGGTTTCTGCACAGGCGCCAAATTTTCGGAAAATTGCGTCTATCACTTCAAGCTGTTTCACCTCGTGCATCAGGTCCCACCTGCGCAACAAACGGGTGTAGTAAGGAACGAATTCTATGTCGCAATTGGCTAGATAACTAATCAAAGGCTCGCAAAATTGCGTATATTCATCCTCCCACAAACCTTCCGCTGACCGTTTATAGCCCTTTATTTGCTCCAGAACTTCTTCTAGCCGTACAAACCAGTCTTTAATGTGCTGATGCAAATGCGGTGCTTTGAATGCGGATAGCCAAAAATCCAAGCGTTGGGCTTCCCAAGGATTGTATTCTCCTTCAGGGTATGCTGCTTGAGGGTATCCAACAGTTTCCGGCTCCATGGTGTTGCTGCCGCATTCAATTTCTATACTGAAGAAATAGATGCTTTTATCTTCGAGGCTTTCTACAATCTTTTCTAGCGCCTTGTAGAGATCAGCAAAGGTTTTCTCGATTTCTATTTCGGAATATAACTCCCTGCATGAAACGTGAATTTTCAATCGCATATCGCGCTTTATGTATTCACCTCGAATTGCCATTTCTTAACTCTGCTTACAACCTATTAGTGTGGTAGTGTTGCGAAGAGCTCAAGTCAATCTGTCTCGCCCAAGCCACTCAACTATTAAGCAGAGGAGAGATTCAGAGCGGCTTTGTGCTCATTATCGTCGGCTAAGATTTGGTTGTTTTATTTTGCCCACGACTGGGGTTTTCCTAATTTCTAATTTTTCTCTCTTGCGAGGTGCATTTTAGAAATACTCGGGTTTTACGTGGCTGCGGCGATCAGTTGAATCCACCCCGCATAGCGGACATTTTAGCGTTTGCAGGAATGTCAATTCCCAAGCGCCTGCGCGACCACAACTGCATACCTAACAATATCCCTCTTTGAGCTTAGCCCCCCACCATATAGGGCATTAGAACGATCTCGTTTTCATCGCTGATTTCAGTGAACCACGCTTCCCGGTAAATCACGCCATCAAGCGCCAGGGAAACTCCGCGTTTGATCTGTGGTTTCAGGGCTGGATACTTTGTCGAAAGCTGATCCAGCAATTGCTTGAAATTGCTGGCTTCAACCTCGACATATTCATTCCCGTCCGCCAGGGTCCGTAGTGATCCCCAAAGCTTGACTTTCACCATGTCTTCAGCGCTCCGACATCGCCTTAAGCAGTTTTGGCGGGGACATCGGAAGTTCCGTCATCCGAACCCCAGTGGCACGTGACACGGCATTTGAAATGGCTGCCAGTGGCGGCACAATCGAGGTTTCCCCAACACCGCGCACCCCATAAGGATGCCCCGGGTTCGGGATTTCCAGGATCACCGTGTCGATTGGTGGCAAGTCCGACGCCACGGGTATCCGATAGTCCAGAAAGCCCGGGTTTTGTAATCTGCCGTCTTCGCCATAGATATACTCTTCGTTCAGCGCCCAGCCGATACCTTGCACGGCACCGCCCTGCATCTGGCCTTCAACGTAGTCGGGATGCACCGCCTTACCAGCATCCTGAAACACCGTGTAACGCAGGATTTTAGTGGCACCTGTCTCCGGGTCCACCTCGGTATCAACAATGTGCACACCAAAGCTCACCCCGGCGCCATCCGCGTTGACCTCGTGATGCCCGGCAATTGGCCCGCCAGTATTGTCCGCAATCGCAGCAATTTCAGCGATTGTCATTGGCGGGAACTCCCCGGCATTCGGGCCAGATGGCTTCGCACAGCCGTCTTCCCAGACCACGGCCTCCTCATCAATGCCCCAGATCTTAGCGACGCGTGAGCACATTATTTTAATCGCTGCGCGCGCGGCTTCGATGGTAGCCAGACCAACCGCAAAAGTTACTCGGCTACCGTCAGTCACGTCGTTGTAGCCAAGCGAATTGGTGTCTGTAATGACGGTACGCACCTTTTCGTAGGGTATTCCCAGCTCTTCCGCCGCCATCATCGAAATCGAAGCGCGTGAACCGCCAATATCGGGGTTGCCTTCGACAACGCCCACTGTCCCGTCAGAATTCAGATTCAGCGAAACACAGGTATTGCCACCAAAATTGAACCAGAACCCGCAGGAAAGACCACGCCCCTGATTTTTTCCCAATGGGGCTGAGTAATGCGGATGCGTCTTTGCGGCCTCCAACGTTGCCACCAGACCAATATCATTAAACGTCGGCCCATAAGACGACAGCGTTCCTTTGCGTGCGGCATTTTTTAGCCGGGTTTCAAGCGGATCAAGCGAAAGTTCCTGACACAACTCGTCCACCACACTTTCGACAGCATAAATCGCCATCGGTGCACCCGGTGCACGATATGATATTTCTTTCGGCCGGTTTGTCATGACGTTCCAGCCAAGGGTTTGAACGGCTTCAAGATCATAGGCTGCGAAGGCCGCTTGCGAGCCAAATTCAACCGTACCGTTCGGGAACGCACCCCCCTGATAACGCAGCTTCGCCTGCCCTGCCGTAATACGCCCGTCTTTCGTCATTCCGATTTTCACGTCAATAGAGGATGAAACGGTTGGTCCAGAGGCGCGAAACACTTCTTCGCGGCTCATCACGAGTTTTACGGGTCGCCCGGCTTTGCGTGAAAGCGCGAGCGCTACAGGTTCGATAAAGACTGTTGTCTTGCCGCCAAAACCGCCACCGATTTCAGATGCCGTCACACGCAATTGACTGGCTTCGATACCCAAAATCTCTGCGCATTTGGTACGGACAAGGAACTGGCCCTGCGTGCAGCACCAAAGCTCCCCGCGACCATCTGTACCCAAAGACGCAAGACAGGCATGAGGTTCAATATAGCCCTGATGTGTCGCTGCCGTTTTGAAAGTGCGTTCGACGATCTTGTCTGCCTTGGCAAAACCAGCTTCCAGATCACCGTGACCAAACTCAAAATGGCTGGTAACGTTTTGCGACCAGCCTTCGTGTACGCTTTCATCCGCGCGGCCTTCTTGCACGATGGGAGCATCTGCTTTCATGGCCTCGTCAACGTCGGTCACATGCGACAGAATCTCATATTCAACCTTGATGAGCTTCAACGCTTCTTTGGCGACATGTTTATTTGTCGCGGCAACTGCTGCAACGGCATGGCCATCGTAAAGAACCTTTTCACGGGCCAAACAGTTGTCTCGGATATCAGCGAAATAATCATCTTCCGGGGTACTCAGGTCAGCCGTAGTGACAACCGCCTTGACC
Source organism: Pseudohalocynthiibacter sp. F2068 (assembly GCF_023015645.1). Taxonomy (NCBI): domain Bacteria; kingdom Pseudomonadati; phylum Pseudomonadota; class Alphaproteobacteria; order Rhodobacterales; family Paracoccaceae; genus Pseudohalocynthiibacter; species Pseudohalocynthiibacter sp. F2068. Next base: position 32,500 of record NZ_JALKAK010000006.1, read on the forward strand.
CCCTTAAGCGCCTCTGCTGCAGACGTATCGAGCGATACGATCCGCGCATGTGCATGTGGGCTGCGCAAGATGCGCCCGATCAGCATACCGGGTGCGGTGACGTCCGCCCCGTACATCGCTTTACCAGTGACCTTGTCTATCCCGTCAGGGCGTTGAACCCGTGTGCCGACAACCTTGAATTCGCGCTTGTTGCTTGTATCTAATGCCATATTAAACGCTCCTCATCTCAGCCGCAGCAATCTGTACTGCTTTGATAATCTTGTCGTATCCTGTGCAGCGACAAAGATTGCCAGCCAGCCAGTAACGGATTTCTTCATCGGTTGGTTCGGGGTTCTTTTCGAGCAGTGAACGCGCTGCAACCAGAATGCCTGGTGTGCAGACCCCGCATTGCAAAGCAGCTTTGTCAATAAACACCCGCTGCAGTGGATGCAGGTCATCGCCGTCGGCCATACCTTCGATGGTTTCAATCTCAGCACCTTCTGCTTCTGCACCAAGGACTAGGCAGGAACAAACCAGCCGACCGTTCAGTGTAACGCTACACGCCCCGCAGTCACCCGTTCCGCAGCCTTCTTTCGCACCAGTCAGCCCGAGCCGGTTGCGCAGAACATCAAGCAAGGTTTCGTCTGGTGTACAGATGAATTCAGCATCATCGCCGTTTATCGTTGTTGAAACATGGAAGTTTTTCATTTTTTGCCTCCGGCACGTTCATAGGCGATCAGGGCTGCGCGCTTGGCAAGAACACCCGCTGTTTTGGTTCTAAACTCGACGGTTCCGCGTTTGTCATCAATCGGACTACATGCTGCTTCAACAGCTTGAACCATCTTGGCAATTGCGGCGTCATCCAGTTTTGTCCCTTCAAGCGCTGCCCCTGCATCCTGAACAAGTAGAACGGTCGGGGCCACAGCACCAATTACAACGCGCGCAGCTGTACATGTGCCGTCACCATCAAGCTCGAGACTGACTGCCGCAGAGGATACGGCAATATCCATCTCTGTGCGTGGAATAAACCGCAGATAAGCGTCAGAGGCGCGCGCAGGTCGTGCAGGCAACAGGATCGATGTGATAAACTCTCCTTTGGCCAAGGACGTCTTCCCAGGACTCACTGGAATATCCGCTACGGGGCAATTCCGGAAACCTTCCGGACCAAAAATCCGCGCAGTCGCATTTGCGGCAATCATGCCCGGAACGCTGTCTGCAGCAGGGGACCCGTTGCACAGGTTCCCAGCCATGGTCGCCCTGCTCTGTACCTGTGTGGATCCAATCAGTTCAAACCCCTCAACAACCCCAGGCCACAATGCGCAAACCTCTTTGTGCTCGCCCAGTTCAGCACCCGAGACCGCAGCACCAACCCGAAAACCTCCGTCTTCGGGTGTAATGTCGCGCATTCCGTCAAGGTGCTTCATGTCGACAATCAGGTCAGGCTCGACAGCTTCTGACCTTAACTGAACAAGAACATCCGTTCCGCCAGCTAAAATTCGCGAAATGCCGGGTTCTCCGTTTAAGAGAGCAGCGGCAGTCTCAAGATTCTCAGCCTTCACATATCTCATTTGATTTTTCCACTTTGATATCGTGTGGTGAACAGGTCTTGTTTCATTGAATCCCCCGTCCCAAAAAACACATTTGAACTTCCAAAAGCCACAAGACCCTGCCTCAGTTCAAATCCATCGTCCAGTCAATAGTTTTAATATTTGAATTCTGAATAAACGATTCTGAAATGCTTGTCTGCGTGGACCATTAAATCTTGAACAGCATTTCGCAAAATAGCAAAATAAACGCCCCCGGACTTTGGGGTATCTGGAGGTGCTGTGACAGCTAGGAATTCTACCCTATCTGGCCACCGTCGTTCCGAGTTACCGCGACAATGCCCGACCGTGGCACAGTGTCTGCGCCATTGGGGAAATGGCTCCCGCCTTTTTCACCGGGGTGTTGGATACCCACAAAAAGTGTCTGGCGGTCAGAGGACCAGCACAAACCGGTGATTTCGCATTCTTTTGGACCGACCATGAAACGCCTGATTTCGCCCGTCGCAGTATCACCGACCAACATCTGGTTGTTGCCCATACCCGCAAAATCTCCGTCATTCGAATATTTGCCGTCGGTCTGAATCCAGAGCCGCCCTATAGTGTCAAAGCTCATTCCGTCAGGCGAATTGAACATGTTGCCTGAATTGATATTGGGAGAGCCGGCATAGGCATCGGTGTGCACATCCGGGTTTCCCGCCAGCGCAAAGAGGGACCATCTAAAGAGGGTTGAGGTGTGGTCCTCGTTTTCCGGCACCCAGCGGACGATCTGACCATACTGGTTTTCTGTACGTGGATTGGGGCCATTTACAGATGTTTCATCGCCTCCGTTATTTGGCTTCATTCCGCGGTTCTTATTGTTTGTCAGGGCAACATAGGCTTCTGTTTTCGTCGGATTAGCGGCCACCCATTCCGGGCGATCCATCGTTGTTGCACCAACAGCCGACGCGGCCTGACGGGTGAATACCCGGATTTCGGCATCGCTCATTCCTGTTGTTTCAGGCGTCAATGCGAGCCACTCACCGGTTAGATCATCATGAAACTTCGCCACAAAAAGCTGGCCGAAACTCAGCAAGTTGCGATTATCGCCCGTTGTGGAATGAACCTCGTCAGACACAAAACGATACAGAAATTCACCGCGTTCATCGTCGCCCATATAAACGACGGCCTGGCCATTGTTCGCTATTACGACTTCTGCGTTTTCATGTTTGAAACGCCCCAGTGCCGTGTGTTTTCTTGGTGTCGAGGTTGGATCAAATGGATTAATTTCAACGACATAGCCGGCACGATTGGGCTCGTTAGAATGCTTTGCAATATCAAAACGCTCGTCAATCCGCACCCAGCCATAGCCCCAATCCTTCAAATTGATCCCGTAACGTTGTTGCTGAGCAGTCCGTTCCAGATTTGGATCTGACGACGAAAAATAGCCGTTGAAGTTTTCTTCGCACGCCAGATAGGTGCCCCAAGGGGTTTCACCGTTCCCACAATTGTTCCACGTCCCAAAGGAACGTGTTCCAAATGGATCTGCAGCCGTTTTTAGTAAATCATGCCCGGCTGCCGGGCCAACAAGCTCCATCGCGGTTTGCGGTGTAATACGGCGATTGAGGTCACTGTCCAAAACGACGCGCCAATGTGCACCTTCCTTGACAACTTCAAAAATTGAAACACCATGTGCCATCAAGCCTTTTTCAACGTCATCGTCAGTTTGGGGTTTATTCTCAGGGCGGTTGCCCCACATAATTTTCCGGTTTGTATATTCATTATTCACAACCATGATGTTTCGGCCATCTCTGGCAAAGAACGACATACCGTCATTGTTATCGCCAAATGCGCTCTTCTGACTTGACGCTGTACCGCGTGTCGCCTCGTCAAATTCAGGAGCGTCAGACCATAGCGGATCACCCCACTGAACGAGCACTTCCCAATCAAATCCTTCGGGAACGGTAACGGTATCATCAGTGTTTGCAGCGACCTGGGCAAAGCCAAACCGGTCCTCTGCTGCATTTGCCGGGTGTATGGATGTTGTCCCAACAAGAAAACTTCCGAGACCGAATGTCATCACCCCGCCAAGGAAACCCCGGCGCGAGAACGCCTGATCAACCACCTTGTCAAAGCCAGTCATTTCCGGACGTGGATCGTTCGCTTCGTCAAATTCATCAAAAGATAGTTCGTCTTTTGTCATTGAGATTCTCTTTAAACTGAACGCTTAGATCTGAGTAACAGACATCAAGAATCTAAGAAACTCTGGCAAATACTATACTAAGGCTTCGTGTCAGCTCTTTGAAAACTGCTGCTCAGAAAATTTATTGACGGAATCTCGCTATAAAATTGGTATGTTCATTATTAACAGTTTTGGACATTCTCAAGTGACATATCGCTGGGGTATTCTTTAACAAAGAATGTGACAGGAGATTTCTATGAACCAGCATGTTGGTAAACAAACCCTTCCCAGCGTTTGCCCGCTGGACTGCCCTGACACCTGCAGCCTGAGCGCCTTTGTCCAAGACGGAAAGTTAGTTGATGTAAAGGGCTCTCATGCCAACCCCTATACCGACGGTGTGATCTGCAACAAGGTTGCGCGCTACTACCCAGAATTTGTGCATGGGAAAAATCGTCTAACGCACCCGCTTCGCAGAACCGGGCCGCGCGGGTCGGGCACGTATACCCGAATAACCTGGGAGGAAGCTTTGGATCTGGTTTCTGAGGGCTTTTCGAAAGCGATAAAAACACATGGTCCACAATCTGTGATGCCCTTCAACTATGCCGGCCCTCATGGTGAATTGGCTGGTGGGTCTATGGACCGGCGCTTTTTTCACAAAATGGGTGCAACCCTTCTTAATCGCGGACCACTTTGTGGCGCCGTACGTGGCACGGCCTATACAAGCCTTTTTGGCGCAGCACCCGGAATGCCACCTGAACAGGCGGTGCACTCTGACCTGATTATTGTCTGGGGCAACAACGTCACTGTGTCGAACCTGCATTTGATGCGAGTCCTTAAAGACGCCCGTGCAAAGGGTGCGAAATTGGTCATCGTGGACCCGAAACGGATCAAGGTCGCGGAGCAGTGCGATTTGTTTGTTCAGATACACCCCGGAACAGACGTGATACTTGCAATGGCGCTGGCCGCAGAACTTGAACGCCGTGATGCGCTTGATATGGCGTTTATAGAAAACTGGACGGTTGGGTTTGAACCTTTCATGGCTCAGGCGCGCCGGTATTCGGTTGACGATGTGGTTTCCGAATGCGGAATTCCCGAAGCGCAGTTTCTTGAAATTGCCGATCTGTTTGAAAGCTCAAATAATATCGCCGCCTCTTTTGGAAACGGCATTGAACGCGGTCGCAGTGGTGGGTCTGGCTTGCGTGCGGCAATGGCGTTGCAGGCCCTTACCGGCAATCACGGACGTCTGGGTGCAGGAGTGATCGCTAAATCGGGCCTTTCTGCGCCCAAGACCCAGGCCCGGCTACACAGCAATGACCTGATCCCCAACGGCACGAGAACATTCAATATCGTCGACGTCGCTGAAAAGCTGCTTGATAAAACGCTGGACCCGCCCGTTATGGCCACAATGATCTACAACCATAACCCTGTTGCAACGCACCCCGATCAGGTGAATCTGATCAAGGCGCTGATGCGTGATGACCTGTTCATCGTTGGGTCTGACATTGTGATGACAGACAGCATGGCCTTTGCTGATGTCATCCTGCCTGCGGCAAGCCACTTTGAATATGACGACATCTATGGGGCTTATGGCCAAAACTATGTTCAGCGCGCCGCACCCGTTATTCCTTGTGTTGGTGAAAGCCTGCCAAACACCGAAATCTTTCGGCGCCTTGCGGCACGCTGTGGCTATGACGGCGCAATTTTCACAGCCAGCGACGAACAGCTTATGGATGACGCAATGGACGGGGCAGATCCTCGATTTAACGATGTTCAACCAAGCCAGATTGCAATGGATAGCTCGCTTGAAATGAACGGGCCTGACGGACATGAACTAATCATGTGCAAGACCGTGATACCGGCAACAAAATCAGGTAAGATCGAACTTTTCTCTGACGACCTTCAAACGAGGTTTGGATATGGTGTTCCAAGATACGAACCCGTACCACAGGATCAGCCATTGACCCTGATCACACCGTCTTCTTCCAAGCGTACCAATGCAACATTTGGCGGTTGTGAAGCTTCAGATTGCATTGAGATCGTTGAAATGAATCCGACAGATGCAGAGGCGCGTGGATTGGTTGACGCTGATAAGGTCACTGTTTGGAACGACCGCGCAGAAGTTACGCTTCGGTTGGTCGTCACAGACGCGACCAGAAAGGGCGTGCTTTATTCTCCAAAGGGTACATGGCTAAATACAAGTGATACTGGACTGACGGCGAACGCCCTAATCCCGTCAGATATCCGCACCGATATCGAAGACGGTGCTTGCTACAATGAAACCTTCGTGGACGTCAGAAAGAGCTACAAAATCGGTCAGCCTTAACCTGCGTGTCTGGCATTGCTGTCATTTGGGGCGTCTTCACGGTCAAACATACCGTAGTCGCGGATGACGCTGGCGACACGTAGTTTATAGTCGGAAAATATTCCTGCACGGCCTTTGCCTTGCGCATCGCGGTGTTTGGTCAGGTTACGCCAGTCCTGCACGGCCTGTTCGTCGCGATAAAGCGAAAGCGAAAGGATTTTTTGCGGATTGGTCAGGCTTTGAAAGCGTTCGACAGAAATGAAACCATCAACCTGCGCAAGCAGTGGGCGCAACTCCGCTGCGATATCCAGATAGTCCTGTTTACGCCCTTCAGCGATCTTCACCTCGAATATAACAGCGATCATGTGCTTTCCCTTTATCGGAACGGTTTGTGCAATCCGGCAACGCCTCCGATACCTATGCTGCGTTTGGGGCAAGGTTCCAGAGGATAAGACTAACTGTAACCACTATTTGATTGCGTTCATGAAATTCTTAAAGAGCGTTTCTGCATTTAGCATGAAGTCATCCAAATTGGCTTTCACATCCAGCACCATCTCGTCAACCACAGCCTTGTTGTGCGTTTGAACAAGGGCGTCGTAGTGGGCAGTTCTCTACTAGGGCTACGCCCAAGAAGAAAAATTCTTTGCCACTCAGGCAGTTTTCCGCATTTCCACAATCAGATCAGCAAGCCTACGCTTTTGGTGGCCCTCCGCGTCAAAATTCTTTGGGTCCAACCAAGTCTCATAGGCCTGTTCAAGATGTGGCCAGTCCCGGTCGAGTATTGAGTACCAAGCCGTATCGCGATTGCGGCCCTTGTAAATCAACGCCTGCTCAAACAGCCCATCATAAGAGAAACCAAACCTTTCAGCGGCTCGGCGAGACGGGGCATTCAGCGCGTCACATTTCCATTCGTACCGACGGTATCCAAGTTCATTGAAAACACGGCGCATCATCAGGTACATCGCCTCTGTAGCAATGGGGGTTTTCTGCAGCTGCGGTGAAAACGCGATGAAGCCTACTTCAATCACCCCATATTGCGGTACAATCCGCAGATAGGATGCAAATCCAACAGCCCGGTCCGCCGCACGATCCACAATTGCATAGAATAAGGGATCTTCGCTTTTACAGGCGGTATCCATCCATTTTTCAAAGGCACCAAGAGTCTCGAACGGGCCGACGGGCATATACGTCCATAGACCTTCGTTGCGACCCGTATTGAACGCTTCGTACAAAGCCGTAGTGTGTTGCGATGTCAGCGGCTCCACCCGGCAGTAACTGCCTTCAGTTGGCGCGTGTGGTGGTGTCTTTTTTGCTGACCAGCCCGGCACATCATCACCAATTGGTTGGCCAATTTCATTCACGCGCCGCGACATTATCTTTCCCTTTGTTTAACGAAATTAGAGACTGACCTCTGATACCACGTCAAAAGTGTATCTGCCGATGTATTGACCCATATTGCGGCATTCCCGGTTCGCCGTTAACCTCCAAAAATGGAAAATTTTAGCAGACCAATTATATGAAACACCAACCATGGATGGGCTTTTCCATCAACAGATCTTCTTCTGTTCCAGTATTTGAACAAATTTGCATGGCTATTCGAAAACAGGCCGTGTCCGGTGATCTGGCTCAGGGCAAAAAGTTACCCCCTACCCGCGTTTTCGCGACAGAGCTCGGTGTGTCGCGCTCAACAATTGTTACGGCCTATGAACAACTTGTGGCCGAAGGGTATCTTCAAAGCATACCGGGATCGGGATACACCGTTTGCCCCATTGGTTCTGTCGAGCTTAATGTTTCGGACCACCCTGCCCTTAGCAAACAGCCAGCCGAAACAATTGCTTCGCCTAAGCCATTTCAAGCTGGCCAGCCGGACATGCGTCTGTTCCCGCACCTCCAGTGGGCCAAAACGATTTCCCGCGTTTGCCGCACAAATCCTCAAAGCATGCTGATTGGCAATACAGTTCAGGGGAGTTTTGCACTACGAACGGCTGTCGCCAATCACGTTTCGGATTGGCGCGGGATAGCCGCCTCACCTGACCAGATATTCATCACGGCCGGGTCCGGCGATGCCCTGGAGCTTTGCATCAGAACCCTGTCACAACCGGATGACACGATCGGGCTTGAAGACCCCGGATATTTGCCATTGCAAAGCTTTGTCTCGGTACTTGGGCTTAACCCTGCATACCTCAGCATCGACAAAAACGGCGCGAGCCTCTCAAGCGCAAACAAGAACTGCCAACTCATGGTTCTGACGCCCTCGCATCAGTACCCTCTTGGTGGGGCAATGTCCCCCAGCCGACGGCTTGAATTTATTCAATGGGCAGAGACACACAACGGCTGGATTATTGAAGACGATTACGACAGTGAATTTCGCTATGCAGGCCGCCCCATTCCCGCAATGGCAGGCTTTGATAACTTAAGCCGGACGATTTACATTGGCAGTTTCTCAAAGATTTTTTCAAACAGCCTGCGGTTGGGATACGTAATACTGCCGAGCCCGCTGGTTGGCGCATTCAAAGAAACGCTCAACCGTTTTGGCGTCAGGGCATCCTATATGCCGCAACAAGCCCTCGCAGAATTTATCGAAACTGGTGAGTTTTACCGCCACCTCAGGCGCATGCGGCGTGTGTATGGAGAGCGAAGGAACTTTCTCCTAGACAGGCTTTCTCTTTCTTTTTCTGACCATGGCTCTTTCGAAGATCATCAGGCGGGCATGCAAATCGCTTTTCATTTGAAAAAAACCGGCAATGATGTAGAGGTGTCAAACCGCGCGAATGCTGAAGGTTTAACAACACAGCCCCTGTCCAAGTTCGGTTCAGGCAACTCGGCGCTCAATGGCCTGCTTTTGGGCTTTTGCGGTTTCACAGAGGCTGAACTGGAAGAAGGCCTGCAAACCCTTGAGCGTGTTCTTAAGAGGGGCTGTTAACCTTCGTCAATCTATCAGGAACGCGAAAAAACTCGATGCCCGACTGTCGAGAGAGAGGCACGCGACGGATAATCAGTAATCGTTAGTCCACCATCGACAACCAATGTTTGCCCGGTGATGAATGAAGCGTCATCCGATGCCAGAAAAGCCGCGACATTGGCAATCTCTTCAATCGTTCCCATACGGTTCAACAGCGATGGCGGCATATCCCATTCTCCGGTTTCGCTTCCCTGCGCTGCCAGCGTCTGCTCAGGGCTTGTTTCTATCCAGCCTGGGCTAATGCAATTGACCCGCGTACCAAACTGCGCCGCTTCTGCAGCAAACGATCGTGTCATCCCTTCAACGCCCGCTTTCGCTGCGCCGTACAAGCCCCAATTCCCATGCAGGGTTGCGGTGGAGGAAATGTTGACAATTGCACTGCCTGGGTTTTTCGAGAGATGCGGTAATGCGTGAGCACTTACAAAGTAACATGAATCAAGATTCGCTCCGCGAAAGAATGCCCACCTCTTTCCCGGTGAATCATCCGGAGTGATCCCACAATTCTGGCTGCCGCAGCCTGCGTTGTTCACAACGACATCGATGTGTCCGTATTTTGCAAGAACTGCTGCGATCATGCCTTCAACTGCTTTCTCGTCAGAAACATCTGTTTTGAAAAAATCGGCCGTAAACCCTTCGGCTGCGAAGGCTTCAACTACTTTCTCAGAACGTTCCTGACCACGTGCGACAATGGCAATTTTTGCACCTTCGCCTGCAAACTTGCGCGCTATCGCATTTCCGATTCCAAAGTTGGCACCGGTTACAAGAACAATTTTGTCGTTAAACCTCATGATACGCCCCTCCGATGAATGAATTTCGCTTTAGACTAAGATGCAAAAGTCATTCGGTGGCAAATCTTGATTTTCGGGCTTTGCTATTTCTGCGGATTCTTTTCGTCACATTCTGCGTCTCTTGAGTGTACACCTGGCTGGCTGAAAGAATGGTAAGATTGGCTTTTGGGGACCCGAAACCCAAAGTTTTCTTTATGTTACTAATAATTAATAAATTTTGTTTTTTGGTAACATTAATTATTGCGGCGAGTCGGTTTTTCTTGTATTACCGACCAAACGGTCGGCGTATTATGTGACAAAAGTAAAGGGAGACCACGGTCTATGACTGCATTCATCTGCGATGCCATCCGAACACCAATCGGACGATACGGCGGCGTACTTTCTTCGATTCGAGCAGACGATCTGGCGGCAGTGCCAATTTCTGCATTGAAGGGCCGCAACCCAGAGGTGGATTGGGCCAGCATAGACGATGTGATCTTTGGGTCGGCCAATCAGGCTGGCGAAGATAACCGTAATGTTGCGCGTATGGCATCACTGCTTGCAGGCCTGCCTATTGAAGTTCCGGGAACAACCATAAACCGCCTATGTGCCTCTGGTATGGATGCGGTTGGAATGGCTTCGCGCGGAATAAAATCGGGTGACTATGAACTCGCTATTGCCGGTGGCGTCGAAAGTATGAGCCGCGCGCCCTTTGTAATGCCGAAGGCGGAAACCGCGTTCAGCCGAGCGAACGTAGTTCATGACACCACGATTGGCTGGCGATTTATTAACCCAAAAATGAAAGCCGCCTATGGCGTTGATTCCATGCCACAAACGGCTGACAATGTCGCCGCGGATTACAACATAAGCCGTGAAGATCAGGACGCTTTTGCCGCCCGGTCGCAAGCGCGCTGGGCTGCGGCGCATGAAGCAGGTATTTTCGCTGAAGAGATTGTACCGGTTGAGGTTCCTCAACGCCGGGGTGATCCGATTGTTGTTGATACCGACGAACATCCCCGCCCCGGAACGGATGCAGCGAAGCTTTCCAAACTGCGCGGGGTAAATGGCCCGGACCTGAGCGTGACAGCCGGGAATGCATCCGGCGTAAACGACGGAGCGGCTGCACTATTGCTCGCCTCCGAATATGCGGCTGTGCAAAACGGCCTGATCCCAATGGCGCGTGTTGTTGGCATGGCTGCTGCAGGTGTCGCGCCGCGTATAATGGGAATTGGCCCGGTTCCTGCCACACGTAAAGTCCTGGCGAAAACGGGCCTCTCACTCAAAGACATGGATGTGATAGAATTGAACGAAGCATTCGCCAGCCAGGGGCTCGCCACGTTGCGCAAACTGGGCCTGCCGGATGATGCCGTGCACGTAAATGCAAATGGCGGTGCGATAGCAATGGGCCACCCCCTGGGAATGTCCGGCGCGCGTCTTGTTCTGACCGCTGCCTATCAGTTGAAACGAACAGGTGGGCGCTATGCGCTATGCACCATGTGTGTGGGTGTCGGGCAGGGCACGGCAATCATCATCGAACGAATTTGATCGGAGGAAACCGCAATGTACGCTCAAATGATCAAGACCGCCGGGACCGGCGTTAAATCTCCGGAAGAAATGACGGATCAGGAACGCGCCTTCCAGGCCCGGATCGATGCTGATGAAAAAATCGAACCCAAAGACTGGATGCCCGACGACTACCGCGCCACGCTGATCCGGCAGATCGGCCAGCACGCGCACAGCGAAATCGTGGGGCAGCTTCCTGAAGGCAACTGGATCACACGTGCGCCAACGCTGGAACGCAAGGCGATCCTGCTTGCCAAAGTACAGGACGAAGCCGGCCACGGTCTTTACCTCTACTGCGCGGCAGAAACGTTAGGTATCAGCCGGGATGAGCTGACCGAAGACCTGCTTTCCGGCAAAATGAAATATTCTTCAATCTTCAATTACCCAACGCTGAACTGGGCTGATATGGGTGCTGTTGGCTGGTTGGTTGATGGGGCAGCAATTATGAATCAGGTGCCGCTGCAACGCACTTCTTTCGGCCCTTATTCCCGCGCGATGGTCCGTATCTGTAAGGAAGAAAGCTTTCACCAGCGCCAAGGCTACGACATCATGATGAAGATGTGCCAAGGCACTGAAGAACAAAAGCAAATGGCTCAGGACGCGATGAACCGCACCTGGTTCCCTGCCTTAATGATGTTCGGCCCCTCTGACAAAGATTCAGTCCACTCAACCCAGTCAATGGCATGGAAAATCAAGATCAACACAAATGACGAGTTGCGGCAAAAATTCGTCGATCAGACGGTGCCTCAGGCTGAATATCTTGGCCTTACGATCCCGGATGAAAACGTAAAGCTGAACAAAAAAACGGGCCACTATGATTACTCCGAACCCGATTGGTCAGAGTTTTTTGAGGTGATCAAAGGCAATGGCCCCTGCAACACCGAGCGCCTTAATGCCCGAAACAAGGCGTGGGACGACGGAAAATGGGTGCGTGACGGCCTGCTGGCCCATGCCCGCAAAAAAGCTGCGCGCAAAGCATCAGCCAAAACTGCCGCCGAATAATCCGCGCGAAACGAAAAGGATAAAACCATGAAAAATGAATGGCCTCTCTGGGAAGTTTTCATCCGCGGGCAACACGGTATGAGCCACCGCCACGTGGGTTCGCTTCATGCGCCCGACGCAGAAATGGCAATCAAGAACGCGCGCGATGTCTATACGCGCCGCAATGAAGGCGTCAGCATCTGGGTTGTCGAAGCAGCGCATATCGCGGCCTCTTCCCCCAGTGACAAAGGTCCGCTTTATGAGCCGTCAAATTCCAAAGTGTATCGTCACCCGACCTTCTTTGACATTCCAGAAGACGTAGGGGCGATGTGATGGCGGACAAACTCAACAAAAATGACGCGCTGTTTCAGTTCCTGCTACGCCTGGGCGATAACACCCTTGTTCTGGGGCACCGTGTTTCGGAATGGTGCGGCCATTCCCCGGTTCTTGAAGAAGATATAGCTCTTGCAAACACCGCGCTCGACATGATTGGCCAAACTCAGTTTTGGCTGGGTCTGGCTGGCGAAGTTGAGGGCAAAGGCAGGACCGCCGACAATCTGGCTTTCCTGCGAGATGTCTGGGACTTTCGCAACCTTCTGCTGGTCGAACAGCCTAACGGTGATTTCGGCCAGACAATGATGCGCCAGTTCCTGTTCGATGCCTGGCATTCGATCATGCTTGGCCGTTTAATGAAAAGTTCCGATCAGCGGATCGCAGACATTGCGGAAAAGGCGAGCAAAGAGGTCGCCTACCACCTTGAGCGTTCGGCTGATACGGTCGCAGGCCTCGGGGACGGTACCGAAGAGAGCCATGCCAAGATGCAAACCGCCTTGGATTTGCTATGGCCCTACATCGGGGAAATGTTTGTCGGTGATGAGGTTGACGCAGAAATGGTCAAGGCGGGTGTTGCGCCTGATCCAGCCTCGTTACGTGACGAGTATGATGCGTTAGTAGGCCGGGTACTTGCCGATGCAACGCTGACGACTCCGGACAGCAAGTTCGCCCACAAAGGTGGTAAAACCGGAATGCGGCACTCTGAACATTTAGGCCACATCCTGACGCAAATGCAGTGGCTGCAACGTGCTTACCCCGGCGCAACCTGGTAAAATGTAATGTCAAAACCGTCGCTCAAACAGGTCTGGGAATGGCTTGATGCCGTTCCTGACCCCGAGATCCCCGTGATCTCGCTTGTTGATCTCGGCATCATTCGCGATGTCGATTGGCAGGAAGACACGCTTTGCGTGACGGTAACACCGACCTATTCGGGCTGCCCAGCGACGTCGATTATCAATCTTGATATCGAGACTGCCTTACGTGACCACGGTGTCGAAAAGCTGGAGTTGAAACGGCAGCTTTCCCCCGCCTGGACCACCGATTGGCTGACCGATAAGGGCCGGGAAAAACTGGAAAAATACGGGATAGCCCCACCCCAGCCTGCCGGTGGCCCAAAGCGTTGCCCACTTTGTGGTGGGACTGACCTTGAGAAAATCAGCCAGTTTGGCTCGACACCATGCAAAGCACACTGGCGCTGCCGCGCCTGTGCTGAACCTTTTGACTATTTCAAGTGCATCTAAGGAGGATCCGATGGCGCGCTTTCATAACCTAACCGTCACCGACGTTCACAAAACAATCCGCGACGCGGTTGTCGTGACACTGAAACCCGAAAATGGCGCGGCTGACGCGTTCGATTTCACGCAAGGTCAGTATCTGACCTTCCGCCGCGACTTTGACGGCGAAGAACTACGCCGTTCTTACTCAATCTGTGCAGGCAAAGATGAGGGCATTCTTCAGGTCGGCATCAAGCGTGTTGAGGGTGGCGCATTTTCGACCTGGGCGAATGAAAACCTAACAGTCGGAGAGATATTGGAGGCAATGCCGCCTATGGGTACGTTTCACACACCGTTGGATGCAGTGGCTGAAAAGAGCTATCTCGGTTTTGCAGGCGGCTCGGGCATAACACCGGTTCTGTCGATCCTCAAAACTGTTCTGACGCAGGAACCAAAATCGGAATTCACGCTGGTCTACGCCAACAAAGGCGTGAACACGATCATGTTCCGGGAAGAACTTGAAGACCTTAAGAACCTCTTTATGGGACGCCTTAACATTATCCACATTCTGGAAAGTGACGCGCAGGACATCGACCTGTTCACTGGACTAATAGACGCCGAGAAATGCAAACAATTGTTCAAGCACTGGATCGATATCAAGAACGTCGATTCCACCTTCATCTGCGGTCCCGAGCCGATGATGCTGACGATTGCAGCCGCCCTACGTGACCATGGCCTGACCGACGCTCAGATCAAGTTCGAGCTTTTTGCCAGTGCACAACCCGGCCGCGCCTCGCGTAAAGTGGTAAGCGTGGATTCTGCCGGAAAATCCAACGAAACCAGTGCAAGTATCACGCTTGATGGTGCGACACGCAGTTTTAATATGCCAAAAAATCAGACCATTCTTGAAGCAGCGCTTGAGAACGCGCTCGACGCACCTTTCGCATGTAAAGCCGGAGTCTGTTCAACATGCCGCGCCAAGGTAACTGAGGGCGAGGTTGAAATGATCGCAAACCACGCGCTGGAAGATTACGAAGTTGCGCGTGGTTATGTGCTGACGTGCCAGTGTTACCCGCTGACCGACAACGTTGTTGTCGACTACGATCAATAGGAGAACCCCATGACCGACGAAATGAGCATTGAAAGCTACCTTTCCGCTGGTGGGGTTCTGACCTCTCCTGGGAATGTACCACCACGGTACCGCGCGGAACTTATGCGCCTGATGGCCACCTTTGTTGACAGTGAGTTGGCAGGTGCTGCCGGATTCGCCGACGTCATCAATCAAGGGCCGGGTATCAAAGAACGCATCGCCGCCGCAAAGATCGTTCTGGAAAAGACCGACAACGCCGACCGCGTTCTAAAAATCATGGGCGAGTTTGGCGCAAATACTGATAGATACGCCGTTCACCACCCCTGGTCGGCACGCCTGGATCGGGACGCTGATATTGGTGCGACCCGAACCGAATCTGACATGCGGCTTGCGGTTTTTAATTATCCGCTTCAAGGGTGGGCCGACGCCGTTGTAATGAACCTTCTTATGGGCCTTGCCGTTGCTGTACAGCTTGAAGAGTTCTCATCTGTATCTTACCAACCGCTGGCCGAGCAATTCCGCGCTATCGCCCCGATTGAGGCCCGCCACGCGGAACTGGCACTGGAGGGTTTGACGAAGCTACTGGAAGACGGTTCGGCGACGGTAGATGTACAAACCTGTGTCAGCTACTGGTGGCCACGCGTCGCGGCAAGTTTTGGCAGCACCAAATCCGGTCGCGCAGATGCGCTTAAGGCCTATGGCCTACGCAAAAACACCAATGCAGACCTAAAATCCCGCTGGGAAACCGAGGCAAAAGCGGTTTTGGGGAGTTTGGATCTCAAAGCTGGGTAAAACTTGATGGCAGAGCCGGAATTGGCCGATTCTGCCACCAGACAAGTCTTGTTTTAAAGGCCACGGACTCCGCTGAGTGTCAGATTGCTTACAATGTTTGCATAGTCTTCGCGTGCCTTCGCGTCTGCCTTGCTGTTCCACATGTAAAACCAGTTGAGCATCCCGAACACAGACATCGTCGCCGCATGAAGTTTGCCTTTTTCGCCTTCAAACACTTCAGGTGCGATTGCCTGCACAATGTCCGAAAGATGTTTCACCAAATCGCGTTGATAGCCGCGCAAAACATCTTGCTGATCGTCCGGCAGCATTGCAAAGCCACCACCCTGAACCCGGTGTTCATCATCAGCCCCCTGATACGCCAGCAAAATGGCGGATACTGTCGCACGAAACCTGTCTTCCGGCGTAAGACTTGCCGGGGCAGCGTTACAAATTCGGTCGCGTAACGCCTTGAGATAAGTATCTAAAATATCAAACAAAAGCGCGTCTTTACCGCTGTAGTAGTGATAGATATTCGCCTTCGATATCCCACAAGCTTTCGCTAGCTGGCTCATCGATGCACGGTCAAACCCTTCGGTTGCAAATACGCTGGCAGCTACTTTTAGAATTTGCCCGCGTTTCTGGTCATAGTCTTTGGCGATTGTACGGGCCAAAACTCACTCCTTTTTGCGGTTGTCTACGACCCGCTTGGCTTTGCCTTGACTGCGTTCAACATCGCCAGGTTCGCCCACGATGATCTCGGTCGAAATACCAACCATATCCTTAATGCGTTTGGTCAACATCCTGGCCGATGCCGTTTTCGATAGCTCATCCGTCGCGTCCGGATTCGCCTCAACATAAACACGCATGGCGTCCATTCGGCCCGATTTGTAAAGCTCGATCTGGAAATGCGGTGCCAGACCGCCCGTGGCCATCAATTGCTCTTCAATCTGGGTCGGGAAAACATTTACACCGCGCAGAATGATCATGTCGTCCGAACGACCTGTGATTTTTTCCATCCGCCGCATGCTCCGTGCTGTGCCCGGTAAAAGGCGCGTCAAGTCCCGCGTGCGATAGCGGATCATCGGCAGGCCCTCTTTGGTGAGCGTGGTGAAAACAAGCTCCCCCATCTCGCCATCTTCAACTGGCTCGCTCGTGATCGGATCAATGATCTCAGGAAAGAAATGATCTTCCCAGATCACCGGACCATCCTTTGTTTCAACGCATTCGTTGGCAACACCCGGCCCCATTATTTCGGAGAGGCCGTAGATGTCGACAGCATGCATGTCAAATGCGTTCTCGACTTCCTTGCGCATCGCATCAGTCCATGGCTCTGCTCCAAATACGCCGACCTGCAACGAACATTCTCGCGGATCAAGGCCGACCTTGTGGAACTGTTCGAGGATGTTCAGCATATAGGACGGAGTCACCATGATCCCGTCAGGTTTGAAATCGGTTATCAGGCCCACCTGTTTTTCTGTTTGCCCACCTGACATCGGTACAACAGTGGCACCAAGCCGTTCGATCCCATAGTGCGCGCCAAGACCGCCTGTGAACAGACCATAGCCATAAGCGTTGTGCACCATGTCACCCTTGCGAAGACCCGAAGCCCGCAAGCTGCGCGCCACCAGATCAGCCCAATTGTCGATGTCAGTCTTGGTGTAGCCGACAACCGTTGGCTTGCCAGTGGTGCCGGACGAAGCATGCAAGCGGATAATTTCGCTACGCGGAACGGCAAAAAGGCCAAAAGGGTAGTTGTCACGCAGGTCATTTTTGTAAGTGAACGGGAATTTAGCGAGGTCAGACAACGTAGTCAGATCGTCAGGATGAACACCAGCTTCGTCAAAGCGTTGTTTGTACATCGACACGTTGTCGTAGGCGTAACGCACGGACCATTTGAGCCGATCAAGCTGAAGGGCGCGGATTTCATCAACCGAGGCAATTTCAATCGGATCCAGGTCAGATTTCTTTGGTGTCAGATCTTTCATTCTTTCCTCCCTAACGGATCATTCCTGAAACAATTGGCCTTTGATGGCACGTGAAAAACCGCGAAGTTCAGCGATAAGTTTTCCATCCTGATTGGTTACCTTCACATCGTATATTCCACTACGACCGGTCAAACTGACTTCGTGTGCAGTGGCCGTCAGACGGTCACCCACATACCCGGGCGCTATATAGCTGATCACGTTGTGCTGGGCGACTGTCGACTGATTACGGCTATTGCAAGCGAAGGCAAAGGTACTGTCCGCCAGTGAAAACGTAATACCGCCGTGACAAATTCCATGCCCATTTGCATGGTGGCGTTCTACGGTCAGCGCCATGACGGCACAGCCTTCATCCACCTCAACAAGTTCGATTCCCAACCAGCTTGACGCGCCATCGTCTGCCCACATCGCTGCAGCGCTGCGCTCTGCTCTTTCTTTTGGTGTCATTGTCATGATTTGACCCCGGTGAATTTTGGTGCACGCTTTTGCAAGAAAGATCTGACACCTTCAGCGTAGTCTGGAGTTTCTCCGCAAATTTTCTGGCTTTTTGCTTCCAGATCAAGCTGTTGATCCAAGCTGTTTGTTGATGCCGCTTGAATCGCCATCTTGGTCATCCCAAGGCCAACTGTTGGGCTATCTGCCAGTTTTGCAGTCAGGTCGCGTGCTTCACCCATTAACGCTTCGTCTTCAACAGCGCGCCAGATCAAGCCCCAGTCTTCGGCTTTCTGTGCGCTTAATGGTTCTGCCGTCAATGCCAGTGCCTTGGCACGCGCTTCACCCAACAAATGCGTCAACGACCATGTACCGCCGCCGTCAGGGATCAGGCCAACCTTGGCGAATGACTGAATGAACTTTGCACTTTGTGCCGCCAAAACGATGTCACACGCCAGTGCAATGTTGGCCCCTGCCCCGGCAGCAACGCCATTGACAGCACAAACAACGGGGAACTCTAGCGATCTGATCAACCGGACAAGTGGGTTGTAAAAGTTCACCAGCGTTGCCCCAAGATCTGGTGAGCCAGACATTTTTGAAGGATCCCGATCCCCTAGGTCCTGCCCTGCGCAAAACCCTCTGCCCGCGCCCGTCAGAAGGATTGCACGGGCACCTTTATCAAGTGCGGCTTCAAGTTCTGAACGCAGTGCAAGATGCATTTCATCGTTAAAACTGTTTAGCCGATCAGGGCGATTCAACGTTATTTCGACCCAGTTTTCATGCACTTGCGTAAGAATCGTATCGCTCATAACGGCCCCTGCAAAATCATAGAACAAGAAAACATTTGCATAAACCGAACGGTTGGTCAATAAATAATCAACCTTTGATTCTTTGATCGGAGTTTGACCACCATGTCTGAAGACCGGACAGTCCGGACCCTTATAGAAAACGACATTGCCTGGGTGATCATTAACAACCCCCCAGTCAACGCAACGTCGACCGCCGTTCGCGAAGGGTTGGAAACCGCGATCGCCGACGTCGCCGGTGCACGTGTCGCTATTTTGATATGCGAGGGCCGAACCTTTATCGCAGGCGGTGACATGTCCGAATTCGACACCTTGCCAGTCGCGCCTCACCTTCCAGACGTAGTGCAGATGATCGAGGACAGCGAAGTACCCTTTATTGCCGCTATGCACGGAAATGTACTTGGTGGAGGGTTCGAAATTGCAATGGGATGCGCATGGCGTATTGCCGCTAGCGGAACCCGGTTTGGTTTACCCGAAGTGAATGTTGGCGTTATTCCCGGCGCGGGTGGCACCCAACGGCTGCCGCGACTTATCGGTATAGAACCTGCGATTGATATCGCCTGCGCTGGTAAAATTATTAACTCAGAAGAGCTGTACCGGCTCGGCGGTCTCGACCAGGTTGTTGAAGGCGATCTGAAGCAGGCAGCGCTGGCCTTCGCCCAAACGTTGCCACTCCGGCCAACCCCGGTCAGTCAGCGAATTGTTGAGCCGATTGATGAGGCGGCTTTAACGCGCAAAAAAGCTGAGGTTCTGAGACGTGCAAAGGGTCAGCACGCGCCTTTGGATAATTTTGACGCACTTACTTGGGCAGCGCGCCCCTTTTCCGAAGCGCAACCAAAAGAACGCGAACTGCATCTTGCGCTACGCAAATCGCCTGAATCTCGCGCCCTTCGCCACGCGTTTTTTGCAGAGCGACAGGTTGCGAAACCTGCGGCGATTGCTGGCGCGACAGCGCGTGAGGTTGAACACATAGCTGTTGTTGGTGGTGGGTTGATGGGTGCAGGCATTGCAGCTTCAGCATTGAACGCTGGCCTCAAGGTTACATTGATTGAACGTGACAAGACGGCTGCGAATGCTGCGCATGATCGGGTCACAAATTTGCTGGATGGCGCATTAAAGCGTGGAAAGTTAGGGGTTGATCAACACAGGCGGCAACTCAATGCGTTTCGCACATCCGACGCCTATTCTGATGCGGCACCTGCTCAGGTGGCGGTGGAGGCCGTATTTGAAGACGCGAGTGTCAAACAAGCCGTTTTCAGCGAACTTGCCGCATCAATGGATCGCAATGCCATTCTTGCCACCAATACGTCCTACCTCGACCCAACCGTCATTTTCGCAGGCATTGAAAACCATTCACGCTGTATCGGGCTTCATTTCTTTAGCCCGGCACATATCATGAAACTGCTGGAAATCGTTAAAACGCCCGAAACACATCCCGACGTTTTGGCAACTGGTTTTGCCCTTGGGAAACGCATGCGGAAAGTTTCCGTCCTTTCCGGAATATGTGACGGTTTCATTGGCAATCGGATGCTGGCGGCCTACCGTCGCGAAGCGGATTATTTGCTGGCTGACGGTGCCCTTCCCTATCAGGTTGATGCAGCGATGCGTGCCTTTGGGATGCCGATGGGCCCTTATGAGATGCAGGACCTTACCGGTCTGCAAATTGCCTGGGCAAACCGCAAGCGACAGGCCGCAGATCGCGACCCCAAAGAACGTTATGTGCCAATTGGTGATCAGCTTTGCGAAATGGACCGCCTTGGTCAGCGCAGTGGGCGCGGTTGGTATCTCTATGATGGGGATAGCCGCAAACCCCTGCGCGACCCCGAGGTTGAACAGATGATCGCTGACTATTCCGCAAAGCAAGGAATAGACCGCCGAGACTTCACCAAAATCGAGATTTTGTTACGTCTGCTGGCGGTTTTGGCCAACGAAGGCGCGCAAATTGTCGAAGACGGAATTGCCGAGGGGTTTTCTGAAATCGATATGGTGCAGATCCACGGGTATGGGTTTCCGCGCTGGCGCGGCGGGCCGATGCACTACGCCAGGGAAATTGGATGGCGGACAACATCTGAGACGATGAAGACGGTCGCTGGTGAAAGCCCAAACTCATGGCGACTGGCAAACATGAACAACGAAGAACCGAAGAAACTGAAAACCGCAGCAGTTTAGACGACTGATACGGGATGAATTGAAAATTGATCATGAACAGGGAGGATCCTCATGGCTAAATTTACAAAATTAACTGGTCTTTTGGCAGGAGCCACAATGGCATTCGCAGGAACGGTTGCATTTGCTGCCGATTACACGCTGACCATTTCAAGCTGGGCCCCACCGACCCACGGCATCAACGCAATGATGTGGCCTAAATTCATCGAAATGGTCGAAGAGGCAACAGATGGTCAGGTTACGGCAGAGCTGAAGCTTGGCATCGCGCCACCCCCGGCACAGATGGATTTGGTACAAGATGGTGCAGCAGATGCTTCGATCATTTTCCACGGCTATCAGCCTGGCCGTTTTGTCACGACAAAACTGATCGAGCTTCCTGGCTACGAAGGCTCTGCTGAGCAGGCATCTGTTGCTTACTGGCGCACTTATGAAGCCTATTTGCAAGCTGCAGATGAGCATCGCGGCGTTAAGGTCATTGCGCTTCACACACACGGCCCAGCACAATTGCATTCGGCAGATGCAGTGACCTCGCTAGACCAAATTTCGGGCCTGAAAGTCCGCATTCCCGGCGGTGTTGGTGGTGACGTTGGCGCCGCACTCGGCGCAACAGGAATTCAGGTTCCTGCGCCCAAAGTGTACGAAACACTTGCCTCAAGAGCGGCTGATGGTGTTGTGATGCCGATGGAATCGCGACGCGGATTTAAACTGACTGAAGTCGCGCAGAACGTTTTCGAAGTTCCCGGCGGCCTGTACCGTGGTTCGTTCGCTTTCATCATGAATGAAGACACTTTTGCCGATCTGCCAGAGGATCTTCAGGCGGCTCTTGAAGAAAAGGTTTTTGGCGAACCTCTGAGCCGTGAGATTGGCAAAATCTGGGACGAGATTGATATGATCGGTCGTACAGCGACAGCCGAAACCGAAGGCAACGCCATCAACCCGGCAAGCGATGCTGATTTGGCAAAATTCAACCAGATTGCAGAAGGCGTCATAGCAAGCGTTATTGCAGAGATTGCTCAAACCGGCATCGACGCTCAGACCGCCTACGAAATGGTCAAAACCGAAATGGCAGCGAACTAAACTGACTTAAAAATCAGGCTGGCTGAGCCGTCTCCGCCAGCCTGAAGCGACACACTGGAGGTAGCGTATTGAAAAACCTGATAAACCTAATGCAGCGCATCAGTTTCTTGCCAGTGCTGCTGGCTTGTTTCGCACTCTTCATTCTGATGGTCATGACTTTTTGTGATGTCATCCTGAGGTCACTTTTTAATTCACCAATTGAAGCTGCAACGGAACTGACCCGCATTTTGATGGCAATTATGGTTTTCTCCGTTCTTCCCATAATCTCGGCTCGGGGTGAGCATATTGCAGTTGATCTGACAGACGGCTTCTTCCATCGCCACCGGCTGGAACGGTTGCGTGATGGGGCTGTTTTTCTAAGTAGTGGGATCATGTTGTTCTGGCCGATTCATCGTGTCTGGCTGTTGTCTGAACGCGCACAGGAATACGGCGATGTGACCGAGTATCTTTCAATCCCACAGTTTTACATCGGTGGGTTCATCGCGCTTGCGACGGCAATTACCTCTGCCGCGATGATCATCACCGGACTGCTTCGTCTTTTTGCCCCCAAACTCTTGCAGGAGAGCATGCAATGACCGCTGCGCTGATCGGCTTTGCCGTTGTCCTGATACTGGTATTTTTGCGCCTGCCCATCGTTTTTGCGATGGGTTTGGTTGGCTCGCTAGGCTTTGCCTACGAACGTGGCGGCGCGATCTTTTCCGAACGCGGCCTGAAGGCCGCAATGTCGATGGTTGGGCGTCAAATCACAGATACTGCGCAAGACTATGGGCTGTCTGTCGTACCGCTTTTCATTCTTATGGGTCTGTTTGTGAACAAGGGTGGTCTTGCGCGCGAACTTTACGCGGTTTCGAACGCATTCCTTGGTCACATGCGGGGTGGCCTTGCCATGGCAACAGTTGCGGCCTGCGGTGGATTTTCCGCGATCTGTGGGTCATCCCTGGCCACAGCTGCAACCATGTCCAAAGTCGCAATGCCAGAAATGCGGCGTTATGGATATGCTGATTCACTGTCGACCGCATCCATAGCAGCAGGCGGAACGCTTGGCATTCTGATCCCACCTTCTGTCATTCTGGTTATCTACGGGTTGCTGACAGAAACCTCTATTGGCAAACTGTTTATTGCGGGGATTATTCCTGGAATGTTGGGTATCCTCTTTTACCTTTTTGCGGTTCGCTGGACAGTGATGCGCAACCCGGATGCCGGGCCAGCCGGTGAACGCACCGGTTGGGGTGATCGGCTAAAGGCGTTGCGATCTGTCTGGGCGGTGCTTTTGCTCTTTTTCCTTGTGATCGGCGGGCTCTATGGAATCTTTGATTTCGCGCCGCTGAACCTGACATTTTCACCAACTGAAGCGGCGGGTATGGGCGCAATGGGTGCTTTTCTGATTGCGCTTGGCCGGGGTGGTCTGACAATAAAATCCACCTTTGAAGTGCTCAAAGAAACCTCCTTCACTGCTGCTGCACTTTTTTCGGTTCTGATTGGCGCGCAAATTTTCTCGAACTTCGTCAATCTTGCGGGCCTGCCCGAAGCGCTTATCGGTATGGTCACGGCCTATGATGTTTCACCAATGGTCGTCATGCTGATGATCCTTGGCATCTACATCATCCTTGGCTGCGTTTTTGAGAGCCTGTCGATGCTGCTGCTCACCGTGCCAATCTTTTTCCCGGTCGTCATGTCGCTTGGGTATGATCCGATCTGGTTTGGCATCGTTGTAGTGGTCGTCACGGAAATTTCACTCATAACACCACCTGTCGGTCTTAATGTTTTCATTCTCAGGGCGGTCGTCGGCGATGTTTCAACAGCGACGATTTTCAGAGGTGTCACCCCGTTTTGGATCGCAGATATCTTCCGGTTGGCTCTGATCGTGCTTGTGCCAATCATCGTTCTTTATCTGCCCAATAAGATGGGCGCATTTGGACACTGATGTTTGATCTGACCAACCCACCGGAAGGGTTTCACGAAAACCCCTACCCCACGTACCAATGGCTGCGTGAACAGGCGCCCGTCTGTCCACAAGCTGACGGGTCTTTTGTCATTTCGCGCTATGATGATCTGGACCGGATTTACCGGGACACCAAGCTGTTTATCTCGGATAAGAAAAAGGTCTTTGCGCCAAAATTTGGCGTGGATAGCCCGCTTTTTGAACATCACACAACATCACTTGTCTTCAATGACCCACCCCTGCACACCCGTGTACGAAAAGTGATGGTCGGGGCAATGAACCCGCGTGCGCTGGCCCAGTTGGAACCGGGTCTGGAAACTCTGGTTAGTGGCCTGCTCGACGAGATGGAGGGTAAGATATCCGTTGAACTGATCGAGGATTTTGCAGGTGCAATCCCAATCGAGGTCATCGGCAACCTGCTCAACATACCGCGTGACCAGCGTGGACCATTGCGCAATTGGTCGCTCGCAATCCTTGGCGCGCTTGAACCGAAACTTTCACAAGAGCAACTGGACTGGGGCAATCGTTCGGTTGAAGAATTTGTGGATTTTTTACGCGTCATTGTTGCTGAGCGCCGAAGCCACCCGGGAGACCCGGAAACAGATGTTCTGACACGGCTTATTCAAACTGACAAAGGTGGGGGATTAAGCGAAGTTGAGCTTTACCAAAACTGTATCTTTATCCTGAATGCCGGGCACGAAACCACGACCAACCTGATCGGCAATGCGCTTGCACTGCTTACAGAGCACCCGGACGCGCGGCGCGCGCTTTTGGACAACCCATCATTGATAACAACGGCAGTCAATGAATTCCTGCGTATGGAAAGCCCCAATCAGCTCGGAAACCGGCTGACCACGCAAGACTTAACGCTGCACGAAACAGTAATCCCCAAAGGGTCTGATCTGCATCTTTCTATTGGCGCGGCCAACCGTGACCCAGCAAAATTCGACGACCCCGATCGGCTGATTGTTGAACGAAAGCCGAACAAACACCTCGCGTTTGCCGGTGGTCCACATACCTGTGTCGGCCTGACGCTCGCGCGTATGGAAGGCCGCATCGCCATCGGGCGCTTTCTTGAACGCTTCCCGAGTTACCAACTGACTTCAGGCGCAAAACGTGGCGGCCGCATCAGGTTTCGCGGTTACGCCCGATTGCCCGCCCAACTGAACTAAGGATATCATCATGACGATACAGAAAATCAGCAGTTTTGCCGCCGGTCAGTGGGTTCAACCCGGTCAATCCGCACGTATTATTAAAAGCGCTATCACCGGAGAAGTGATTGCAAAGGCCGGCAATGACGCACTGGATGTGCAATCTATGCTGGATTATGGCCGCGATGTTGGTGGCCCAGCGCTTCGCGCCATGACCTTTCATGATCGCGCCCGGATGCTCAAAGCCGTTGCGATGCAGATCGGAAAACACAAACAAGCACTTTATGACATTTCCTTTGATACGGGTGCGACGCAATCAGACCACCTGATTGATATTGATGGCGGGATTGGCACAATGTTCGTCTTTGCCTCAAAAGGCCGGCGCGAGATGCCGGACGGGCATGTTTATCTAGATGGTGAAATTGAACAGCTTAGCCGGAATGGCACCTTTCTGGGACAACACATTTGCACCCCGCTGCAGGGGGTTGCGGTGCACATCAACGCTTTCAACTTCCCTGTTTGGGGTATGCTTGAAAAGCTGGCACCAACGCTTTTGGCTGGCGTTCCGGCTATCGTTAAACCTGCAACCTCCAGCTGCTACGTCACCGAGGCTTGCGTTCGGATCATGCTCGACAGCGGTCTGTTACCTGCGGGTTCCGTTCAGCTGATTTCAGGTGGCACGGGGGATTTGCTGGACCGTTTGGGAATGCAGGATATCGTCAGCTTTACAGGCTCAGCACATACCGCGCTCAGCCTGCGGTCAGCACCGAACATTTTGCAAAATTCAATCCGGTTTGTTGCGGAACAGGACAGCCTGAATGCTTCGATTCTTGGGGCTGACGCGACCCCCGGCACACCCGAATTTGACCTGTTCGTGAAAGAAGTCAGCCGTGAGATGACCGCAAAAGCCGGGCAGAAATGCACAGCAATTCGCAGGATCATTGCGCCTGAAGTTCAAGTCGAGGCACTAATCAAAGCGTTGTCAGCAAGGCTCGATCAAACAACAATCGGTGATCCTCGCGCTGAAGGTGTGCGCATGGGGGCCTTGGTCTCTGAAAGTCAGAAACGCGATGTTCTGGAAAAGGCGGCGATCATCGGGCAGCAGGCAGAGCGGGTATATGGCGACCCTGACAATTTCACCCTTCAGGGCGAAGGCGCTGAAAAGGGTGCCTTTGTTCCGCCAATGCTGTTTCACTGCGCAAACCCGGACACTTCCGATCTTGTGCATTGCACCGAAGCATTTGGGCCTGTTTCAACTATCATGGGCTATCGTGATCTGGATCACGCGATTCAGCTTGCGAACCGTGGCGAAGGCAGCCTGGTTGCATCTGTCATTACCCGCGATGGAAACATTGCTCGAAATTTGGTGATGGGAGTTGGCGCTTATCATGGGCGCATTTACTTCAACAACCGTGACAGCATGAAAGAAAGCACCGGGCACGGCTCGCCCCTGCCGCACATGGTGCACGGCGGACCAGGTCGCGCTGGAGGTGGCGAAGAGATGGGCGGGGTACGGGGTGTGATGCACTATATGCAACGGACCGCTATCCAAGGCAGCCCTGACATCCTGTCAGCAATCAGCGGAACATGGAATCCCGGCGCACAAGAGATTGAAGGCACGGAGCACCCCTTCACCAGAAATTTTGGCGACCTTGCGATTGGTGAAACGATCCATACCGCATCACGTGAAATTTCGCTGGATGATATCGAGCATTTTGCCGAGTTCACAGGTGACACGTTCTACGCCCACATGGATGAAGAGGCCGCAGCAGCCAACCCGTTCTTTCCTGGGCGCGTCGCGCATGGCTACCTTCTGCTATCTTTTGCTGCTGGCTTGTTTGTAGAACCAAATCCTGGTCCCGTTTTGGCCAATACCGGTCTCGACGGGTTGCGATTCATGAAACCTGTTCAGGCAGGTGACAGCATAAAAGTTCGCCTGACGGTGAAAAAGAAAACGGGCAGAAACGAGGAGTATGGCGAAGTGCGCTGGCACGTATCGCTTACAAATCAGGAAGACGAGCTTGTCGCGGAGTATGAACTTTTGACCATGAATGCTTACTGAAACGCGAAACTTGCAGTTTTAAACCCGAAGGGTGGCAAGACCTTGCATCTCTTCGGGTTGCCACCGTGCCGTATGGTCAGGCGAAAAGGTAACGCCTATATAGACTGTATGAATTCACTTGCTGACCACGCCTTTCAAAAATCAGTCGAAGAACTGACCCGAAATGGAGAACAACGGGTCTGGTCAATTATCGTGACCCTTTTCGGGGATCTTGCACAACGCCCCGGTGACCAGATCAGTGGGCCGCTCATGTCGCGTATCACCGATCAGATGGGTATTAAGCCCGAAGCCATGCGCGTTGCCCTTCACCGTCTTCGCAAAGACGGATGGATCAAAAGTGAAAAGGTTGGACGCACCAGTTTCTACAGCCTGACAAACTATGGTCTGGTGCAAAGTGCCAAGGCCACACCACGCATCTACGCCCGAAATGTTAAAACAGACGAAAACTGGCACGTCGTTGTGACAAAGCCAATGACACAAACAGACAGGCAGTGTTTTGAAAGGGATTTCCTTGGTAAGGACTATGTCGTGCTTGGGACAGGTGTTTATCTTGGAAATGGCGCGCCTTCGGAAACTTTACCAGAAGTTTTCGCGCTGGAAGGCAGCACGTTGGTTGTACCAAACTGGCTGAAAAAAACGATTGCCCCTGCGAAACTGGTTTCCGAGTATAAGTCTCTCGAAAAAAACCTGTTGGCCGTAGCCGAGCTTGTAAGACCGGATACCTCTCTCACGCCGCTGGAGATCGCGACGCTGCGTACGCTTGTTGTGCATAACTGGAGGCGCAATCTGCTGCGACATCCGGAACTGCCAGAAACTTTCTATTCAAAAGACTGGCGCGAAAATGAATGCAGAGCTCTGGTCCACCAACTTCTGGGTATGCTCAAACGCCCTTCACTTCGCGGTCTGGAACGCACGACCTGAACGTCCGTGTTTGAGTTCAGTCGATCTAGCTCCCTAACAATTCATCACTTTCAATTCTTGCGACTGTTTCTTTCCAGAGTTCCGCGAATGAACTTGCGAGCATTGATGATGGGCGATGCGCGGGTGTGAGCAATGCAAACCGAAGCACGACTTCGGGGACGTATGGACGAAAGACAATCTCAGGTTCACCGCGTGTATAGAGCCGATAGCTTTCCGCACTTAGCTTGTCGACAATAGCATAGGCCTGCCCTGCTTCAACAAAAGTAAAGAGAGGCAAAAAATACTGCGACTCAAAACGCGGATTGAAAGTTGCCCCTACAGCGTCAAACGTCGCCTTTGTCAAAACATGACTCGAATGCGTGTGCTGCAAAACCGCCATCGGCTTTCCGTCGAGATCAGATGCCGAAATGAGTGGTTTTTCCGCCAGCGGGTCGCGTGCTGGCACAGCACAAACCCCGGTGCTGTTTAAGATATCAGCCTCAACGAGGTTCACACCGGTAATTTTGTCAGCCCCTAAATCAGCAATTCCAAGGTCGAAATTCTGAGTTGCCACCATCTGCTGGACCTGCTGTGAGCTACGTGTTGTTAGAGTAACTTTGACATCATCATTGTCGGCCACAAACTGACTTATGAGCTTGGGTAACAAAAAGACCGACGGACCCGGCATTGCCACAATCTGCAAAACCCCGCTTTTCTTGCTGCTCAGGCTACGAAGGTTTTGTTTTGCTGCGGCCAACCGGTCTAGCGTTTCTGACGCCTCTGCTAAAAGATAATGCGCTTCGGGAACGGCGATCAACCTTCCCTGACGACGCTCAAACAACTTCAGCTGGAGCTCATCTTCCAAAGTACGTAACGACGCGCTGACAGCGGGCTGTGTAAGGTTCAAATTGCGGGCAGCCTGCGAAACTGATCCGCTAAGCATGACTTCCCGAAACGCGGCGAGTTGTTTTAAGTTCAATGTGCAACCCTCTCTTACATTCAGTATAAAAATAATTTATGGAAATCAAAATAATAAAAATTTGATTTTATTGAGTTACCGCGACATTCTGTCAGACATCAAGTCCAAGTCCATATTATGCGAAACATACGCGCCACTTGGATTGAGATTTTTGTTCTGGGAGGAATATAATGACATTGTTTACGAAACTTACGGGCGTCGCATTGGCCAGCGCCATGTTGGCTGGAACAGCCTTTGCACAGGAAATGACCTTTTTCCGTATTGGCACGGGTGGTGCGGGCGGAACTTACTTTCCGATCGGTGGCATAATCGCTAACGCGATTTCGAACCCTCCTGGGTCCCGTGCATGTGACGAAGGCGGGAACTGCGGCGTTCCCGGTCTTGTTGCTATCGCGCAATCCACAAACGCATCAGCGCACAATGTGAATGCAATCCAGGCTGGCCAGATGGAAGCAGGCCTTACAGGCGCCGCAACACTGCATTTTGCTTACAATGGCATCGGGAAATACGAAGGTGACGCAAAACCTGATCTTCGCGTTATTGCGAACCTGTTTCCCGAAGATTTGCACCTCGTTCTACCAAAAGGCTCAACGTTGGACGGGCTGGCTGCACTGGAAGGCAAACGCGTTGGAATCGCCCAGGCGGGTTCTGGTACGCAGATTGCTGTTGAGCTCATCCTTGGTGACCACGGCATAACCCGTGACAACATCGACGAAGCAGAGCTTAACAACAGCCAAAGCGCTGAGCGAATTTCTGACGGGCAGCTCGATGCTTATTTCTATGCTGCAGGTACACCCGTTGCAGCGATGATCCAGCTCGACAACACAAAAGGGATGGAACTTTACTCCTTCACCGAGGAAGAAGTGCGTCAGGCAAATGAAACCGTACCATACTATGTACCGTCAACAATTGCGGCTGGTGTATACCCCGGTGTAGCCTATGACGTTAACACTGTGGCGGTTTCAGGCATGCTTGTTACCAATGCAAACCAGTCTGAAGACCTGATTTACGAAATCACCAAAGCACTGTGGTCAAGCACAGCTCGCAAGTTGTTGGACAACGGTCACCCCAAAGGTCGTGCAATCACTCTGGAAACAGCATTGCTTGGTGTTGACGGTATCGGTGTTCCGTTGCACCCGGGAGCAGAGCGTTACTACCGTGAAATTGGCATGCTCGAGTAATCACTTTCTGATTTTCGTATACCGATAACCCCAAAACGAACGGCAGGCCGTTGCACAGCCTCGGCCTGCCCCTTTTAATCACCCCCCATCCGGAGTGACCAGTATGACTTCGCCTGCCCCACATGAACTTGACGCCAAAGCCCTAGAGGCGCTTGAGCGAAAATATGACTCGGCTCTTGCGACGCGGAACAACAGCCCTCAGCTGACCAAAGTCATGTATTGGGGAACGGTCGCTTTTGCCCTTTATCACCTTTGGACAGCAGGTTTCGGGACACCCGTTGATCATGTTCACATGGGAATTCACCTTTCCGGTTTGTTTATCTTTATATTCGTCGGCTTCCCGCTTTTAAAGCTTGCACAAAGCTACGAGCACCGCCCCGGACGCATTCTAGCCCCAGGCAACGTCCCGATTTATGATTGGGCAATCATGATCCTTGGCGTCTGCGCAGCTTTGTTCTTATGGCTTAGTTGGCGCGGTTTAGATAGTTTTGGTCTGGCTATTCCTGAACAGGCGCTACGCCAAGGCAACCCAACCGGGCTTGATGTGTTTTTCGGATCTGTTCTGATTTTGGCAGTCCTTGAGATTGCACGGCGCACCATCGGATTTGTGCTGCCAATGATTATCAGCGTCTTCATGATCTACGCCCTGTTTGGCCCTTACATGCCCGCTCAGATTTTGCGCCATCCGGGGGTCGACTGGCACCAGTTCGTAAACAACATGTATTTCCCGGCCGAAGGTATCTTCGGCGTCACGCTCTGGGTTGTTTCGACGGTCGTTTTCCACTTTGTGCTGTTTGGCGTTGTTGCCCAGCGCATGGGGCTTGGTCAATTTTTCGTCGACAACGCCATGATCGCAGCAGGCCGCTACACGGGCGGGCCAGCGAAAGTTTCAGTGGTTTCATCCGCTTTCTTTGGCACGATATCCGGCTCTTCCATCGCCAATACGGTTTCGACCGGCTCGCTCACGATTCCGAATATGAAAAGAATGGGCTACCCCGGCCATTTCGCTGGTGGTGTGGAGGCGGCCGCAAGTGCAGGTGGGCAAATTACACCGCCAATTATGGGGGCTGCCAGCTTTCTGATGGCCGAGTATCTTGAGGTGCCATACACAACAATCGTTATTGCCGCGATCGTTCCTGCGATGATGCACTACATCGGTGTCATGTCGATTGTTCATTTCACTGCTAAACGTCTTAACCTGCCGACATACACGAAAGATGAATTACCCAATCTCATCAAAGTCTGGCGTGAAGGCTGGTTCACAATTATTCCGTTGATCGCTTTGCTGATTGTTCTGTTCTCTGGTTATTCCCCAAATATGGCTGCGTTCATGGGTCTCAATCTTTGTGTCGTCGTCGGGTTTTGTGCCTTGGACAAACCCAAAACCTTGATCGTTCCCTTCGCCTTGCTGGGTTTCATTTTCTGGAAAGCGTCCCCCATGAGCGGTGAAGGATTTTCGCCAAATTTGGCGGGCGTTCTTGCCGCGCTCACAATACTTGGTTCACTTCATCGCAATGAGCGTCAGAATTTCCGCGATCTCTTTGATAGCTTCCATGTCGGCGTTCAATATGCGCTCGCCGTGGGCGCGGCTTCGGCAGCTGTTGGAATTGTCGTTGGGGTTATCAACACAACTGGTGTGGGTTTCCGCCTCGGCTTTATGGTGACCAATGGCGCCGCTGATATGGCTGCTGTCCTTCATCCGTTACTTGGGTGGATTCCTTCTGAGGCTTTCTCACAAGCCGGAATTCAGCAGTTCCTATCACTCGTGCTGATAGCAATCGCCTGTATCCTGATGGGAGCTGGCTTGCCGACGACGGCGCTCTATATCATGCTGGTATCTGTCGCGCAGCCAGCACTTTCGCAACTGGGTGTTCCCGCGCTCGCAACGCATATGTTCGTACTTTACTATGGGGTTATTTCCGAGATTACGCCGCCGGTCTGTGCCTCAGCCTATGCAGCAGCTGGTATTGCCGGCTCAAACCCGTTCCGCACCGGTATTAGTGCGTTCACACTGGGGCTGGGAAAACTAATGGTGCCGATGGTTTTTGTCTACGCACCAACGATGCTGATCGTTCTGCCCGAATACTTCACGTTACTGTCCTTCCTGCAGGTTTCACTGACCTGCGCGGCTGGTGTCTTTGTAATCGCAACAGCGGTCTCAGGTTTCTTTTTAGCCCCTCTGAATGGCATCTGGCGCGTTATTGCGGCCATTGGCGGGCTGTTTCTGGTGGCCCCGTCTGGTCAAAGCGATCTGATTTCGCTTGTTCTTTTGGTTCCGGTGTTTTTACAACAGCAACTTCAGGTTCGAAAAACAATCAACGCGTGAGCCCAGAATGAAAATTGAAACTCAGTCCCCTCCTGTAACCGTTGTTGGTGCGGGTATAGTGGGAATTTGCACGGCGCTCGCTTTGGTTGAACGTGGTGCAAGCGTAAAACTGATTGATCGGGATGAACCTGGGCAGGGCGCGTCTTTTGGAAACGCCGGGGTCATTTCACCCTGGTCTGTCGTACCCCAATCCCTTCCCTGGCTTTGGAAGAACATCCCAGGCTGGCTGATAGACCCCGAAGGCCCAATTCGGCTACCGCTAAGCTATATGCCGCGATTTCTGCCTTGGGGCGTTAGATTTCTTTATGCCGGACGTGCAAAACGCGTGCGCGAAATTTCAGATGCAATGGAGACATTGAACACTTCAAACATTGAACTATTCAGAAGACACCTTGCTGGTACGGGCCATGAAAACCTGATCGAAGACAGCTACTACGTTCACGTGTACCGCAATCCAAAACAAGCAAGCGTTGCGGGCCTAAGTTGGGATTTACGCCGTGAAAAGGGTGCGCAGGTAGAAGTCGTTGACGGTGAAGCACTACGTCGGTTGGAACCAGCGATATCGCCTGACTACAAGGCAGCGATACTAATAAAGGGTCAGGCACGCGCACGCGACCCCGGACGGATTGGACAAGTGCTGACAGAAAAGTTCTTGTCTCTTGGAGGGGAGGTTTTGCGCGCAACAGTCAGGGGTCTTGAAAAATCTGACAACACGTGGCTGATCACCACTGATCAGGGGGCCTTTCCTGCGGAAAAGATCGTGGTTGCTGCAGGTGCCTGGTCGGCAAACCTTTTAAAACCGCTGGGTCTCAGCATACCGCTTCAGGCCGAACGCGGATACCATATCATGTTTGAAAATCCCGGTGTTGAGCTGAACAATTCCGTCATGGATGCGGACTTCAAATTCGTTTCAAGTTCGATGGAGGGCGGCCTTCGCTCTGCCGGAACAGCAGAGTTTGCAGGGCTAGACGCCCCCCCCACAGAGAAGCGGGCACAGATGCTGATTGGACAGACGAAAAAAATGCTACCTGACCTCAATACAGAAGTGACGAAAAGCTGGATGGGTGTGCGCCCGTCATTCCCTGACAGCCTGCCTGCAATTGGGCCCATTCCCGGGCAGAGCGGTCTATTTGCAGCCTTTGGCCATAGCCACTACGGGCTGATGATGGCTCCCAAGACAGGTGAACTGGTGGCTGACGCGGTGCTAGAGGCACGGAGCAATACAGAGCTTTCGCCTTATCGGATCGATCGGTTTTAGCACTTCCCCTTACAGACGGACCAAGTGAATGATTTATCAAGGTGGACAGAACATCTGTGGTGTTTCAATCGGGGTATTATGCCTTGATTCAGGTTTTCCAAAACCACCGGGACATATCAAAAACCCATCAAGCCTTCCATTTCCGGTGCTCTACGAAACGGTTGTCGGAGCATCGATAAAAGACTTGCTGGCAAACCCCTCACCCGAATTCCTTGCACCCTTTATCAAAGCGGCACAGCATCTAGAACGGGAAGGAGCGCGTGCGATCACCGGTAGTTGCGGTTTTCTTGCCATTTTTCAGCAAGAACTGTCCGATGCTGTAAACATTCCTGTCTTCGCCTCAAGTCTTATTCAAATTCCTTTGGCCTACAACATTGCCGGGCGCAAAGGCCCGGTTGGCGTTTTGACTGCCTGCCGCGAAAGCCTGACTGACAGGCATTTCGAATCTGTTGGCGCTGCAGGCATTCCCGTTGCGGTTCAAGGCATGGAACATCAGCCCGAGTTCACCGAGGTAATCCTACAAGGCAGACGCAATGCGATGGATCTGAACAAAATCGCGGCCGAAGTGCTCGAATCTGCCACTGAACTGGTCCGTAATAATCCCGACATGCGGGTATTGGTTCTGGAATGCACCGATATGCCACCCTATGCGCATCTTCTGCAGAAGCACCTGAAAATGCCGATCTTTGACCTGACTACATTAACGGCGATGGTACATGAAACGGTTACCCGCGCACCCTATCCGGGCTTCATGCCTTATGAGTAAATCCTCAAACGGCAAAACTATCAACGAAGCTGAACAAATCCGGAAAGAACCTCTTTGATCTGCGCACGTGCGGGATTTTCAGGTAGGTGAACTGCATAGCAAGACAACACAATTTCCGGAGCACGCCTGACAAGGTACAATTCTCCCTTTGATAGTGGTTCTTCCAGCATGTTTACAGGGAAATATCCGATCCCGCCGCGTTTCGTCAGATAACGCAGCCCCATCATCGCGTTTCCAAGGAAAATATGCTGCTGGCTACGCTCTGGCAGGATATCCTGCAACTGGGCCTGGTATTGCGCCCCAAGTTCTAGGTTCATGAAAAGTGGGAAGTCACCATCCTCGAAGTCCGATGCCTTGTCTGACACAAGCAAAAGCTTTTCTGGGGGCAATTCCACCACACCAAACCGCGTTCCAACGGGGGCATCATTGGTAATTGCAATATCGACCAACTGTTGGCAAACCGCCTCGTGCATGTTCATCGAGTGATCGTAATTAAGCGTCATGGGCAGCTTGCCCAGCTCCGTCTCAAGCCAGATTGCAACGTCCACCAAAAGCGGGTCCCAAATGCTAAGCTGCGTCCCCAAACGCAATGAAAGGCGGTTTTTATACTGGCCGGACAGTTCGACACGCACGTTGCTCCATGTTCTCAGCATCTGCTCGGCGTAGGGGCGAAACTGACGGCCAGAGGCCGTAAGGCGCGTTCCACCCGGCCCGCGGCTAAACAGCTGCGTACCCAGCGTCTCTTCCAGCGCCTTGATCCGTGCGCTTACGGCTGTTTGAGTGACGTTCAGATGCTGCGCGGCACCATGAAAGCCGCCAAAATCAGCGATTGCTAGAAATGTTTCAAAGTTTCTGATCTGCATAACTGAGAAATATTATTGTTCGAATTGATTAAATCAATTCATTTTTTTTGTTACTCAACTAACGTTAATGTTTTCTCAACGCTAACAAAGGAAATGCAGATGCTAGACAAAAGCCACAAACCCACCTGGACCAGCTTTGAAAACGCAACCAAGGAAGACTTCCTTGCGGTCATGGATTATGAAGATGACTACAATGCCGGTCTTGTCGACAGGTTGCTGGACAGCATCAGGTCACTTGACGAAGAGTGGACCCCCTACCCGGTCAACCGCTACCAGCATTGTCTGCAATCAGCGACCCGCGCGCATGAAGACGGTGCTGACGAAGAAATTATCATCGCAGCGCTTATCCACGATGTTGGCGATATCCTGTCGCCCTACAACCACGGAGAGCTGGCTGCGGCGATCCTGAAACCCTACGTTTCGGAAAAAGCTCACTGGATCATTCAGCATCACTGCGTTTTTCAAGGGTACTACTACAACCACTTTCTGGGCGGTGATCGGAACGCGCGTGAAAAGTACAAGGACAGCCCATACTATGAGGACTGCAAGTATTTCTGCCATACATACGACCAGACCTCTTTTGACCCCAATTACCCAACCAAACCACTGGAGTTCTTTGAGCCTATGTTGCGTCGGGTCTTTTCAAAAGGCGAGGGCCATATGGAACTGAACGAAACGCTGGACGACAGCGCAACAGCAACAACAGCGGCTGAGTAATCCGACTAATTTGAAATTGAGGCTCCCTGCTGCTGCCCAAAGGCAGCAGCAGGGAGCCTCGAATGCCCGACCAGAAGTTAGGGACGATGACCGGGCATTGGCGTCGCGAGCTCCCATAATTCGCACCGATGGGATTCGCTAAAAAACATTAACTAAGAACGAGCTGGCCTTTCATATTTGGATGGAAGGTGCAAAAAAATGAGCCAACCATGTCCTCGGTCACTGCGAGTTCTGCGCTTTGGCCCTGCCCAAGCTCCCCTGTATCCCAGTCCCCACTTTCAGCAGTCGCCGTATGTGGGCTCAGATCACGGTTCGTCCACACGATCCGATCGCCGGGATGCACTGAAATCGTTTCGGGAACAAAAGCAAAGTTTACAATATCAACCTCGTGCAGTTTCGAGGATTCATGCGCCCGCCCTTGCCGAGAAAAAACAGCCAACGCGATGGGCAAAGCCATCGCATTGGTTAGGATTTGACGTCTTGAAACTTGCCTCATTTCAGAGAGCTAACCATGCTTTCAGCATGGCCTTCGTGGACTTTGAAGATTTCAAGACCTTGCTGGAACAACGCTTTCACTTCGGCGTTGTCGATGCTTGGGATGAAAGTGTTTTCGACAAGGTCGTTAACCGCCTTGTGATAGGCTAGTTCGTTCGACGCGTAAGCCATATCAAACTCTTCCGCTCTGAGGGCTGCAAGATCATTGATGATCACCTCGGCGTTCTCATTCAGGGTTTGGCTAAAATCATTGTCTTGCGCCTGTGCACCAAGCTTTTCGAGCAAAGCGAGCGCGGCTTCGTTGACCGCTTCATGGTCGTTGATCATCGTTTGCGCAAAGTTGCGCACTTCGGGGTTTTGCGAAATGGCGAGCGCCAGATGTGCATAACGAATGTCGATGTTGTCAGCGGTGTATGCAACATGCGCGATTTCCAGATCGTTTAGTTCTGATGGTCCGCTTGCGTGTACAGCACCCATGCCAGTGGCAGTAGCGATAAGTACGGAAAGAATAGTGGCCTTCATTTTGGTTTCTCCCAATGTGTGTCAACGTAATCAACAAACGCCAATTAAGTTGAACTTAGAATGCCGTGGGGTTCAAAGTATCTGCTCAATCGTTCAGAACTCTGGACGAAAACGATTTAATCTGTAATGTGAAATCTATGTTAGATTTGCTCAGCGATATCCTCACCCGCTTGTCCGTCAAGGGAACACTTTACTTCCGCACCAGCTTTACGGCGCCTTGGGGTGTGGAAGTCCCTGCCTTTGAAAATGTTGCGAGGTTTCATTTTGCACATCGCGGAAACTGCATCATTCGCCTGACGGAGACCGGTGAAACCGTGAAAGTAGCGCAGGGCGATCTTGTCATCATCCCACATGGCGTGGGCCATAGCCTTTACTGCCACACAACATTGCCGGAAAACGTTATGAAGCTGGACAGGGTTTTGGAAGAATCCGGTTACACCGGCGAAGGCGTTTTGGTGCATGGCGGCCCGGACGAGGAACATGAAGCTCAGTTAATCTGTGGGCATTTTTCGTTCGCTCCGGGGTCGCGTCACCTGATCATTGAACGCCTGCCATCCTTTGTTCATATCCAAAACTATGGCGAAGATGCTGGCACCTGGATGGAGGCAACCTTGCGTGTGATCGGCAACGAAGCTGGAGTCGCACGGTTAGGGGGCGATCTTATTGCACTCAAGATGTCCGAAGCAATCTTTGCCCAGGCCATTCGCGCCCATATCGAAAAGCAGGCCTCTGATGACACAGCCCTGTCCGGCTTTGCTGACCCGCATCTATCGCGTGCCCTAACAGCATTTCACAAGGACCCAGCAAAGAATTGGAGCGTCGAAAGCCTTGCACGGGTCGCGGGTTTATCACGCACGGGATTTGCCCAGCTTTTCGCACGCAAAATGACAGTGACACCCATGCAATATCTGACAAGCTGGCGCATGCAGATCGCCCGACAGGGCCTTGCAGAACGCAACCTCAATGTGTCGGACGTCGCGGAACTGACAGGTTACGCTTCGGAATCTGCATTTTCGAGGGTGTTCAAGAAAGAGGTTGGGCTAACACCTGCCGCATTCAGATCAGTTCACTAAGTTTCATAATCAGAAAAAGCACGCTCGTTCTCTATTCAGATATGAACTGAACGATCTGCATAATATTGCGTACGTTCTGGCTTTGATCGTACAAACTTCTGATCATAAATTCCACTCACGTCGAGACGACGTCCGACCGTATCTTTATTTGAACTCACGAATGGAAAATGATCATGTCCCTACGTTTTGTAACAAAAACCATCCACGCATACCTGGACTATCCCGTCGCTATGGCCCTAATCACACTCCCTTTTGTCCTTGGTCTTGGGGATAGTAACGTGTTCGCACTCTGGCTTTCTGTCGTAACTGGTGTCGCCGCTTTTGTTCTGACCCTTTTGACAGACCACCATTTGGGTGTTGTCCGCATACTGCCCTATAAGTTTCACATGGGTGTTGACTTGGCAGTTGGTCTGACTTTCCTGGCTGCGCCAACACTTTTTGGCTTTAGCGGAATTGACGCACTTTTCTATTGGCTGAATGGCGCTGCAGTTGTCACTGTAATTTCGCTTCATAAACCAGAAGAAAGCGTTGTTTCAATCTGATCCACAGCCTGCCAAGTTACAACTTGAAAGCGCGCCCAGACTTTTGAGGCGCGCTTCTTACCTAAGACTATTGCTGTTTTCGGTATTCATGTACAGGGAGCCCTCCAAGCTCCCAGTCTTCGATTTCCACAACATCGATCACCACAAATATCGTTGCAGGTGATTTACCCAAAACATCCACCAGCAAATCGGTCGCTCCTTTTATAAGCCGGTCTTTGTTTTCGAGTGTCGTTTTTTCTGGGGTTAGTTAGATATTAACGTAAGATATATCTGGTCCTTTCAGACGGTTTCGGAACTCTTTAAAATATCAAAGACCTTTGAGATGATCTGCCAGAGTCTGTAGTGCTATATGAGGGTCAAAAAACCTGTGGAATAGAGATCGGCAAATGCCAGTTCAGGCTGACACGTAGGTTAAGAGAACTGGAACCTAACGGCGTCGTTATAAGGGATGTAAACCCAGCGTCGACGCCATCGGTCGAGTATTCACTGGCCGACCTTGGCGCAGAGCTGGTCCCGCGAACGAGGCAATCGTGAATGTCGGACATTCGTTGAAGGAACGGCACGGTAAAATAACTTGCCGTACCGTACGAAACGCAATGAGACAATCTATGACTTAGCAGACAAAGCAGCGCGAATTTTTTCAGCGTTTGCTTTCAGAACCTCAGCATCTTCCATATTGCCGGGAGGACGCAACCGGACCCCTTCGAAACGCGGCAACACGTGGTAATGCAAGTGGAAAATTTCCTGACCTCCAGCAGTCTCGTTAAATTGCTGAACTGTCACACCGTCCGCCTCAAACGCTTGCATCATGGCTCTGCTGATTTTTTGCACAGTGTTCAAACAAGCAGCCATCTGCTCAGCCGACGCATCCAGCATATTCCTAGCCGGTGTCTTTGGAATCACCAGAACATGCCCGTCCGCGCGTGGCATGATGTCCATCATGGCAAGCGTTTCACTATCTTCATATACACGCATGGAGGGAATTTCATCCCTCAGTATTTTCGCGAAAACATTGTCGCTGTCATAACTCATTTTTCAAACGTCCTTGATTTTGCTGTTGGCCCTAAGCTGGCTGTTTTGACTGGAAATTGCAATTTGGTTCAACTCATTTTTTGTATCCAGAACGCGTAACACCGCAGTTTCTGACTGAGTTTTACCAAATGTACGTTCCTGTCTTGTATTGACGCGTGCAACTTGGAAACGACCTGATAATCGTTCAGAATTTCAGGAATTGATTGTGCAGCTTACACAGTCAAAACCTTAACAATTTACTAATCGTTGAGAACCTTGTTGCCAATTCATGGCAGTTAATGAAAATTAAATGAAAGACGTTTCCCCTGACGCGTTTAATCTGCTTATCTATCCATGACCTAGATACCAAAGGAGGCACCACTCAATGGATCTGGCAGTCATTCTTATTTCGCTCGGAACCCTCTTCGTTGCCGGGCTTGCCGCTGATCAGGTAGGGCATCAGACACGTCTGCCACGCGTCACGCTTTTACTGGGCTGCGGTATCATCGCGGGCGGCGCTGGTTTTGATGTCATCCCAACCGAAGTTGAAGCCTGGTACGAGTTTCTTTCAATCGTGGCATTGACCATGGTCGCTTTTCTGCTTGGCGGATCCTTGACAACAAAAAATCTGAGAAAGCATGGAAAACCAATTGTCGCAATATCGGTTTCTATTGTGCTTGCAACGCTTGCCATTGTTAGCGTTGGGCTTTGGTTGCTGGGAATGGACATAAAAATTGCCCTGCTTCTTGGTGCTATCGCGACAGCAACTGACCCCGCAGCAACCCAAGATGTCATACGCCAGTCCGGCGCAAAGGGCGCATTCCCGAAAACACTGAAAGGTATCGTTGCGATCGACGATGCGTGGGGTTTAATCGCTTTCAGTTTGATTGTCGTAGTTGTGCATCAATTAAACGGAAGCGGCGACGCAGAGATACTTTCTGGCGTCGCCCGCGAACTTGGTGGTTCAATCCTGCTTGGGGCTGTAATCGGGTTTCCCGCCGCATATCTAACAGGGCGACTAACAGGGGGAGAACCGTTGCAAATCGAAGCGCTCGCTCTTGTCTTTCTAACTGCGGGGTTTTCGATCTGGCTGGAACTTTCATACTTGATAAGCGGCATGACTGTTGGTGTGATAATCGTTAATCGGGCACGCCACCATAAACGCGCTTTCCATGAAATAGAACATATCCAATGGCCCTTTATGATCCTGTTTTTCATTCTTGCGGGCGCTTCGCTGGAACCCGCTATTCTTATCAAGATTGGGTGGATCGGGGTTGCCTATGTGGTTTTCCGGTGCGTGTCCCGAATTGTGGGTGGATGGTTTGGTGCTCAGGTTGCTGGCGTACCAAAATCTGAGCGCCCGTGGTACGGTGCCGCGCTGATGCCGCAAGCCGGGGTGGCGGTTGGTATGGCATTGGTCGCAAGCAAACAGTTTCCGGACTGGGCTGAAACAATCATGGCACTCACAATTGGAACGACGGTCTTTTTCGAAGTTCTGGGACCTGCGGCAACGTCGTTTGCCATTGGTCGTGTGAACACAGCCAGGGGTCAGGACCTGAAAGATTCTGAGGCCACTTAAAAGCTTTCGGCTTGAACTAATTTTTTAGCGCGTACGAAAACCAATCATAAATTGTTTGTCGTACGTCCTGATCAAAAGCGGACCGCCTGAGTGCCGTTTCACCCCACCCAAGACGCTAGAGTAGGTCCCTTTTCACCCGAAAAGACAGATATCTATGCGAAGATTTTCGTTTTGCCTTAAATCGAATTTCTCGCAACATTGCAGGCAGAACCGGTAATAGAAAACCGTTCCAGTATTGCAGCACAACGACTGAGAGAGACTCGCTAACGACAGGTAGCCACTAGTTGTGTGCGGTCGATAATGCGCTCTTTTGCGTCACTCAAATTCCGGTGCGAAATTCACCTTGTCGTCCAGAATAAGCTGGAAAAACTCACATCCGTTGTTCTCATAGTTAAAATGCGTCCAAGCGCGCAAGCCAAACAAAGTGGGTGCAAACATCAAGATCATTTCATTGAGCGAATCCAGAGTGACATCTGTTGCGATTGAGCGCGTCTCTAGCATAACATTTCGCGCGTCTTCAGGCATAAATTCAAACTGCATTGCGTAAGCTAAATACTCGTCCTGAGCGACACTTCCACTTCTTGTTGTTAACGTTTGATGCGCAAAAGCATGGGTCAATTCATGCACGATAACACTGTCAAAAACGATATTTTCTGAAATCAGTATAAGCGGGTCATCCTCAACCAAAACTTCAGGAATACGGGATGGTCTAATGACTTCGACAACAGAGTCTTCACACCTAAACACACCCAAGCAATCAAAATGGTTAAGCCTTGGTTGCTCTGTAATTTTAATTTGAACTGGTTCCGCCTGAAACAGATGGCACGCATTCAACTGATCACGTGCCTGTTCTGCAACTTGGCAGATGTGCTGGGCAAGAGCGTTGTCAGATGAATCGACGCTGATCTCCAAATTCTCGCACTGTACGACCTCAGATTTTGCTATGGGCGCTAAAGCAAAACTCCCAAGTACTACTGTGCAAAAGCTTGTGTTCCTTAATTTCATCGTAAACCGCATTGCACCCAGGCCAAGTAGTTCTGCAAAATCATCTCACCTAATCTAACCCCATATTTCTAGGCTTAGTTGAGATTAATCACATTCTATTCAGGCAGATGAAAAGCGAAGTCGAAATGATGATCCGACGCAGCTATGCTAACTGAACAATCGATGGTTCACTCGGACGAACACCAACAGTAATTTCCAATATGCAAATCGAACTATTTTTCACTGCGCCGTCCAGCCACCGTCAACTGGAATAGACGTTCCGGTTACGTTGTGGGCCACTTTATTGCACAGCCAGACACAAAGCTCTCCAATTTCAGAAGGGTCCGAGGTGCGCAGGCTCGGCTGCTTTTCCGCAAGAAGGCTTGCAACGCCCTTATCCCTGTCACCACCTAACTCTGCTGCGCGCGCTGCAATCTGTGGCTCGATAATCGCGGTTTCCGTCCAACCCGGGCAAATGCAGTTGACGGTCACACCTCCGGTCGACCTTGACCCAGCCGACGCATATTCAAGCGCCGCAACACGGCTAAGCCCGACGAGGCCAAATTTGGAGGACACATAGGGTGCCTTGTTTTGCGAAGCAACCAAGCCATGCACTGACGCGATGTTGACCACCCGGCCAAAGCCACGCTCCGCCATTGATGGCATCAGATGGCGCATGATGTGAAACGGTGCACTCAGGTTCACCGCAAGAACCGACTCCCAGATTTCAGCGGTGGCATCCGCAATCGACGTGGTTTTCTGAATGCCCGCATTGTTGACCAGGATATCAATCTCGCGCCAATCGCGCAGCGCTTTGACCATTCCGTCAATTGCCCCAGCCTTGCTGAGGTCGGTGTCGAGAAAGATCACATCAGGTGCACCCGCGGCACGCACCTCTGCCATGGCAGCCTCTGCTTGTTCGGGGTTTGCAAGACCATGCAGTGCAACATTTGCGCCAGCGCTGGCAAGGGATTTGGCAACCGCCAGCCCGATTCCTTGTACCGATCCGGTAACAAAGGCTGCCCGGCCTTCTAGTGAATTAACTGTCATCTTACCCCTCACTTTCAAGCTGCGCGCGCAATTCAGTTTTCAGAACCTTACCATAGTTGTTCTTTGGCAGTTCGCTCACGAATTTATAGAGTTTTGGCCTTTTGAAACGTGCTATTTGATCAAGGCAAAAGGCATCAAGCACTGCTGAATCAACCCCGTCTGAAACAACGAACGCCGCAACGATT
Organism: Pseudohalocynthiibacter sp. F2068; assembly: GCF_023015645.1. Classification (NCBI taxonomy): domain Bacteria; kingdom Pseudomonadati; phylum Pseudomonadota; class Alphaproteobacteria; order Rhodobacterales; family Paracoccaceae; genus Pseudohalocynthiibacter; species Pseudohalocynthiibacter sp. F2068. The sequence goes on from NZ_JALKAK010000006.1 coordinate 76,213, forward strand.
TCACCCCATTCCGGATCTGGTTTGCCGACAACGGACACTTCGGAAACATTTGGGTGCAAAAGCAAGGCTTCCTCGACCTCGCGCGGGTAGATATTACTGCCGCCCGAAATCACAACATCTTTTGAGCGATCATGCAGCGTGACAAAACCGTCCTGATCCATCGCACCCATATCACCTGTCCGCAGCCAGCCGTCGATGATCGTCTCGCTTGTGGCTTTCTCGTTTTGCCAATAGCCGAGCATGACGGGCACGCCAGCAACGCAAATCTCGCCAATTTCACCCGTTGGCAATTCCTGCCCATCGGCACCGCAAATTCGGACCGTTACCATGCTTTGTTCAACCCCAACGCTTGACAGTCGCTTACGCCAGTTGGGATGCTTACGATCAGCGACAAGGTCGCGACTAAGAGCCGTGATGCACATTGGACATTCGCCTTGTCCAAGAATTTGTACAAAGCGTGGTCCCATCGCCTCAACCGCATCAATGATATCGGCAAGGTACATCGGGCCGCCGCCATAGACGATTGTCTTGATACCCTCGCCCCGGCTGCCCAGTGCTTTGGCGCGCTCTACCAAACGGCGCACCATGGTGGGGGCGGCAAACATCGAAACGTTATCTAGCTGCGGTGTAATTCCCAGAATTTCGTCAGCGTCAAACGCACCAGACTCTGGCACCACGTGCCGCGCCGCACGGATAACATGCATAAAGTTATATAGCCCTGCCCCATGTGACATTGGCGCTGCATAAAGGGCCGCATCAGAAACACTGACCTCATCAACATCAACAAAGTATGACATGGTCATCGCCTGTATATTGGCCGATGAAATCATGACTCCCTTGGGCTTTCCGGTGGTTCCCGATGTGTAAAACAGCCAGACCAGATCATCCTGCCCTATCGTGACGGGTGATGAAAGCGGCTCTGTTTCATATAGCGACGCATACTCGTCACGATCCACAGAAATAAGCGGCACGGCACTGTCTATAGGTGTTTCTGCAAGAGCTGCCCGGTACTTATCGCTAGTAAACACAGCTACAGCACCGGAATTTCCGATGATCCAGGTGGCTTCTTTTTCATGCAGTTTGGCGTTGATTGGTACAGCGGCAGCACCTGCAAACCAAATGCCGTAAAGCACCTCGAGATATTCTGTTGAATTTGGCATGAAAACAGCGACACGGTCGCCCGTTCCAACACCCAATTCATTTTTTAAGTATCCACCAATTGCCGCCGCACGTCGTGCAAACTCTTCGTAGTTTGCGCAGGCGGTCGTGCCTTTGATTAGCGCGGGACGATCCGGATGTAGGTTTGCAGTTCTTATCAGCCAATTTGCAAGGTTCATGTCACTTCCCGTTTTCGAGAATGCTGCAATAGTTGGCAACACCAGAGCCACCCATGTTGAACACCAGACCAAGCTCCGCGCCATCTTTTTGCATATCGCCTGCGTTGTTCGTCAGTTGTTGGGCCGCAAGAACGTGCATCGAAACACCAGTAGCGCCTACAGGGTGGCCTTTTGCTTTCAACCCGCCTGAAAGATTCACCGGCAAGGCACCATCGGCATAAACCGTCCCCTCGGCAATTGCCCGCGCGCCCTGCCCGCGTGGGGTAAGCCCTATAGCCTCGTAGATCAAAAGCTCCGCGATTGTAAAACAATCGTGCACTTCCGCAAAGTCGATGTCTGACAGTGCGACTCCCGCCTGTTCAAACGCCCGAGAGAATGCCTCAGTTGGCCCTTCAAACGCAAGCAGATCGCGGCGCGACATTGGCAGGTAGTCATTTACCTGCACCGCCGCACGAAATGCGATGTTGTGCTCAAAGTTTTCGGCAATATCGTCTGCCACCAAAATCAGCGCGGCCGCGCCATCACTGATGAGCGAACAATCGGTCATGCGAAGCGGGGCCGCAATCAGCGGGTTTTTCTCACTCACCGTGTTGCATGCCTCAAACCCCATGTCTTTTTTCAGATGTGCAAGCGGGTTGCTCACCGCATTCGCGTGGTTTTTAGCAGCTATGCGAGCAAGGGTTTTTGAATGATCGCCATTTTGCTGAAAGTAACTTTGCGCGAATTGTGCAAAAATTTGAGGGAAGGAAACGCCAGCTTCTTCCTTTTGATAAGACGCGCCTGCCAGTGCCTCTGTGACCTTTTCGGTATCGCAATTGGTCATCTTTTCTGCACCAAGAACAAGCGCGATCTTTGTGTCTCCTGCACGGATTGCATTGCGCGCTGCATGAATGGCAGCGGACCCCGAGGCACATGCGTTTTCCACCCGCACGGCAGGCTTAAAACGCAAAGCATCATCTGCGTTCAGTGCAAGGGACGAGGCGAAACCATCACTCACCATACCGGAGTTAAAATGCCCCAGCCAAATGCCGTCAATGTCCTCATACTCCACACCAGCATGTGAAACCGCTTGCTTCGCGACATCTAAGATCATGTCTTCAAGCGTGCTTTCCTTAAGGTGGCCAAAGGGCGTGTGGCCCCATCCAACGATCCTTGCGTCCATGATATTTCCTCTGACTTGACTACGCGGCAGAGTATTCCCATCCTCACTGAACCGCGCAATTAGTGAGACTACGTAGTTTGGCGAAAATTTCGAACAGCACAGAACCCGAAGAAAACAATTTTGGCTTTGACATGGCACCTATCGGGCTTGTCGTGACGCGAGAGCGGATTGTGGAGCGTTGCAACCGCCGATTTTGCGAAATCTTCGGCTATGCCGCAGAGGAACTTGAAGGGCAGTTGCTCTCGATGCTCTATCCAAGCAACAAGGAATTTCTGGACATCGGCAAACTTGGCAGGGCACAGATGCTTACCAATGGTCGCTATCAGGATGAACGCATCATGAAGCGCGCAAACGGCGAACTTTTCTGGTGCCGCGCACGTGGGCAATCCGAAGACCCGAAGCACCCGTTTACCCATTGTGTCTGGAGTTTCGTCGATCTCTCTGACAGCCGCCCGATGGTAAAATTAACACGACGCGAACGGCAGGTCGCAATGCTTTTGACGCAAGGACTGCCAACAAAGGCAATTGCGCAGGACCTGGCGCTGTCACCACGAACGGTAGAAGTCTACCGCGCTAAGTTGTTGCAAAAATTCGAAGCAAAGAACGGCTTTGAGCTTATGGCGAAACTGTCCGGTATGCCGGTCTAAACTTCGCTTACCTGATAAGCGGATTTCGCGAGCCACTCCGGGTTGATTTCAACGCCCCAACCGGGTGCGTCCGTGACACGGGCTTTTCCATCTTCAATCTCAAATGGTGACTGAACAAATAGTCCGTCCTGCCACGGATAATAGTCTGGCCCTTCAATCGCAAACTCCAGATACTTCCCTGCGTTTGGAATGGCGCGTAGCAAATGCATTGTGAACAAAGTGACCATCGACAGGTTCGCGCAATGCGGCGTGACCGGCAGGCCAGCGGCCTCTGCCATGCGCACCACGCGCATCGTGCGGCTGATACCACCCATGTACATTACATCGGGCTGAACGATATCGACAATATGGTTGTCAATCATCTGTTTCCATGTCGGGATCATGCAGTCCTGCTCACCGCCCGTTACGTCGATATCCAAAGCATCAGTCACCTGTTTGGTCTGGTCAAACTCCCAGTAAGGACAGGGTTCTTCATAGTGGCAAAAGCCGTTATCCTGTAAAATATGCCCCACTTCGATGGCGCGGTCAGGCGAATAACAACTGTTCGCATCTATCAGCAGGTCAACGTCGTCACCAAGTTCACGGCGCATGGTCGGTATTATCTCTTCAGTCCGGCCCGGCCATTCATCCTGATTGCGACCAACTTCCGCCCCTGCCCGAACCTTAAATGCATCAAACCCTTTTTCGTCACGCAATCGCTTTAATCGCTCTGCTTCGTCTTTCGGCGTTATGTCGCGTTTCATGGACGAGGCGTAAGCCCGAATTGTCCCTGGTGTTCCACCTAAAAGTTCGCAAACAGATTTGCCCGCCTGCTTGCCGCGCATGTCCCAGATCGCCGTTTCCAGACCACCCATAGCCCGGTTGATGTAGGATCCGGGGAACTTATGCTCGCGCTCGAAAATAAAATCGAGCAAGTCGTCCAGATCGCCCGTGTCTTTGCCAAGCGTCCAGGGGGCCACCTGACGGTGCAATATCTGCGTGGTAATGTCAGAATGATAGGTTGAAACCTGACCCCAGCCTTGTGCCCCATTCTCGGCCGTTACGCGCACGAATCCTACAAATTCATTGCTGAAACTCTCAATTTTCCTGATCTTCATCGGACACCTTTCAGCTATGCGCATCTTCCAGAGTAATTTCTGCAGCCTTTTCCCCAACCATAATGGCCGGGGCATTGATGTTGCCTGTAGGAATAGTAGGAAAAACCGAGGCGTCCGCAACACGTAAACCGTGGACACCATGTACCCGAAGTCGTGCGTCCACAACATTGGCCGATGCGTCTGTCCCCATCCGGCACGTTCCGCATTGGTGAAACACCGTAGACGCATTTTCACGGATAAACGACAGCAACTCATCATCCTGCATGGCAGATGTAGCCACTGGAATTTCTAGCTCAATAGCCGCATCAAGCGCAGGGCTTCGGGCAATTTTTCGAAGCAGTTTTGACCCTGCCAGCATAATCCGGCAATCATATTCCGTTGCCAGATAGTTTGCATGCATTTCAGGCGTTTCAAACGGATCGGCTGAGCGGATTCTCAAATGGCCGGCACTGGTCGGCTTGCACGGGTTGAAGCCAATCATGAACCCTTTGAACGGATCAAGAGTCATCACCGGCCGCGTCCCGACCGGCGCCGAGGTAAAGCTGCACGGCGAAAAGTAAAGTTGCGTGTCTGGTCTGTCAGCGTTTGTATCAATCCGAACGAAACCCCCACCCTGATTTAGACTGAGTGAGAGAGGACCTGAACGCCTGAGCAAATATTGCAGGCCTGCCCTAAGCTTCCCCAAGACAGAATTTAAGTCTTGATTTAGTGTTGGAACATTCGCCTTGTAGTGATGCCCAAAGCCCAGATGATCCATCAGATTACGGCCAACTTCTGGTGATGCCTGTACAACCGGAATGCCCAAGTTTCGCAATAGGCTCTCTGGCCCGACCCCGGATAGCTGCAAAAGCTGGGGTGAATTTATCGCACCACCACACAGAATTACTTCGCGCTTTGCCTTCGCTGTTTTCTTTTCCCCGCCTTGCGTGAATTCCACACCACTGGCTTGGCGGCCTTCAAAAAGAACACGAGTGACATGTGCCTCGAGTTGCAGATCAAGATTTCGACGCCGCAATGCGGGCCGCAAATAACTGCGAGATGTTGATTCACGTCGACCATTGCGGGTTGTGATCTGGTAGAGTGACGCCCCTTCCATATATTCGCCATTATAGTCCAGATTGAACCTGATGCCTGCCTGTTTGGCAGCGGTAAGATATGTGCGCGTAAGCCCGTGCACCTCATTTGAAATATCATGCACATGAAGTGGGCCACCTTCACCCCGCACTCCATCGGCCCCTCCGGCCCAGTCTTCCACCTTGCGGAATATCGGGGCGACGTCGGACCAGCCCCACCCGGGTGCTACCTTGGCCCAGTCATCATAGTCCAGCGGGTGCCCGCGTACATAAACCATTGCGTTGATCGAACTGGACCCGCCCATAACCTTGCCGCGTGGCCAGTAGATCCGGTTGCCGTTCAATCCGGGGTCAGGCTCTGTTGTGTATTTCCAATTGAACCGCTCGTCGTGAAAGGTTTTGCCATACCCAATCGGCAACTGAACCCAGAAACTACAATCTGAACCTCCAGCCTCTAGCACCAGCACGCTGTTCTTTTCATTTTCAGAAAGCCGATTTGCCAGGACAGAACCCGCCGAACCCGCACCCACGATGATGTAGTCGTATTCATTCATGTAGCAGTCCGTCAGTCATACGCAGGTTTTGTGAAACCCCAACGGGGCAGTTTCCCACACTTAGCTACAGAACTTAGGGATTTGCCAAACGCTTTTTCGTTCAGCGCTCAACCAGCTTTGAAATGCGCGACAGAGAATTCCTCGAAGCTCTTCATAATCTGCGTTGGGCGAAGCGCATTCAGGCTCGCAAGAACGATCCTGCTTTTGCGAGACATTTCTTTGATTGGCCTCACAACAAGCGCGGCACCATCATAAGTCAGATCCCCTTTTGGGCGTGTCACAAGCAAAGAATATCCAAGCCCGCAGCCAACGAGTCCGCGCACCGTTTCAAGCGACGAAGATGAATAGGCTATATTGGGTGTCAGGTCCTCAGCCTCGAAAAGCCCTGTAAAATAACGTCGACTTGGCTGCACATCCAACAAAATGAAAGGTTCTGGTGCAAGCTCTGAAAGCGAAACGGATTTCCCTTTTACCAGTGGATGATGTCGGGGCAGCAGCACGTAGGGTGAAACCGTTGCCAACTCCACCTTTCGCAGATCTTCGGGCAGGTCTTCATCATAGAGAAAAGCCATTTCAAGAAGGCCATCACGAAGCTTGCTGACCAATTGGTCCTGTGTACCTTCGCGCAACTGAATTTGAATTTCAGGATGAACGCCTTTGAGGTTCTTGATGACTCTTGGCAGATAGGATGGTGCGATGGTTATGAAACTTCCAACACACAATTCGCCTGAGATCGCTTCGCCTTCCAGATGCGCCTGACGCTGAAGCTCGTAGGCATGGCTAAGCAAATTGCGTCCGGATTGTACAAGGCGCTCTGCCGCCGCGGTTGGGCTGACCCCCTGCGCATGATGCCGGATCAACAACTGTACACCCAGCGTCGCCTCCAGCTTCGTGATGCTTACCGATATTGAGGGTTGAGAGACGTTCAGTTTTTGTGCAGCCCCGGCAACCGACCCTGTGTCAATGCAGGCGACCAGATATTCCAGCTGTCTTAGTGAGTATTGGATCATGACTAAATAGTATAAAACTATGCAATCTTAATAAAGATTGAATTTTACTTATTCCAAGAACTCAATGAGGGTTAATTTGAAACTTGGAATCGGGGGAGTGGTCTTCAGATTTTTTTGGCCATCAGACCCCCATTTTTGGAATTAGATAATAAAAAGAGAGCGTTTCATGATCCGGACTGGCGATTTCTACAGGGACTCTATTCGTGATGGCCGCGAGGTCTGGATTAACGGTGAGCGCGTCAAGGACGTAACAACTCATCGACTGATGAAGCCCGTCGTCGATATTCGTGCGCGAATTTACGACATGCAGCACGATGAGAAAACGCAGACTGCCACAACTTATGAAGAAGATGGCGAACGCTATGCCATCGGGTTGCGACTGCCCTATGAGAAAAAAGACTGGCAGGACAAACGCGATGCAGTCGACCTGCAGATGCATGACATCGGCGGCATTGTAACACGCGTTGGTGATGAAACGATTGGCGAAATGTGGTCGCTCTGGGATGGCAAGGACATCCTGAATGAAATCGACCCAAGGTTTGCCGAAAACATAGAGCGTCACATTCATCAGGCCATCAAGAATGATCCGTTCCATGTATCCGCAAACACGGACCCGAAAGGTGATCGTTCCAAAGCGCCGCAAGAACAAGACCCTGACATGCTGGTTCATGTCGTAAAAGAAACCGACGCCGGTATCGTTATCCGGGGCGCAAAATATGAAACCGCGGCCTCCTATTCCAATCAGGCTTTTCTGAAACCGACCATCGCCAATTGGGGAAATGCAGAGCTTTCTGACTATGCGCTTGGCTGTATCGTCAAAATGGACGCACCCGGCGTGAAACACATCTGCCGATCAGGCTTTGCCGACCGCGCCCCCGCCGCCGACTACCCGCTGTCCAGTCGTTGTGACGAGATCGACACGCTGATGATCCTGGATGATGTGCTTGTGCCGTGGGAAGACGTTCTTTTCTACCAGCACACGCGCGCTGCGGCCTTTATCAGGGCAACGCTGCACCGGTATTCCGCGTTTCCTTTTGTGCAACGCACGCTGTCTTACGCAGACCTCATCATCGGAACCGCGCTCTGGAATGTGAGACAAACCGGGCTCGACAAACAACAGGCGGTTCAGGAAAAGCTGTCCGAACTCGCAGTCTGGCGGGAAGGAATAGATGCATTCCTCACCGCATCAATTGCGATGGCCGAGAAAAGCCCAAATGGATTGCTGATGCCACATCAATCGATGCTGATGTCTGGCCGTGTTCATGCGCTTACCAACCTGCCCCGCATGATGCATCTGGCGCGCGAACTGTGCGGTGGGCAACTTTGTGTGACACCTGACGCCGCATCATTTGAAAACCCGGAGACGAAACCTTGGCTTGATAAGTTCTACACCATCAATGACGATTGGATTTCGGACGACCGGCGTAAACTGCTCGCCCTTGGACGCGACCTTCTGAACTCGGATTACGCGGGTCACCGTTTGACGTTCCAGCTTTTTGCACAATCTCCACCCTTTGCCCAGCTGGCGGCGGTTTATCGCAATTTTGACTGGAATGGCCCGCTCGACTTTGCTCATAAAGCGGCCGGTTTGTCAGACAACGTCTGGGGCGCAAAAAAACACTGAAACCAAATCTGCGATAAAGATACTGCAGAACATATTGGATCACCACGATGCACAAACGTATTCGTCCGTTTAACACCAAGGAAACCTACCCGGAGCAAAACCTGAACAATGACCTGAGCCAGGGTGTGATCGCCCGCGGCACCATGGTCTTTCTGCGCGGGCAGGTTTCGCAAGATCTGGACACACGCGACTCGCTTCATGTTGGCGACGCAGCCAAGCAAACCGAAAAAACAATGCAGAACATCAAGATGCTTTTGGAAGAAGCAGGAACAACGATGGATAGCATTTGCCGGATCGTGGTTTACCTGACCGATATTCGCTACCGCGACGCTGTCTACGGTGAAATGGGGAAATGGCTTAAGGGTGTTCACCCCTGTTCAACCGGGCTCGTCGTTCCGGCACTGGCCCGTCCGGAATGGGTCGTCGAAATCGAAGTAACCGCTGTCATACCGGACTAAAGGGTTTGCCATGATATCGACAGCTCCCTCCTTGGCCCAACTGTTAAAAGACCTCGCTAAAACGGCGAAGAAGCCTCTGGCGAAAGCAACGGGCCTATCTCCCGCATTGTATTGGGATGAAAGCATCGCCAGGGTCGAAGAGACGCAGATCTTTCGTAAAGACTGGGTGTGCCCCGGCCTCGCAGCCGAAATTCCCAAAACGGGTGATTACCTGACCTATACGATTGCCGGGGAGCCAGTTTTTTGCATCCGGGATAAATCCGACAGGGTAAGAACCTATACCAACGTGTGCCGCCACCGGATGATGCAATTGCTCCAAGGGCGTGGGCGAACTTCACGCGTTGTCTGCCCCTATCACGCATGGACCTACCGACATGATGGCCAACTTATCGGTGCCGGCTATATGGAGCGTTCCGAAGGTTTCGACAAAAGCAAAATCTGTCTGCCCGAAATTCGAACCGAAATTTGGAATGGCTGGATTTATGTTACCCTGAACCCCGACGCCAAACCTGTAAAAGACGCGCTCGCACCATTGGACAAAGTTGTCGCGCGATACGGGATGGCAGACTACGTTCCCGTCGTGAACCAGGACCATGTCTGGCAAACGAACTGGAAACTGTTGACCGAAAACTTCATGGAGGGATACCACCTTCCAGTCGCCCACAAGGCAACCGTTGGGGCATGGTTTCCTGTTGAAAAAACAATGTTCCCCGAAGAGGTTTATGACACCTTCACCTACCAGACTTTCATGAAATCAGGTGATGCTACCTACGGCAAAGCCCATGAGGAAAATACCGCGCTTAAAGGGGATTGGCGAAACACATCAGTTCTGCCCACGGTGTTCCCGACGCATATGTATGTTCTTGCGCCCGATCACCTCTGGTATCTCTCGCTTAGACCGAAAGGGGTTGGTGAGGTAGATGTTCGCTTTGGCGTTGCCTTAGCACCGGAGGTTGAGGCGAGCATTGCGGATCGCGATGCATGGGTTGCAGAGTTGATAAAATTCTTTGACCATGTGAACACGGAAGATCGCAGCGTCGTCGAAGGAATATTTGCTGGTTCCAAATCTGATTTTGCAGTGCCCGGGCAGCTTAGCTGGCTAGAACGTGAAATTCATGATTTTCAGAAATACCTGTCCCGTCGTCTGAGCAAAACACCAAAGGAAAAAGCATGACATTTTCGATTGCAGGCCGATGCGCGAGAACCGGCATGTTTGGGGTTGCGATCACGACGTCCTCAATCTGCGTTGGCGCCAGATGCCCCCATGTCCGTGCTGGCGTTGGGGCAGTCGCAACGCAAAACATCACCGATCCAAATCTCGGAATATTGGTTCTGGATGCGCTCCAGTCAGGGCAGGATGCCGAGACTGCAATCAAAAGTGTTATTCGGGATCGTCCGCATATCGATTATCGGCAGCTCACGGCAATTGATACGAACGGCTCCACCGCCCATTTTACCGGTGCGCATATCCTTGGCACCAACGCGATTAGCGAAGATACCGATTGCGTCGCCGCCGGTAATCTTCTGTCAAGCGCTGCAATTGCCAAGGCTATCACAGATGGTTTCAACGCAAACCCCACGACGCATCTGGCAGAGCGATTGCTGCAAGGGATCGAAGGAGGAATTGCAGCAGGTGGTGAAGAAGGTCCTGTGCATTCAGCCGCCCTTCTGGTTTCTGGCGATCAACCGTTTCCGCTGGTTGACCTGCGCGTTGACTGGCACGATGTTGATCCGATTGTGGAGCTACGAAGGCTCTGGACGGACTATGAACCTCAGATGCAAGACTACCTGAACCGCGCGATCAATCCTTCTATAGCACCTAGCTACGGCGTCGCCGGAGATCCCTAAAGGCCGGCAACCAGACGGTTCAGCAATGTATCAAGCATAGCGTCGCACCGTTCAATCTGCTCAACTTCGACATATTCGTCTGGCTTATGGCCCTGCGTCATAGACCCCGGGCCGCAAACAACCGTTGGCACATCCAACCGCTCGGAAAACAAACCGCCTTCGGTGCCAAAGGATACTTTGTTCGTTGCATTTGCCCCGGTCAGGGATTTAACGAATTCAACAACGCCAGCATCGGTTGGCGTGTTCAGGCCCGGATAGGAAAACCCTGCCTCGATTGCGATGTCTGCTTCGGATGCCTGCGATTTTGCCTTTTCAACAATTGCTGCGGCACCGGCCTTGATGTCTGCCAAGATTTTCGTCGGGTCATCCTGCGCAACATTGCGAATTTCAAAGTCAACGTCACAGCGGTTCGGCACGATGTTTAGCGCGACGCCACCGTTGATCTTGGCGGCATGCACTGTTGTATAGGGTACGTCATAGTCCGCGTCCCGCGCACCGTTCTCGCGCAACTGGGTCTGCACATCACGCAAAACACTTACAAAATCACACCCAAGATGCAGCGCGTTCAATGCCATTGGTGCCAAGGCGGAATGACCTTCGCGCCCGGTACAGCATGCCTTAAACGCAGCCTTACCTTTGTGCCCGGTTGCAACAGAAAGGCTTGTCGGTTCTCCGACAATACACATTGCAGGCCGGACAGGCATGACGGCAAGCATGTCAATCATAGATCTAACGCCCTGACAGCCAATTTCCTCGTCATATGAAAACGCCAGATGCAGGGGCGTAAGTAGCTTGTTTTCACTTGCTTTTTTCGCGGCCCGAAGCGCACAGGCGACGAAACCCTTCATATCGGTTGTACCGCGACCGTAGTATTTACCATTCTCGCATGTCAGCCTGAACGCGGGTTTCGTCCAGTTCTGACCATCAATTGGCACAACATCCGTATGCCCGGACAACATCACCCCGCCACGGTCTGCAGGCCCGATTGTTGCATAAAGGTTCGCCTTGGTGCCTGTTTCATTCGGGATAAGTTCGGACGTCACACCGAAATTACTAAGATAATCAGATATATAACCCATCAACTCCATATTCGAGTTGCGGCTGACGGTGTCAAAGGCAATCAATTTCTCAAGTATCGCGGCAGATGTCATATTGCAAAAACTCCGGTCTGCAATTGTGTCTTTGCACAATGCATAGAACACCCGAAGGGCAGTTGCATTAGTATTGAACGGTGAATTTCGAAAAGATGCTGGATTTCCCGATGAAAAACGCCTGCCCTTTGACGTCTGAACCAGATGCTGGCTTTGCCTGAATGTCGTCTGTTCTTTAATCTTTTTAATGCTGTGAACACCCGGATTTGCAACTTTTTAAAGAGTTTAAACCGGGGGATTTTGGGGGTGCACAGCGCCACGCGACCCGAAAACACACATGGCAAATCCAGCCTATCCGCCGCAACAGGCCCGCCCACGCCCCCCACGGGGGTGGGCCTATGATCTGACTGTGTCAGATCATTTTTGGAATCTAATAATTATACCAGACTTCGTACTCGAACGAAGTGTCAGTATTTCTGGAGCCTTTCCTCAAATTACAATTTTCACAAGTAAGTTGAAGATTGGTAACACAGTTCATTCCACCAAGTGCTAAAGGCACTATGTGATCATAGTGGATTTTTTCTTTTTGACTAAACAAACGAGTCAAATCGGTTTTACATAAAACACATCTTCCCTTGTCCCGGTGAAAAACTGCACCTCTCGCCCAACTGGGAATTCTTGTCCGTTTTAGCCTGCCGTTTGCAGCAAACTTTTCTGGTGAGAACGAAGGTGCAGCATTGAGAACATAGCCTCTAATCATGCTTGAAAATGAAGAAAGTGTCTTCCTATTAGAAAACAGAATGTAGAAAACTTGCTTTGAAACCTTTTCACAAACTTGGTCTATGAAACCTTCTTCAGACAAAAACGTTAGGTATTCTCCGATGGAGCAACCGAATGCAACACCCCCTCTCCATTCGTCGAAGTCCATATTAATATTGTTTGCTTCAAATAGGTGGTCTACCCAAAGTCCATTTTCGAGTGTCTCCATTCTTGAAGACGCTTTTTCCCAGATTACGCTTGAGATAACTTCTTCGATAAAAACATGGAGTGCCGTGAATTTGGGGTAACTGCGCGTCAATGCCTGCGAAGATGCATCTCCAAAGATATCTTCTATATTGCGTAAGTAAGGAAACGGTTCGCGAGCTATGTTATCTATCATTTGGCAAATGAAATAGACGTCAACCGACGAAACATCTTCAAGTTGGGAAATATTCACCTTCTGTCCCCAATTCGTCCATGAGCTAACTATTAGGTGAAATTCTCCGAGATAGCCACATCACCTTAAGCATAATTTTCTCTTGTATAATCGCCTATACCGCGATCAACTACGCTCCACTTTCCCGCAAATACTCCACCAACTCACACCTCGGATCACCTTCCCGCAGAACCATCCGTCCGATGCAGTTCCATTCGTCTTCCGCGACTTCGGGGAAGAACGTATCAGCCCCCTCAACCGCAACCGAAACTTCGGTGATCAGCAGTCTGTCAGAGAGCGGCAACAGAGCTTTGTAAATTCCGGCACCGCCCATGCCGTAGAGGCGGCGGTAGCCTTTGGAATAGGCGAAATCGATTGCGGACTGAATGTCAGAAAACACATTCTCCGCGTCACACCCCTTTGTTGAAACCACGATATTCAGGCGGCTTTTCAGGGGTTTGAACGGCAGGCTTTCCCAGGTGTTGCGCCCCATGATCAGCGCGCCACCCAGCGTTTCGCGCTGGAAAAATGTCAGATCCTCTGGCGCCTCCCATGGGATGGTGTTGTCTTTGCCAATCGCGCCGTTTTCTGCGCGCGCCACGATTAAAGATATCATCGTCAGACCGCCACGGGTGCGCGGATTGCGGGGTCCGGGTCATACTCCAGCACCTCGAAATCCTCAAACTTGAAGTCAAAGATCGATTTCACATCACGTGTGATGCGGATTTTCGGCAGGGGCTTTGGCGTACGGGCCAGTTGTTCGCTGACCTGATCCATATGGTTCGAATAGATATGCGCGTCACCAAGGGTGTGGACAAAATCACCCGGCTTATACCCGGTGACATGGGCCAGCATCAAAAGCAGCAAAGCATAGGACGCAATATTGAACGGCACCCCAAGGAACATGTCGGCAGAACGCTGGTAAAGCTGCAGGTGCATCCGGCCATTCAAAACCCGTACCTGCCAAAGCGTGTGACAGGGGGGCAGCGCCATTTCAGGCACCTCGCCCGGGTTCCACGCGGAAACGATCAGCCGACGGCTGTCAGGGCTTTTCTTAATGTTATCAACAAGTTCCGCAATCTGGTCAACGCTTCGCGCCAGGAACAGCGGCTGACCCTCAAGCGTTTGTTCGGTTGCCCTAAGGGCCGGAAAGCTGCGCCATTGATGACCGTAAACCGGACCCAGATCGCCGTTTTCATCGGCCCATTCATCCCAGATCGAAACGCCGTTTTCCTTCAGGTAGCCAATGTTGGTGTCGCCCGAAAGAAACCAGAGCAGCTCATGAATGATAGAGCGCAGATGCAGTTTCTTGGTCGTGACAAGCGGAAACCCATCGGCCAGGCTATAGCGGCTTTGATGGCCAAAGGTGGCGATGGTTCCCGTACCTGTGCGGTCTGTCGAAACTTCACCGTGATCAAGTATATCTCTTAGTGCCTGATGGTATTGGCGCACTCTACCCTCCGCTGATGTTCTGAATTGAGTGGCATTTAATAGCGAGTCGCCCGCAACTATATCTGCGCAAAGCCGGTATCGGAACCACAATATCGGGTAAAATTCACCTTGACCGTCCCCAGAGCACACGATGTTGACCGCTACCCCCTTGCGCAAGCGCGATTTGAGGGGTCTTGTTAAGGCAATCTTATACAATACAGGGCGACAGAATGGCACTTCGATATCTGCACACAATGATCCGGGTTTTGGATCTGGACAAAACCAAAGCGTTTTTTGAACTGCTGGGGCTGAAAGAGACGCGCCGCTGGGACAACGAAGGCGGCCGGTTCACGCTGATGTTCATGGCGGCACCGGGACAAGAGGACTGCCCGGTAGAGCTGACCTATAACTGGGATGGCGACGATGGCCTGCCCTCTGACAGTCGGCATTTTGGGCATCTTGCCTATGGGTGCGATGATATCTACGCGCTGTGCCAGCATTTGCAGGACAATGGCGTGGTGATCAACCGGCCCCCGCGCGACGGGCGCATGGCCTTTATCCGCTCGCCCGATAATATCTCGGTCGAGCTTTTGCAAAACGGTGATCCACTGGCCCCGGTTGAACCCTGGGCAAGCATGGAAAACACGGGGCATTGGTAAGGGCTTTCGCCTTACTGGCCACCCTGTTCGTGGGTGGCCCGGCGAATGCCGCCTGTCATCTGGCGCTGGCATTGGCGCTGGATGTCTCCTCGTCGGTTGATGATGCAGAGTATCAGCTTCAACGCGATGGGCTGGCGTCTGCTTTGTTATCGGAAAACGTGCAAGACGCGTTTTTCGCCCACCCCGGCGATTGGGTGAGCCTTGCCGTCTATGAATGGAGCGGGCGGTATCAACATGCGGTCGTGCTGGACTGGATAGAAATTCGCGATCCAGAGGCGCTTTTTTCTGCGGCTGAAAAGATCGCTGCGGCTAAGCGCAGCCACAGCGAGTTCCCCACCGCGATGGGATATGCGCTTGGCTATAGCGCGAGCCTGTTTGCAAAAGCCCCACGCTGTGACCGTGCAACGCTGGATGTCTCGGGCGATGGGGTAAACAATGACGGCTTCGCGCCGCATCTGGCGTATTCGGCCTTTCCGCTAAACAATGTAACGGTCAACGGTCTGGTCATCGGCGGGGCAGACCCCGAAGTGCAGCAATTCTACCTGAGCGATGTTATCCGCGGGCCGGGCGCGTTTGTTGTGCTTGCGCAGAATTATCATGCGTTTGAAGAGGCTATGGAAAGTAAGCTCATCCGCGAAATTGGCGTTATGACGCTGGGTATGGATACGGAGCATCTTCCGCATGGTGGGGGTTAAGGTAAAATACTGGATTGCAGTGTTCGCCCTGCTTTTGTGGGTGGGATTACCCACCGCCGGTATGGCCACCTGCCGACAGGCGCTGGCGCTGGGGCTTGATGTTTCAGGATCGGTTGACGCGCGGGAATACAGGCTGCAGTTGGACGGGCTGGCCAATGCCTTGATGGATCCAAAAGTGAAAGAAGCTTTGCTGGCGATGCCCACGACACCCGTTGAGCTTGCCGTTTTTGAATGGAGCGGCAGGTCAGCCCACAGGTTGCTGCTGGACTGGACCGCAATTGAGTCTGAGGCACGGCTGGACGCTGTCGTTGCCCGCCTGCACAACACCGAGCGCGTTGCGGCAGACCCTTCAACCGCGCTTGGCAGCGCGATGCTGTTTGGTGGGGTTTTGCTTGCCCAGCGCAGAGATTGCTGGAGCCGTACGCTAGACCTTTCCGGTGACGGAACATCCAACACAGGGCCGCGGCCCCGCGAAGTGAAAGAGGATAATCAATTTGCAGGCATCACAATCAATGCTTTGGTCATTGGGGCTGATTCACCCGATATAGGTGACCTTCTACAAAGCGAAATTGGCGAACTGACATCCTATTTTCGCAGCGAAGTCATTCTAGGGCCTGATGCCTTTGTCGAAGCCGCCCTCGGCTTTGAGGATTTTGAAGCCTCTATGGTCCGGAAATTATTGCGGGAATTGGAAGGAATGATCCTTTCGCATCTGCAAGATTAACGACGCTTGTTTAAACCGCTTACACGTTTGCGCTCACCCTTTTGCGGGGCGGTGGACCGCGATACCGATCATCACCAGCGCGATACCGATAAGGTCTTGCACAGATGGACGTTGCGCCAGAACGACCGCCGCAATGATCGTTGCTGTTGCCGGAAGCAACGCAAGCAAAAGCGCAAAGGAAGATCGGGGCAGCCGCGACATCGCAAGCTGATCACAGACATAGGGTATGACAGAGGAACACAAGCCAACACCGATACCCGCAAGTACAAGAGTGGGTGTTCCAAATGCACGCAATGCTTCAACAAACCCTATGGGCATCAGTATGATAAGCGCAATCGCCATTGCGGCACCCAATCTTTCAACACCCCCGCTTGCGCCGTCTTCGGCGGCTTTGTGCCCCAAAATGATGTAGCCAACAAAAAGAGCCGCGTTGAGTGACGCCCAGAACAGGCCGAGCGGGTCAGAAGCCCATTTCACATCGATTAGAATAAAGACACCAAGCACTGCGAGCGCGAGCGCGGCCAGGTTGCGCCGTGTTCGCAAACCGAAAAGCGCGACACCAATCGTACCAGCAAATTCCATCGCTGCGACAAGGCTCATCGGCAATTTGTCAAGCGCGAGATAGAAAGATGTGTTCATCACCGCAAGACACAGACCAAGGCCCAGCAACAATAGGCGTGTCCGCCGATCAGCCTGCAGGATAGTCTTCAATGGGTTTGTGAATGGCGCAAAAATCACCGCGGCAGACGCGATGCGAAACCACGCGACACCCAGCACTCCGACAGCGGGAAAGAGAAGCACGGCAAAAGACGGACCAAGATAATGGAACACCGCACTAATGCCGAACCATGCATGGGGCGGAACGCTTGTTGCTGCCTTGTTCAGGCGATGAGAATTCGCAGTCATTTGCTTCCCCGGTTATTTACCGCACTATGAAAGGGAAAACCGGAGCTTTATATAGATCACAAAAGGGTAATTTAAAAAAACTGCCACCAGTTAAAAGGTAAATTTCATGAAACGCCTTAATTATCAAAATGGCCAACTGGACGCGATAGACGAAAAGATTCTCCGAATGCTTGTTGAAAATGCGCGGATATCCGTCGCAAATTTATCCCGTTCTATCGGGCTCTCACCGCCCAGTGTTGCAGAGCGTGTTAAAAGGCTTGAAGAGGCGGGGGTGATTACCGGATATGCCGCGTTGATCGACCCGGCGGCGGCGGGCTTGCCCATTTCGGCCTGGCTACGCATCCGGCCTGTTCCTGGCATGCTGGACCGCGTGGTTGAAATTATCCGAAGCATTCCGGAAATCACGGAATGTGATCGCGTAACAGGGGAAGATTGCTTTCTTGCGCGTGCGCACCTTGAAACCGTGGGGGACATGGAGCGCATAATCGACAAGATCATACCCTATGCCATGACAAATACGTCTGTCATACAATCGTCACCGGTAAAGCGCCGGCTTCCACCATTGCCTGTGAACAACGCTGATTGAGTCGCAGAGCCGGGAGAGTCACTTAATAAATGTACCGTATCTGTTCGGTCCAATAGCGTTCCACCCGGCGCAAGGCGGTATTTATATCCTCTATCCCCTCAGGACCTAGAACACCTTTTGACTGCAGCCCGTCCGCATGACGACCAAACAGTTTTGCAACAAGATCGCGTACCGCGCGCCCCTTTTGCGTGAGGCGCACACGAACCGAGCGGCGATCAACCTGACTTCTTTGGTGGTGCATGTAACCCGTCTCGACGAGTTTCTTGAGGTTGTAAGAAACGTTCGAGCCCTGGTAATAACCACGGCTTTTAAGCTCGCCAGCCGTGACCTCATGGTCGCCTATGTTAAACAAAAGCAATGCCTGTACCGCGTTTATTTCCAGAACGCCCACACGTTCGAATTCATCCTTGATCACATCAAGGAGCAGCCGATGAAGCCGCTCTACCAGTGCAAGTGAGTCCAGATACCCGACCATAAAATGAGTTTCCGGGGCGCTAACCGTTGACTGAATGTTCATGTCTCTCTCCGCCGATAACCGTTCGGGGACAAGAGTGTCGGCAAATGCCAAACATTCCGTTAACCTGGAATTATTTAGAAAAACACAGTTTTTTCCGCTGAATGTCAGACCCTGTTCGCGTGTTTTGCGATTTTCACAATCAGCGGCAAATAACGGTCGGGTGTGGGCATTTGCCCGGTAACCCATTGATATAAATCATGATCGTTTTCTTCCAGAAGATCCTCATAGATATCGAGAGCCGGATCCTGAAGTTTGGGAAGCTCTGAATGCGAATAGGCCCCGAGGATCAGGTCCATCTCTTTTATGCCTCGTCGCGAGGAACGCATTTTCAACCGTTTCAGCCGGGTTTCTGCAGTTTCGCTCATTCAGATGGTTCTTTTAGTGCGGTGCGAAGCCGCTTTTCCAAGTGGCCGAGTCGCTCTGCCGTTTGGGAAATCTGTGTTTTCATCTGGCGCATTTCAGTCAACAGGTCATTGACGTCTGCGGTCAGGTAAACTTCGTCAACCGGCGCTTCTACGCCATCACCTTCGCCATTCATCAGCCACATGATCGAAACATTCAGCATCCCTGCAAGCATCTGAATCTTGTTTGCGCGTGGCTCGCTCAGGTCCTGTTCCCATGCGCGGATGGTCTTAAGCTTTACACCAAGCCGTTTTGACAAATCTTCCTGAGACGTTCCGGCCATTTCACGAGCCCCAGCAATCCGGTCTCCAAGCGTTGCGGATTCTTCGCTGTACCAGTTTGTTTCAGCTATGCTCATTTTCAACTCACTTTATGGGTTATAGGCTTGATTGGGATTTGCGCGCACCCTATGACATGGGACCGGAATATACAAACCGGAGACCGATATGTCCTTCCTTTCCGACACTCTGTCGCGCGTCAAACCGTCGCCCACCATTGCTGTAACGACCAAGGCACAAGAACTAAGAGCGGCGGGGCGTGACGTTATCGGTCTTGGTGCCGGTGAGCCGGATTTCGACACACCTGAGAATATTCGCGAAGCCGGAAAGCGCGCGATAGATGAAGGCAAGACCCGCTACACGGCGCCTGACGGCATTATCGAGTTGAAACAGGCGATCTGTGACAAGCTCAAGCGCGACAACGGGTTAAACTATTCGCCCAAGCAGGTTAGCGTTGGAACCGGTGGCAAGCAGATCCTTTACAACGCCCTGATGGCAACATTGAACCCGGGTGACGAGGTGATCATCCCTGCCCCGTACTGGGTGAGCTATCCGGACATGGTGTTGCTGGCAGGCGGCGAACCGGTGACGGTTGAGGCGGGTATTGAAACTGATTTCAAAATGACCGCTGCGCAGCTTGAAGCCGCGATTACACCAAAAACCAAGTGGCTGATCTTCAACTCGCCGTCCAACCCGACCGGGGCAGCCTATAGCTGGGACGAGCTAAAGGCACTGACCGATGTTCTGATGCGGCACCCGCAGGTCTGGGTCATGACAGATGATATGTATGAACATCTGGTGTTTGACGACTTCATGTTCTGCACCCCTGCTGAGGTGGAGCCTGGGCTCTACGATCGCACGCTTACCTGCAACGGCGTTTCCAAGGCCTATGCGATGACCGGCTGGCGGATTGGCTATGCAGCCGGGCCAGAGACATTGATTGCAGCGATGCGGAAAATCCAAAGCCAGTCTACATCCAACCCCTGTTCGGTCAGCCAATGGGCCGCTGTCGAGGCGCTGAATGGCACACAGGAATTTATTGCCGCCAATAACGCCACATTTGTGCGCCGTCGCAATATGGTGGTCGACATGCTGAACGCAGCCCCCGGCATTTCATGCCCGAAACCGGAAGGTGCATTCTATGTTTACCCATCCATCAAAGACTGCATCGGCAAGACAACACCTGCCGGCACCATGGTTCCCGACGACGAGACCTTCGCCACCGCACTTTTGGAAGAAACTGGTGTTGCGGTGGTCTTTGGAGCCGCCTTCGGGGTTTCCCCGAACTTCCGCGTCAGCTACGCTACCTCTGATGACGCGCTGAAAGAGGCCTGCACCCGCATCCAGCAGTTTTGTCAGGGATTGAAGTAAGAGGGCTAGATGGCCGGAGAGCTGCCAGAGTATTATTTCCGAGTTCGCGAAAACGGCGCACTTGTTTTCCGTATTGATACGGAAAACAGGCAGCGTCGGATTGACATGGACCAGATTGCCGTTGTGAACGTCAAGAACGGCGAGATCAAAGCCCATGGAGACCGCATCCTTTCAGATGACGATATGGAAATCATCCAAGAGTGGATGGAAGACCGGATCGAACTGCTGGCAGAACGGGATGTCGATGATATTCACCGTGCCGTTGACCATATGAACCTTACAACGCAATGGGCCCAGTCACGCGCAACGGACGAACAGCTTGAGGACGTAACAGACGCTTTGCTGCTTGCGATGCATGATCTGCGATCCGTTCTGGTGCGCAAAAAAGCGGACCGCCTGATGAAAGAGCATGAAGAATAGCCCGGCCTAGTCTGGCTTAATGTGCGCCGATCCGCACCGAACGGCCCCAGAACCGCGCCATCATAAACATCCCGGCAACGGCAAGGCCACAGACGAGCCCGGCCCAGATTCCAACGCCGCCAAAATCAAATTTAAACCCGAGAATGTAACTCGCGGGCATGCCGATCAACCAGTAACTCACGGCGGCATAGATCATCGGCACACGCGTATCCTGCACCCCCCGAAGCAGCGACAGGCCCATAACCTGCGCCCCGTCGGCAAACTGAAAAACCGCAGCAACTGCCAGAAGGCCAGCACCAACTGCAACAATGTTGCCGCGTTCCGGATCTTCTGAGTCGAGAAACAACCCGATTAGAAACTCTGGCAGGCTCAGGAACAGGATGATTGTCAAAATCGCCATGGTCACAGACATGGAAATAGCGACTTTCGCGCCCTGCCTTAACCCAGCCTCGTCCTTGCGGCCCAGCGCGCGCCCTGCGCGAACGGTTGCAGCATTTGACAGACCGACATGCACCATGAAGGTGATCGCGCTAAGCTGAAGCGCGATACCATGTGCGGCAAGCGGTATTTTTCCGATCCAGCCCATCATTACAGAGGTCGCCGCAAACAAACCCGTTTCAGCAAGGCTTGTCATGCCAATCGGCCAACCCAGACGAAAGACTGTTCCCATCGCTTCCCAGTCAGGACGCCAAACCCTTTGGAACAGGGCGTGTTCTGGTTTTTTGTACACCGCATAGAACGACAGAAATACCAGCGACACCAAAACAGAAAGCACAGAGGCGATAGCCGCACCGCGTACACCCAGTTCAGGCGCACCCCAGTTTCCGAATATCAAAACATAGTTGGCAAAACCATTCATCACCGCAGCCGAAATCGTCGCCCAAAGCACAACTTTAGTCAGTTCAAGCGCCGATAGGTAAGATTGCAGAACCATGACCAGAAGGGCACCCAATGTCCCCCAGGCGGCGATACGCGAATAGCTTTGTGCAATGGCGGAAATTTCCGGATCCTGCCCTAGCAGAGTCAGCAACGTCTCTGACCAGAAGAGCAGCGATACGATGCAAAAAAAGTACAGAACCGATAGCCACATTCCCATTCGGGTAACGCGCCGGATATGAACGTCATCACTACGCTGCGCCGCTTCGGCAACAAGGGGCATCACCGCAAAGGCAAAACCGGACCCAACGATGAAGAACAGGAAAATCATCGTGCCCATCAGCGTTATGGAGGCAAGCGCTTCGATGCTGTACCAACCCAGCATGATCGTATCGGTCACGGTAATCGCCATCTGGGCCAGATTGCTCAGGATCAGCGGAAAGCCCAAGACCAATAGCTTTTTGGCATCTTCGCGATATGGGGATGGAGTGCTCATCAAACCCGCTTAGGGCAGAAAAACCCCGGCGGCAAGTATGAGATACGCTCCGCCCGTAAGGACGCGCAACAGCAATTTGGCTTAGCTAACTTCTACCAATGAATACGGGCCCTTCATTTCTGAAAGGCCCGGCTCAAGATCAAGATCTGTTTCTACGGTTTTCCGGGTGCAGCGACGCGCCCAGAATATGATCGGACCCGTGCACAACATGGCTTGCGCGTCCGACGATCAGCGGATCGGGTGAACCCACAACGCTTTCATCTTTATCAGGGTAGTCAAGCGTTGACAGAAAGTGCCGCATACAATTCAGGCGCGCACGCTTTTTATCATTTGACTTGATAATCGTCCAAGGCGCATCCGCCGTATCTGTGTAAAAGAACATCGCCTCTTTTGCTTCGGCGTAGTCATCCCATTTGGCAAGCGACGCCTGATCAATCGGGCTCAGCTTCCAGCGCTTTAACGGGTCGGTTTTGCGGCTGTCAAAGCGGGCCTTTTGTTCCTTCTGCGTGACAGAAAACCAGTACTTGTAAAGCCTGATACCAGAGCGTGTGAGCATCCGCTCAAACTCTGGTGTCTGGCGCATAAACTCCAGATATTCATTTGGACTGCAAAAGTTCATCACGCGCTCGACACCCGCGCGGTTGTACCAACTACGGTCATAAAACACCATTTCACCTTCGGTAGGCAGGTGTTGAATGTAGCGTTGGAAATACCATTCACCACGTTCCTTATCGGTCGGTTTGTTCAGCGCAACAACGCGGGCTTCCCGAGGATTAAGGTGCTCCATGAACCTTTTGATGGTTCCGCCTTTACCTGCCGCATCACGCCCTTCAAACAAGAGCACGAACTTCTGCCCGGTCTCAGCCACCCATTTCTGAACCTTCAGCAGTTCGGCCTGAAGCAGGGCTTTTTGAGCCTCGTACTCGCTCTTACGCATCTTTTCCGTATAGGGGTAGGTTCCGGTCTCAAAAGCTTGACGAATCTTGTCAGGCGAGACATTTGGAAAACTCTCTATATTGGCGTCGGTTGCTTCCTCAGTAACAGCCGGAGCGGCTGTTGCTGTGGACGATTTAGTGGTACTTACGTTGCGCGCGGTCATGAACGACTCCTTTCAAATTCGGCTAAGACTTTGACGGAAGTCAAAGGCACGTGCTTTGACTTGGATCAACAATTTCCAGCAATTCTCCCTATTTTTGAGGCGTTTTCTGACCTAGCTATGGTTCCAGTCGTCCGGGTTATCAGAATTGTTGGGCGACAGGCCAACAATGTCACCTGCAATTGAACACCCAAGTCCAAGTACAGTTCTGTTTGCATAGCTGAAATAGGAGGAAACCTGATTGATTTCGAGGATTTCACCATCGTCAAATCCGGCTGACCGCAAGCGTTTTATGTTTTCTTCGGTCAATGCAGACGGGTCTTTCGTCAAGACATTCGCATAGTGCATTGCTTCTTTCTGTGCATCATCAAGTGGTGCGGTTGAGATATCACCCGACACGATCGAGGCGCGAATTGCATCGGCGCGTGGATCATTTCCCAGTATCCGCTTCATTCCGGCGAAATGGTGTTCAACACAATAGTCACATTTGTTCAATGCACTGACCCAAACACCAAGCGCTTCAAGAAACCATTTCGGAATTTTGTTCCCGCTGTGATGCAGAACATATTTGTAGATCGCCATATGCCCCTCCATCGTGTGCGGACGCAGGCTGTGGCTCATCATGATGTTGTCGACGTTGTCGTCGGGGCCTTTCACCCGGTCGTAAAGCGTTTTGAGTTTTCCGGTGGCATCAGTGTAGGCGATTGTTTTGATCCAGCTCATTCGTTTCTGTCCCATTTGGTTCACATATAATTCAGACCACAGAAAACGCTGGTTCCACAATCAACAATCCGTCAGTCGGTGGTGGGTTCACTTTACGGGTTTAGTTGGGAACGAACGGGTCCTTTGAAAGGCAGCTGCCGTTCCAATGTGCCTCACCACTATCCTGAGAATCCAGTATCGCGCGCCTGAACTCAGCCCCGCATCGACCGTCGCAAACCGGGCAGTCCCGTACTAATGCGCCGCCGCCGCAACAGAAACAGCCGGGATCAAATTCGTCCAAGGACCAGTCGCTTTTACAAACCGGGCAATAAATTGGGTTAGATCCGCTTTCAATCGCATCAGCAATGTCGTGCAGTGCATCATCCAGAGTTTTAAAAGAAGTGGCTGAGGGGCAGTCTTTAGTACGCTCACGCATCCATGTGAGATGAACCAGCGCGGCCTCCCCATCGGCTGCAAGGTAAAGCACAGCGTCCTGCTTCGTGTCATGCGCAAATGCTGACCAGCTTTTGCCGCGCATCCAGTGATCCGGGGCCATCTGGCGCCTTAAGGCATGTTCCAATCTCAAAGAGGCGAGCCAGCCCAAGATGCACCAGTCCGGGCCAACCGGATGTGGATGCTTCCGCCTTAGTTTGCGCCTACTTCCAAACATTTCGCTGTCCTCACGGGGTGGTTCGTGCTCCGCTATTGTTGACTCAAACTGTTAAACGTTTACCATTTTAAGCTTCAAGATCACAGTCTGACCTCGCCCAGCAAACCCTTGTTTGGATCGCGATCATCATGTGTTGATCGTTCGGAAAATTAAAATGCGCTCTACAGCGCTATGTTATTTCATTGTGTAAGTTGTTGGTGGTCAATCATTTTTTGGCGGTACAGCATGAAACGTCCAGCGAACGACCAAACGTCCACCCCTGTAATTGGCCAGGTTTTTTTGGGGTGGCTCGCAGCTTTATTTCTTGTTGTACTAACGTCTTTTGGCAGCCTGCTTTTACCAACATCAGCCTTCGCTGAGGTAGGGTATGTCGTTCGGTTCAGTTCATCAGAATCTCGTGGAACGGCACCTCTTACCGTCAGATACAACCTATTGGCAGAAACACGCCCAAGAGGGAAAATTGCCCGGGTTGAGATTGACCCCGGCGACGGCAGCGGTGTGATCGTCGCGCATACGGGTCGGGGCTGGATCAGGCCAAACCCGCGCCACAGCTATACACGGCCTGGCAGGTTCACCGCCCGTATGACAATGACCACCGAAGACGGCCAGCGTGTGACGTCACAGGCCCGCGTTACTGTGATGCCGGAAACACCCGCAGATCCGGCAGAGTTGCTGCAGGTTGACGACAATCGTGGGGATGCACCGCACACCGCAACCTTTCGGATTGGCGGAGACAGCCTGCCCTTCACTGCCCGTGCTGCACGCCTGAATTTTGGCGATGGGGAAATCGTAAGGGTCCTGCCCTTTCAAACGATCTCACACACTTACAGTCGACCGGGCCGGTATCTTGCCCGCCTCGAAATACGAGGGAATGACGGAAATCGCGCGCGCGCCGCACGCATGGTAACTGTCGATGACGCGCCGCGCCTGAGGTTCACCGTTGCGCCAACAAGCGGGGCCGCCCCGGTTGAAGTCACTGTAAGGGCAAATGTCCCCGGAGGTGACGTACGCCGGGCTGGCGTTCTGCAAGACGGGCAAGAGATCATCGGCACCGGCGAACTCGTTGGGCAGAACGAAGGCCGCCGCAAAATAACTTTCACGGAACCCGGTACTTATCATTTTGAACTACGCGCCATCACAGAAAACGGAGAGCGTTACCGCGAAAGACAAACAGTTGTTGTGAGAAAAGAAGACCTTGCTGACGGCGAGACCTACTACGAACATGATGGCGGCGTTGTACAGATTATCCAACAAGGTGGCGCGTTTGAGGGAATAATGCGTGCACCCACCGTCGATCAGGCCTTGGCCGGGTATGACATCGGTGATGTTTTTGTGCGTGGTACATTTGCAGATCGATCATACAGCGCGATGCGCCCGCTGAACTATGATGACCCTAACAGCGAACGACGTCGCTATTATGAAGATCACGCCGTGCAAGTTGCGGGTGGCAGCTACCATGTCCGGTTTCCACAATGCCCGCCGCAATGGGGTGAATATGGCTTCAACATTACCTTTGGTGACGAAGAGAATCAGGCCACAACAATTTCAGGGACTGTCGTTTACAAGGATTTTGTGACACGGGCAGAGCTTGCCTTCAGCCGCGCGGGCGAACCAATACCCCGCGCCGGTATAACTGGTCGCATTCGCTGGGTTGCCGAAATGATCGCGATGATGCGGCGCTATGGCGACAACAGCGGCAGACCAGACGAATGCGTTACCGAAGACGCACCTGACACGACGCGACCCGCTATTTTCACCAGAATTTCACGTGAGCGCGCGCAGGAACTCGCGCGTCAGAACGTAAATAACATCCGGGATTTCGCTGAGCGTGCCTATGACGGTTTTGACGGGCCACCGCCTGACGACGGCACACCACGTATGACAGACCCGACATATGGCGACCCCCCTTCCAGCGAAGATCCGGTCTATCTGGCGTCGGGGGAGTTCTACGAAACCTCGGTCGATTTGCGCGCGCCTGCGCCGCTTGGGCTGGGCTGGCGTTTCCAGCGCACCTACCGCAGCCAGTCACCCGTGCATACCAGCATGGGGCATGGTTGGGTGCATAACTACCAGCTTGCACTGGTGCGTGATGATGACGGCTGGCGGCTTCGGGATGAAAATGGCGGGCATGAGTATTTCCGCCCGACCGAAGGGGCACTGTTTCAAAGCGCCGATGGGGCACGGCTAAAGATCAGCGCTGAAGATCGTGTCATCCGGACGCGCGACGGCATGATCTATACGTTTGTTCCAGAAACCGGATTGGAAGATCAGTCACGGCTCGAACATGTAGTGGCGGCTGGTGGGGCGCGACTGGATTTCGACTATGATCTGCAGGGGCGGCTGGTTCGTGTCGTTGACGGAAACGGGGCTGAAGCGCGCTATACCTATGACGGGGATCGCGGATACCTTGTGCGTGTGGACGCACCCGACGGCACAGCCGTGGGGTTTGCCCATGATCAGGATGGAAACCTCTATTCGAAATATGACCTGAATACAGAGACTGGTACAGCGCTGAACGAAACCCGCTATGTCTATCGCGGCGGCGGCGAAGAGGCCCCGCAGGAACTGCGCCATAACATAACGCAGGTCTGGCTTGCGTGGGGCATAGACCAACAGCCATCCCTCGAAATTCAATATGGTGAAGAAGCGGATGGTGCCAGCTTTGACCGGGTGGTCTCGCAACGCACTGGCACCCTTTTTGAGAATTTTGAATACGGTCGTCAGACCACAAATGGCGCAGAGCTCTTCACGACGCGCTTGCAGGCAGAGGGCCGCGCAGCGGAGCTTCATCTTTTCGCGCGTGACGGGCGGCATGAAGCCACCACTTACATCATGCCCGATGCGGAAAACATCATGACCGACCTGCTCTATGACGCATCAGGCAAACCAGCAGGGCGCATCTACGCGTCTGGCGCGTCGTTCACGACAACCGCAGGCCCGGCCGCCAATCTGACGATCGAAACACGCACGCCAGAGCCCGGAAGTGACCAGCAACCTGTTCACTGGGTTGTCGAGACTGAACCGGTTTTTGGCCAGCAAAAGGCGTTCTTTGGACCCTTCATCGGAGCGATCCCCAGCGACATGGCTGAGATTGAGGCCAAGCGCAGGATTACACGGATTTTTGACTATGAAGAAGCGGGCGCTGGGGCCTCTGCTGCGCTGAGCGCTTTTGGTATCAGCGCAGGCAACCAGCCGCTTGGCGACGTGAACCAAGATGGTTTAACTGATCAGTCACTAGGCCGGATGATTCAGGAAACCAGAGCGGATGACGCAGGCGTCACAAGCCATGTCTGGACTGCAAGCGGCGCACGTGCGGAAACCCGCCGTCCAGACGGAAGCATGACGCGCTACACCTACTCTGACCAAGGATACCTAGCACAAGTCACCGAGATTGATACGCAAGGCAGGCAAACGACCAGCGCGACCTATGACTGGGACGAAAACGGCGGCCTTATCGGGGCTGAAGTGGGTGATAGCAGCTATATTGGTATCGAACGCGACGCACTTGGGCGAATGGTGCGTGTCACACTGGCAGGCCGCCCGGACCGGTCGTTTGAGTATGATGCCTTTGACCGGATCATCGCTGAACACCGCGACGGCCAGAAAGCTGCAGAGTTTGTCTATGACGGTTTTGGCCGGCTTGTGGAAACCCGGCGCTGGGCGGATGCAGGTGAGCCGATTGTCGAAACCTACAGCTACGACACCTTTGGCAGGGCGATTGGCGCAACTGACCCCACCGGAAACTGGTCACGCGAGATTGACCTGCTCGGCCGAACCGTTCGTGAGGTTATGCCGGATGGCGAAGAACGCCGGTTTGCCTATGATGTGGAAGGCCGCTTGATATCAGAGTCGGGCTTGGGATGGTCGCACGCGCACCGATACGATGGGTTTGGCAGGCGGATCGAAACCGCTACACAATCCGGCGACATTATTCGTGTCTCATACGACGATGAAGGTCGCCACGCCACGCGGACCGTTTTTAACAATGGGACTGTTGTTCAGGAAATCTCCCTGCAACGCGGGCAAGACGGGGACCTGAGCGCAATTGCAGTAGCTCTAAACGATACGGAAAAGGTTGTTTTACCCGGCGGTGACAGCACTGTTTCTGTTGGCCTCAGAAGCGCTGCTCTTTATCCGGTGTCAACGGAGCGCGATCTGATGGGGCGCGTGACCGGTTTTGAAAGCAACGATGGATCAACCTGGCAAACGTCCCTTGATGAAGCGGCCCGTCTGACCGAAGTTTCCCGCAACGGGAAAAGCATTTTTTCAGTTGTTTATCAATCTGATGAGCAACAAGCAGTGGTGCAGATGTATGGTTTCGCATCACAGCAGTTCCGGCGCGAAGGGCTGGTTGAAACACGGACCGATGGACGTGGGGTACAAACAGTTTCCACACGTGACGGCTATGGCAGATTGGCAAACGAAGTCGCAACTTTTGACGCACAATCCGCGGAACGTACATACACCTACGACAGCGTTGACCGGATGATCGCTCACAGCAGGGATGAAACCACATGGAGCCGCCGTTACGAGGGTGCCGCCCCAATTGAAGACCGCCTTAGCATTGCTGACAGTGACTCCTATTCGATAACCCGCCGCTATGATGATCAGGGGCGATTGGTGGAAAGGGTACTGCCAAGTGGCACAGCATCCACATTCAGTTACCCGGATGACTCAACCGTTGTTGTTGCCGTCGGACGCGATACCATCAGGCTAGTTTATTCGGCTGAGGGCGCAATTTTATCGGCAACCATGGGTGACGCCGTAGTTGAATACATGCTGCCAATCTCTGGTGCGCCGGACTCGGCTTTCCGTGTTACCGCCAAGGGGGGCGGGCAAACTCTGCTCGACAGACGTATTCGTTTTGAAAACGGCCGCGCCGCTGCCATTGATGAGCCTTTGTTTGGCGATCCGCAAAGGATTGAGCGAAACGAAGCTGGCCGCATCACCTCTGTTTCCCAAGGTGGACTTGGCGATTCAGGTTCACCAGAACTGCGTAAAGAAGAGTTTAGCTTTGATGAAGCGGGTGCGAGGCTTTCCGCTGGTCAGTCAAGCCCGTGGCTGCCAACCCACGCGGAAGATGCCTCGCTCGCAACGCTTGATCCTGACGGGCGGGTTACCGTACTGAACGACCGGACGATAGTGCGCGATCCGTTTGGACTTGTTTCCACCGTTGAGTGGAACGGCACGACAACTAAATTGCTGCGCGACGGACAAGGACGTGTGGTTGCCTTACGTGGTGACGGACGTGCCGATGATATCATCTATGACGGAGGTACGATTACCGGCGTTTATCGAAACGGTGAACCAGCGGCTGAACACATCCTGGACCCAAACAATGTGCCCGTTGCACGCGTTTCCGAAGCTGGTCTTGAGTTGCTTGCGCTTGACTTTGGCGGTGGGCCACTGGCCTACATCGGTTCGGATGGAAAGTTTGGCACACGCATCTTTCTGTCAGCATTTGGTATGCCCGAATTCCTTAACGAAGGTGTCATGCGCACGCCAGATATTCCACAACCCCAACTTGACGGAATGCTTTTTGATCCGGCGTCGGGACTTTATCTGACCGCGATCCGCGCGATGGACCCTGAGATCGGCCAGTTCCTTTCGCCAGAACCATTTGGTCCACTGGCCTCTCCGCTGCCCTATGAATATGCGGCGGGAGATCCTTTCACTTTCCGCGATACAACCGGCGCAATTCCATCCGGAAATGGTGGGATCGGCGCAGATGTGGAACCGACAGAGGGTTTATTCGATAGCATTGCGAAGATCTGGGACAACGTCACCAGCATTTTCAAAGATGAAGTCGAAGACGAGATCGGCCGCGCTTCTGATGAAGACAATAGCGGTAACGTGGACAACAATGACCAAGGCGGCTCTGGCGGATCGGAGCCAAGCACCGGGTCCGCTGGCAACAACGCAACCGAGAACCGCAGAGAACCCGTCTACACACCAAGTGAACGCAGACGCGAAAGGGACCTCGAAAGGGAAGAGGAAGCACGTGATCGACGCGCAAGAATTGCAGAAATTGAGGCGCGCCAAAGAGCCGAAGAATCCGCTTTTAAACGAAACTCCCGGTTTGCGCATGAAATCCTGCCGGAAGAGGTGAGAAATCAGTGGCTCGATGAAGAAGACGTTTTCCTAAACGGTTATAATCGCCTCTACGACGAAGACACCGCACCCTGGGGCGAACCCGCCACAGGACCAAGTGTTGGCAACGAGGGCGATCCACATGCCTTGCTACGCGAAAACCTGCGACAGCGTGAAGGGTTCCGGAATCGCACAAGCGACAGGCTTCGGTTCCTGTTCCGGGAACAGATTTCAACACCACCGCCTGTTGCACCCCCTGCAGCACAACTTAACCCCCCGCCCCGCCCAGCACCGCCGGGTCGTCAGCCGAGTGGAATAAGCGGTTTTGCAGGTGGATCGCCGCGGCCAAGCACGGCACCGGCACAGCCCACTCCTGCAGAGCGGAAAGGCCCTGGCGGCATGTCAAGATTGGGGAACCTGCTGAGATGAAACGTTCTTTACTCATTCTTTCCATCGTCGTTGTTTCCCTTGCCACCCAAGTTTCTGCGCAGGAACGCCTTTCAATTCCTGTCAGTTCGGAACCAAGCGGTGCGACGATTTTCCTGAATGGGGCTGTGGTCGGGGTCACTCCCGCAGATGTCGCCCTATCCACAGGAGCCGGTCTTTCTGAACTCAGACTTGTGAAGCCAGGATACGATGTGTTTTCGCACGCCTTTCAGCAAGATGAGACCCCAATAAATATTGCTGCGGAACTCGTCACGCGCCCGACAATAATTCCTGTGACAGTCACAGACGACCGGCCTTCCGCAGCTGACGGCGTTATCACGTTGCGAGAGGCTTTGAACTACGCTTCGGGAGCTAACCGCCCTGTAGGGTCAGATCGCGTTTTAATTAATGGCCCTGTTGGTGAAATGCGCGCCGACAATATCGTGATATCCGTCGAAGGCTACGGGCCAAGCCCCGTTCTGACCATGACAGAACCTTTGCCACCCCTGTCTGGTAATGGTGATCGGCTAAGCGGACCTGCGAAGCGCGCGAGCATTGCGATGGCGCACGGATACACGGTGCGTGGAGCCGGGCTGGTCATGGGGCCGGAAACCGAAGTTGAAAACCTGATCATTGATGGGTTTGACATTGGCCTGTCTGCCGAAGGGTTTGGCACGATGGTTGTGCGCGATGTTTCAGTTATCGGAGGCTTTGTCGGCTTCAGTGCCTCTGATGGCGCAGAGCTCCTGCTTAGCGGCGCGGATGCAATAAACCTCGCTACAAACACACTTGCCCACGGTGATGGAATTATTGATGGCTTCGTTGACGCGATAGTGCTCGATGACTTTGATAATCTGACACTTTATTCAGGTCCACCTGGCGAAGAAGGATACTCTGTCGTTGAAGGTTGGGTAGAACCAAGCGGCGCAAGCAACCTGTTTGTTCGCCACGCCGAAACACGCCCGTTGCGAGAGGTCGAAGGGCTGGACGCGACCACGACCAGCTATCACATGTATCACATTTTCGGGGCTGGGCAGTCTGACCAGCGTTGGCCGTGGCATGTCTACGACGGCATGGACGGTGACTATTTCCAGTGGGAATTCATAGATCCCCCGGAATATGAACATATGCAGGTGATGGGGCAGCGGCCCATGCGCACCGACAAATTCACACTGCACCACCTGCAATCCGAAGCGCGGCTTGTAAAGTTCACCTTCAGTCTGCTTGGGCACACCGGGTATGTCATTGAAAGTTTTGAATTAGATGCCGATCCGCTAATGAATGAAATTGCCATCGACCCCGAGCTGGATTTCTTTGGTTTTCGGATAAATGTCGTAGAGGCAACAGGCAATTCACCCGGCTTTACCGAAATTGAAGCAGAAATTCTGGATTCCGACGCTTACGAGCCGGTCAGTGTCAGCCGCCGCCGCGCGGTATTTCCCCGTCCGGCGCGTGGGGTGCTTGGTGTCGTAGAAATCAACAATGTTCTTCGTCCGATTGGTGAGGCCATCTTTGCAGAACAATCACCTGTGCATTTCTCGCAAAATAACAACGTTTACAAAGCGCAAGAAATTGTTCGTGAAACACTGCCACAGACTGCAACTGTGCAGGATATTCTTGCCGCGCTCGCTACAGTGTCGGACGCGGAGCAAAGTGAAATCATTATTCCGGGCACATTGGATATCGACGCGACACTTGGCGAGATATCACAGAGCAATCTTCGCCTGACCGGCGGCGGCACAATTCGCAGCACTGACGGTTCAACGCTGAATTTCAAACGCGCACAGGGCCTTAGACTGGACAATCTTTCCTTGTCTGGAGCCGGGATATTGCTGGAAGATTCCTACCCTGTGATCATGGACCGTTTGACTGTCACGCAATTCGATACCGCTGTAACAGCGAATTCCAGTTACTTTATACTGACAAACAGCACATTTTCCGACGGCAATCGGGGTATTCAGGCAAACGTCGCGTCTATTACGATGACGGGCAGCGTCATAGAAAATGTGTCCGTGGGGATATCATCGCGCACGGCTGACCCGCTTGTATTGATTGGCAACCAAATAACGACACGTGATCATGGTGTCGATCTGCGCGCAGAAGGTGGTTACGCAAGCGTCGCACATTTAATCGCAAATCGTATGGAACCAGCAAATCCGACGACCCCGGTCCAAAGGCCCTCATATCACTCTCGATCCTCGCTGGTAGGTGAAAACAACCCCAGTTACCTGGGCCTT
Source organism: Pseudohalocynthiibacter sp. F2068 (assembly GCF_023015645.1). Classification (NCBI taxonomy): domain Bacteria; kingdom Pseudomonadati; phylum Pseudomonadota; class Alphaproteobacteria; order Rhodobacterales; family Paracoccaceae; genus Pseudohalocynthiibacter; species Pseudohalocynthiibacter sp. F2068. Next base: position 109,891 of record NZ_JALKAK010000006.1, read on the forward strand.
GGAAGCGATACATTCGATGTGCGGTCTCGCCCGACGTGGATCGGCTATGGCATTCACGACATCCGGGTTGGCGGCGCACCTACTCAGGTACGTTTGCTGGAGTTTAGTGATTTCAATACCCGTTGTTTGCTGCAGGCGGATGAAACCGTACCGGGTGCCTCCAAACCAGTATTTCTGTTACAAACAGCAACGGTCGTTTTGCATGACACTGACGCCCGTCTTTTGTGCTTCAACGAAACAGGCGGAGCGGAGATTGCGCTGCCAGCCAATTCACACGCAGACGACCCGATACCTGCAGCGGCACGTTTGGTTGTTTCACTGGACGAGGGGTTTGAAGATGCTGAACCCGGACTAACCAGCGCGGTTACCGCGCGCTTTACCGCTGAACCAATTGGCGCAGGCCAGCCCTACCCGGCCCTCGGGGCGGATCGAGCGGCGGGTAGTCAGTACAATTTGATCACGTCATTGATTAAGGCGGGCGATCATGGGCGCGCCTTTGCACGAGCATACGACGCTTATACCAACAGTCCGCTCGACACACGCGTTGCTGGCACGTTGATCTATGCGGCTGATGAATGGGCAACTGCGATGGAGAGCAAGGGGTTGGTAGCTGAATCGCTCGAATTTCTGACCGACCTTGCAGACTCTGAAACCACGCCAGAAGACGCTGTAACATTACTCATCAACGCGCATTTCAGGCTTGCGGGTACTTTTACCGAACAGCAGCAATGGGAAGACGCCCGCCATCACTACAGGCAGGCTTTGTTGCGCGACCCATCGCTCGAAGCTGCCAGCCAGAATATCACGTATGTTTATCAGGAAGATTTACGCAGCAGGTTCACGCCGGAGAACGCGCAAGACACTGTTGCATGGGTCGATGCAGAAAGCGCTGAACATCCTGAGGACGCTGCCGAGTTGCGTAGTGTCGCAAGTATCTTACTTGGAAATGCTGTCGTTGATGCCATCAATGGGGCGCGTTTTGACGAAGGGCTTGTTCTGGCATCCGCTCATTACAGGTGGGAGGAAAACGAACGCACCATCAATAATCTGCGTGTTGCATTCCAGAATTTTGCTATGGACGCCGTTTCACGACAACAAAGCGATGCGGTGCTTGAAACGCTTGAGCGCTTAACGCGTGAACACGGAAGTGGCCCGGATCTGGCGGGCATTCTGACAAATGTGTTCCACAACACGGCAATCACCGCGATTGAAGCGGGCGATTTTGAAAATGCGCTGTCCGCGGCCCACGTACTTTACGGTGCCAACCCAAATTCGGACTCCGAAGATTTGCTAGCCTATACCTATGGTCAGCAGGCCGAGGCTATACTTGCAACCGGGGATACCGTGCGCGCAATGCGGTTTTTGGTCGATGCGCTGAACAACTACCCAAATCTGACCCGGCTTGAACAACAAGGCCAATCAATTGGCAATCAGGCGGCTTTAAGCGCCTATGAAGCAGGTGACAGCCAAGGGGCTGTGGAAACATTTGAAACCACGATTTCCATCTTCGGTGCCAATGACAACCTGAACCAAAATTTGCGGGTGATCTATGCAAACTGGGCGGTGGATTCTGCCAACTCAGGCAATCTGGATTTGGCGATGCAAGTCGCGCGCGCAGGGCAGGCACGTTATCCAAACGAACAGACCTTTGCGGATGTGATAGATTTCGTGAACAGAAACCAATGAGATTTTTAAGGAGGCGTGGTCAAAAATGCGGAATTCAAATGATAAGTTGAGAGACCTGCAACTCACGCCACTCTTATTACAGGGTTATCGGACATGCGCCGGAATGTTAGCATGAAGACTATAGAAACTTTAATTAGGGCCCCCAACCGAACATCCAGAAGGAAAGCACCTTGCGTATTCACTCTCTGAAACACCCGTTGATGTTTGCAATGTTCTGCTTTGTGAATTCGGGCGGTTCGGGATTGGCACAAACTTCGGGCGACGCTGCTTTGCAACCTCAGATTTTGTCGATTGAGGATGTATTACAAGAACACTCTGCGGAACCAGAATCACTTTATAAATTTGTTGCTGAGAATGTTGCGTTTCACGCCTACCCCGGTGTTTTGCGTGGCGCAAATGGTGCGCTTCAAAGTCGCGCAGGGAATAGTTACGACCAAAGCCTGCTGCTTTCCAATCTGCTGCGTGACGCAGGGTTTGAGACACGGCTGGCGCAATGTCGCCTTGGCGTAGACAAGTCAGAGGCACTTATCGCCTCAATCGCAAACCCAACGGTATCTCTGGAAGAGTCGCCGAACCTGGAGATTTTTGTCGAAGAGGGCGAAACAGCAGTTATTGATCAGTTCGCAGATCGGGTATCAGCGACCTACATCTTTGTCGAAGAGCATTTGACTGGTGCCAATGTTATATTTAACCAAGATTCCCCTTCTGTTCAGGACGAACTTCGCGAAACAGTATCCGATCATATCTGGGTTCAGATGCGCGATGCGGAAGGATGGACAGACTTTGACCCAGCATTCGCCGGGCCAATCGGAGAAACGCATTGCGAACAATCCGGTTCCGTCGAAAAGCTTCCTGAAACCGCATTTCATCGCGTCGAAATCTCGCTTGATACGGAAACCGTCAAGGATGGCGTACCAACAACGCACACAAACTTTTCGTTTTCAGCCCTTACCGCAGATATCTCGGGGACCGCCTTCCTTCTGATACACGAACAACCCGGTCAAAGCGGCGTGACAACCTTCGCACAGGGCGTAAACGATAGTTTCACACCCGTTCTTATTGCTGGCGACCAAAGGATTGAAGGGGAGCCGGTAGAACTGGTCGTCGAAGTAGAAGCCGATAGCGGAAGCAGCGGTGGCGGCGGACTTTTTGGCGGTCTGAACTCCCTGTCAACAGCGCTGTCAAATGAGCAACCGACCGAATTGGTTGCAGAATGGCTGTCTTTGACATTCGTTGACCCCACAGGTGCGATGCAAACGGTTCGCCATGAAGTTTATGACCGGATAGGTCACGCTGCACGGATCGCCGGAAACCCAAGTTACGCGGAACTGCCTGCGGTAGAGGCAGACTGGGCAGACACGCTGCGCGCCTTTACCGTTACCACAGGGTTCTCGCCAGCAAGCCTGCAGCATAGACGGATGGAGGCTTTGACCAGTAATGACCCGAACCGCGCTTCGGCTGCTGCCGGCGCTTTGATCCTAGATTTCTACGGCTATCTTCGGGAAACGGTGCCTTCTATGAGCTTTGACATGACAGATATCATCTCTTACCCGTCTGGACCAAACCTCATGTTCCTGACCTATATTGGCAGCGACCCAGAGGACGCCGATGGCCCACCAAGTGCCTTTGCAATTGACCATGCGCTGAAATCGCGACGCGTAATCGCAAAGGACGCAGATGCGATTGGCCCTTATGAACGGGTTTTTGACGGCATTCTTGATCACGAAGTCGAACGTTTGACCGTTGCGTTAACCGCGTGGGCAATTGCAGACGGACCGATGACAAGCATCAGCGTCGGAGACGTGTTTAATGTCGCAGCATCCGATCAGATAGAGGTCAACACACTAGCCCCTGCTGACGTTGCAATGCAAAACGGGCTTTCCTTGTCAGACGAAGCGTTGACGCGACTGAACACCGACATGGCTGCAAATATGGCGGTGATTGTTCCCACCCGGCCAGTCACGCTTGGGAACACACCCACTGTCGGCTGGTGGGGTATAGACGTGGTTACGGGCAGAACACAGGACCAGATGGAGGACGGCTCACATCAGGGAGGCGCTGAAACTACTGACTTAAATGCGCAACAATCCTCTCTCAGTTTGCGCGCCCGGCAACTGCTATGCGGTCTCGGTTCCCTGGCAATCTCTATCGGGTCAGGAATGGGGCCTCTCGCTCACATGCCACCCGGATTAATGCAGGGTGCGCAGCAGCTTCTTGATTCCTGCGCACGACGCGGCGGCGGTGCGCGGGGGCGCCCACCCACTGGTGGTTCTCCTCCCGGTGGCGGTGCGGGTCCGGGAATGGGACCGTATAAATTCGGTCCTCCGCCAAATTCAGGTTTAAGGCCGTTTCCACCCCCACGAACGCAGATTCCACCGCGTCCACGTTCACCATTGCCGCCCAGAGGTCGGCCGGTCCCGAAAAAACCTTTCGATCCGTTCAATCCGACCCGGCCAGCGCCACTTCGCAGACCTTGATCGGTTTCTGGCAACTCTGCCTGGTGCGCCCTTCTAGCGACAGAGAAACGTAGATTTCTGAAGGTCCATTTCGGTGGAGTCTTGCTTTGGAGTGTGAACGCGCCAAGCAAAACATAAAAGAATGCATTTACCTATGGGCATAGCGCCGTAAAACAGCATATTTTGTGAAAATCACATGGCTTGCCCCAATGGGATGTTCTATTATCCTCGAAACAGCCAATAAAAGAGCAGCAAAACATGGCCGACGACCTACTTCGGGAAAATGAACCGGAAACTGCATATGACGCGTCTTCTATCGAGGTTCTGGAGGGGCTGGAGCCCGTCCGCAAACGCCCCGGTATGTACATCGGTGGCACCGATGAACGTGCGTTGCACCATCTGGTGGCCGAGGTGCTCGATAACTCCATGGACGAGGCTGTCGCCGGGCACGCCAACCGGCTTGAGGTCGAGCTGAACGAAGATTATTCTGTCACGATCCGCGATAATGGCCGGGGTATCCCGGTAGACCCGCATCCCAAGTTTCCTGACAAATCAGCGCTTGAAGTTATTCTTTGCACTCTTCACGCGGGTGGTAAGTTCAGCGGCAAGGCCTATCAGACATCTGGCGGTCTGCACGGGGTTGGCGCATCCGTCGTAAATGCCTTGTCAGACTACATGCGTGTCGAAGTGGCGCGGAACAAAGAACTCTACATGCAGCAGTTTTCACGTGGCATACCAGATGGCCCGATCGAAAAGATTGGCGCCGCCCCGAACCGCCGTGGCACGATGGTGACGTTCCACGCGGATGAGCAGATTTTCGGCCATCACAGGTTCAAACCCAAACGCATGATTACCATGGTGCGCTCCAAGGCCTACTTGTTCTCCGGCGTTGAAATCCGCTGGAAAAGCGCAATTGATGATGGTGAAACCCCGACCGAGGCCGTGTTCCACTTTCCGGGCGGGCTGGCGGATTACCTGAACGAACGGATGAATGGCTCTACCGCCTATGCAGACACGCCCTTTGCCGGGAAAGTGCAGTTTGCCGAGAAATTTGGCGCTGACACCGCCGGATCTGTCGAATGGGCGATCAACTGGACCCCGTCACGCGACGGGTTCATCCAAAGCTATTGTAACACAGTGCCTACGCCCGAGGGCGGCACACATGAGGCCGGGTTCTGGGCGGCGATACTAAAGGGTATCCGCGCGTATGGCGAGTTGGTGAACAATCGCAAAGCCAGCCAGATTACCCGTGACGATATCATGAATGGCGGCTGCGCACTGGTCAGCTGTTTCATCCGCGAACCGGAGTTTGTGGGCCAGACCAAAGACCGCCTTGCGACGACCGAGGCACAGCGGCTGGTCGAAAATTCGGTTCGTGACCATTTTGACAACTGGCTTGCAGGCAACACCAAGGCCGCAGGCGCGATCCTTGATTATCTGGTGCTGAAATCCGAGGAGCGCCTGCGCCGCCGTCAGGAAAAGGAAACCGCACGCAAGTCAGCCACGAAAAAGCTGCGCCTGCCCGGCAAGCTGACCGATTGTTCGGCCACCAACCGCGAGGGGACAGAGCTGTTCATCGTCGAGGGGGATTCTGCCGGTGGATCGGCCAAAATGGCGCGGGACAGGAAGACACAGGCGCTGCTGCCGCTGCGCGGAAAAATCCTGAACGTGCTTGGGGCGGCTTCGTCAAAAATTGGCACGAACGCCGAGATTAATGATTTATGTCAGGCGCTTGGCGTTGGGATCGGCACCAAGTTCAACGTTGATGATCTGCGCTATGACAAGATCATCATCATGACCGATGCGGATGTTGACGGGGCGCATATTGCGGCGTTGCTGATGACGTTCTTCTTTACCCAGATGCGCCCGATGATCGACAAGGGGCACCTTTACCTGGCCTGCCCGCCGTTGTTTCGCCTGACCCAGGGCGCAAAGCGCGTTTACTGCACCGATGAGCTGGAAAAAGAGGCGGCGCTGGCCAAGGGGCTGGGCGGCAAGGGCCGGATCGACGTGTCACGCTTTAAGGGTTTGGGCGAGATGGACGCAAAAGACCTGAAAGACACCACGATGAATCCCGAAACCCGCAAGCTGATCCGCGTGTCGATAGACGAGGACGAGCCGGGCGAAACCAGCGATCTGGTGGAACGCCTGATGGGCAAAAAACCCGAGATGCGGTTTCAGTACATTCAGGAAAACGCCCAGTTCGTTGAGGAGCTGGATGTTTGAGGACTGTTCCGCCTAGCAAATACGTTTATGGACCCCTTCGATCCATTCAAATCTCTGTGGAAGATATTGTTGGAATAATTTCAGACAGCGCTGAAGACCCAGAAATCGTAGAGTGTGAAAGTAATTCTATAGTCTACGTAGGTGTTAGCGAAATAATGAAAAACGCTAATAATATCAGCTCTCCTTATAAATTTGAATTTGATGGCATCACAATGGAATTGAGCGATGTGGGAGTTTCAATCAATTCAACTCGCGAACAAGAGGCCGTTGTTTTAACAATTATAAACTCACTAGATTACTTCAAATCGATATGGGTTTGGTGGAGACATCCGCTGGGCGACCTCGTCTCTAGGGTGTGTTTTGTTCTGATTGTAAGTGTTTTCTATAATTATCTCGCCAACTTTTTCGGGGAAAGTACTGCTGACACCGAATTTGTCATTCTTTTCTTTCTAGCTTCAATTCTAACGCTTCTTCTAATTTGGCCTGTTTTAAGAGTGATCGCCTATTTGTTATCAAGTAAAGTAACGAGAAAAAAAATCGAAGTTTCTGGGTACGTAATAGAGACGAGATTTTGGTTTACGTTTTACTAATCCTCATTTCATTATCTGTTGGATGGTATTTAGGAAATTCTTCAGCCGCGTCTCACCAGCTTGAGGATACTATTGAAGACTAGCCAACCATGATCTTGCCTCTGGCAAGATCATGGGCCCGCCCCCGTGGGGGGCGTGGGCGGGCCTGTTGCTTCCTCAAAGGCAGCGATGGGTTAACAGAAATCACAAGCTGCTTATCTGGCCCTGCCGTTTCCGCCTTGAACAAAACGCGGGTTTCACCCAATTTACGGCAAACCAATTCGGAGTCTGCCATGCCCCCCACCATGTTTTACGCGCTTACCATGCTGCTTGCTGGCTTTGGCGTTCCGATACTTGCGGCACTCAATGCAGCCCTTGGGCAACGGCTCGGCTCGCCGGTTGCGGCGGCGATGATCCTGTTTTGCGTGGCTTTGCTGGGCACAGGTATTGTTCTGATGTTCGCAGGTCCCGGCCCGTTGAAACACGCGGTCGGCGCGCCAAAGCACCTGTTTCTGGCGGGGCTGCTGGTTGCATTCTACGTGCTGACCATCACATGGGCCGCACCAAAATTCGGCGTTGGCAATGCGGTGTTCTTTGTGCTGCTGGGGCAGTTGATCTCTGCCGCTGCCATTGACCATCTGGGGCTGTTTGGGGCGCAAATCTCGCCCCTGTCGCTGACCCGCGCGGCGGGCATCGGCATCATGGCGGTTGGAGTGTTTGTAACGCAACTGGCCTAACGAGGGACTTAACCGTCCTGAATGCTTTCAAGATAGATCATAAGTGCGGCAAGCGGCCTTGGGGTTGGGGTCATCACCCCATCGCCCGTATCAACAGGCACCTGCTCGCCCCGTAACAGCGCACCGAATTCAGGCATGTTCGGCCCCGGTAGCGCCTCGCGGTGATAACCGTCGATCATCGACAGCACCTCTGCCCGTGGAAAAACCCCGCCGTTGCGCAGCGCGATTTGTGTTAGATCCTTGGGTGCGGTTCCTGTGACATCGGAAACAGCACCGTCCCCCCGACCCGACGCACCATGGCAGATCGCGCAGTTGTCATCATATAACGCCTGCCCTTCATAAGGTTCCGGCATTGCGTCTACGGTGCAGGCGGCAATAAATCCCAGACCCACAATTCCTGCCAAATACTTCATACCTGCGCCCCTTCGTTTCCCGCGTTATTCTGTCTGCAACGTTTCGAGGTAGGCCAGCAAATCAGCGATTGGCGCACTGGTCAGGATCGGTTGACCCGCGGGTGTTTTCACGGCTGTATCATCGCCTTCAAAGAAATCCCCATAAACGGGCATCGAACTGCCGTGACTGACCAACGGGTCACGCCCATCGATACGTGCAACAACCCGTTCGGTCGGAAAGACGCCATCGTTTGTTGCGGCAAGCTGTCTGAGGTTCGCTGGCTGAACAAGAAGAACCGGTGCCATCGGGCCGCTGCCCAGCGCCTCTGCCCCGTGACAACTTACACAGTGGCGCAAGTAAAGTGCTTGGCCGTCTTCCGCGTCCTGGGCTACCGCTGGTCCTGCAAGGCACGCCGCAAAGAGCAAAGTCAGATATTTTCCAGTCGCCACAACACGTCTCCTATTTCTGTTTTGTTCAATCACTCTCGCACAACCATCCGGGCGCAACATTGATCCGCATCAGATAGCGCTACCTTTTGGGTATCGGGCTATCGTGGCCAAAATACGATGCACTTCTTTATCGTGCCAGCGATTGCACCAATTCCCAAACATTGTCTTCAACAGCTATGACCTGCATTGGCTTTTTGCCAGCCCCGGGCATGCGCGCGCCTTCTTCGGCGTCAATCGCGGCCTGCACCTGCGCCATCCGGTCAAAGAATGCACCGGACACATCGGGGTCCATCAGGATGTAGAACTGGCCAAGGTCATGCGGCGGCCCCTCGGGGGCTTTCAGCGGTTTTACATCACGCGAAACGACGCCACCGGTCATACCCGCCGCCAGCAGCTCGGCCATCAGGCCAAAGCCCCAGCCTTTGTAGCCGCCCGTTGAGACCAAGGAACCGGCAATGGCTGCGGCGGGATCAGTGGTCGGCTCACCGTTCGCATCTACGGCCCAACCTAATGGGATAGCCTCACCCGCGGCCTTGGCCATGGTAATTTTGCCAAGCGCAACCGTGGTGGTTGACTGGTCAAACTGCATCGCGATACCGCCCTGCCCGTCCGGTGCTGAAAAAGCGATTGGATTTGTGCCAATGATCCGGGTCTTTCCACCCGGCGGGGCCACGATGGGCGATGCATTGGTAAACCCAATCCCGATAAGGCCCGCACGCGCGATCTGTTCTGTGAAGTAACCAAGCGACGTGCAGGTGTGGGCATGACAGATGGCAAGTGTCGCGGTGCCATTTTCACGCGCAGCATCAAGCGCTTGCGGCAATGCACGTGCAAAGGCAGGTTGTGCAAAACCATAGCGCGCATCGACAGAAATTGCGCCGGGCCGCGGACGGCTGACAACTGGTTCCACATCACCTTTAACGCGGCCGGATTTGAGTTGTTGGCAATAGCTTTCAAGATAGTAAAGCCCGCAGATTTTGTTGCCGACGGATTCAGCAGCGCGAACGGCGCGTGCAACCTCTGTCGCAATCCAGGGTTCTGCCCCATGATAGGTCAGGGCCGCGTGCGTTGCTGTTTCTATTTGATCTAGCGTTACTTCGGGCATTTCATATCCTTCGGCATTTGCCTTGAAAAAAGTTAGACGAGCACCCCATGCTCCAAATGCATCACCCGGTCCATCCGGGCGGCAAGGTCAAGGTTATGTGTGGCGATCAAGGCTGACAAACCCGTTTCGCGGACAAGTTCCACCAATGTTCCAAAGACCTGATCCGAGGTTTCAGGATCAAGGTTTCCCGTAGGCTCGTCCGCCAGTAAAAGACGCGGCTGATTGGCAAGTGCGCGGCAAAAGGCAACGCGCTGCTGTTCTCCGCCAGAAAGTTCTGCGGGGCGGTGATGCGCCCGCTCTGCAATCCCGACGCGGCTCAGCAGGCTGGTCGCATGCGCCTCTGCAGCAGCTTGCGCCGTGCCATTGGCAAGCTGCGGCAGAACGATATTTTCAAGCGCCGAAAATTCCGGCAACAGGTGGTGAAACTGATAGATAAACCCGACACCCGCCCGCCGTATCGCCGTGCGACGGCGATCTGAAAGATGCGCCACCTCCTCGCCCGCAATGCGAATGACGCCACTGTCAGGCGTGTCTAACAATCCGGCGATATGCAAAAGGGTCGATTTGCCAGCCCCGGAAGGAGCAACAAGGGCAACGATCTCGCCTTCGCTTAGTTTGAGATCTGCACCTTTAAGTACGGAAACTTCACTGATCTTTCCCTTGTTGTAGGCTTTGCTGATACCTTCAAGTTCCAAAACGGCATTACTCATAACGCAGCGCCTCTACCGGGTTCATCCGTGCAGCGCGGCGTGCGGGGAAAAGCGTGATAACAAAGGACAAACCAAGTGACAGGGCAACTGCGGCAAGCACATCCCCCAGCATGAGCTTGGCCGGGAGCCTGTAGATACCACGAACGGATGCATCCCAGACTTCGCCACCTGTCGCGCTGTTCACAAAAGCGAGGATCATGTCGAAATAGACTGCAAACAGGCACCCAAGAACCACACCCAATAGAGTGCCAATCAGCCCGACAAGCGCGCCACAGATAAAGAACACCCGCAAGACGGACCCTTCCGTAAGGCCCATGGTTCGCAAAATCCCGATGTCGCGGCCCTTGTTTTTCACAAGCATCACAAGACCCGAAATGATGTTGAGCGAAGCGATAAGCACAAGAACCGCCATCAGAACGAACATCACCGTATCTTCGATATCAAGCGCACGCAGGAAAGAGCCCGAGGCATCCCGCCATGTCCAGAGCAGCGTTCGCTCGCCCCCTGCTTTCATCAAATCGGCGTTCAGTTCATCGACGAGTTCGGGATTTTCAACCATGATTTCAAGTTCATCCGCCAAACCCTCGCGGTTGAAATAACTCTGCGCTTCGGCGAACGGCATATAGACGCGGGTATGGTCGATGTCATAGCGGCCCGCAGAAAAGATATAGACAACCTCATAGGCCTTAACGCGCGGGCTGGTGCCCATCGCAGTGCGCACGCCATTGGGAGAGATCAGCCTGATTCGGCCACCGATCCCAACACCAAGGTCAGTTGCGACACCCGCGCCAAGTGCGATCCCCTCGTCAAACCGCGCTATATCGCCCTGCCCGGTATTTGCATCCGCGATCCGCGGTATCCCCTTAAGGTCCTCAAGCGCAATGCCGAAGACCTGAACACCAATGTTGTAGCTTTGGTTGTTGGCCATGACCTGACCCTTAACCAGAGGGGCTGCACGAACAACGCCGGGGACCGCCCTTACAGCTTCAGCTTTTTCTGCGTAGTCATCAATAACCCGCGTGATCTGGCCGGTTTCGGTCACGATAGAAGAGTTGTAGAGGGTGACATGCGCGTTCGCGCCAAGAATTGTATCAACAAATTCCGCGCGGAACCCGGCACGCACGGCCATGGTGATGATCAGGGCGGCGACAGCCAGCATAATACCGATCAACGATATCCAGGTCATAACGCTGACCCCGCCTTCGGTGCGGCGTGCGCGCAGATATCGCCATGCGATCAACCATTCAAAACGTGCGAAAGGGCCGGTCAAAACTGCTCTCCGTTTTTGTTGTACAAAGTCTGTGGGGGCAGACGCCCGGGGTCAAGTCCGAGAGCTGCAGGTGGGCAAATTTCCCCGCCCACGAGGCCCCAAAATCTTTGCAAAAGATTTTGACAAGAGTTTTGATAAAACTCTTGGACCATACTCAGAGGTTTGCGTAAATTTCGGCGACGCGCGCAACTGCCGCGTCCGGTGCCATTTCTTGGCTTTCCCCGGTTCTCCTGCTGGTCAACTCAACTACCCCGTTTTTCAATCCGCGTGGGCCGACGGTGATCCGCCACGGCAAGCCAATCAGATCCATCGTTGCGAATTTTCCGCCCGCGCGTTCGTTGCGGTCATCATAAAGCGGCTCAAGTCCGTGAGACTCAAGTGCGCTATATAGTGCTTCACATGCGGCATCTGCCTCTGCATCGCCCTGCTTGAGGTTCACAATCCCACAATGGAACGGAGTCACGCCTTCGGGCCAGATTATGCCCTTGTCGTCATGGCTGGCCTCAATAATCGCGCCGACCAGACGGCTGACGCCAATCCCGTGACTGCCCATATGAACCGGAATCTGCTCCTGCTTATCGTTGATGACTGTTGCCCCCATCGACTCGGAATACTTCGTGCCGAAATAGAAAATCTGCCCAACCTCGATGCCTCGCGCAGAGCGGCGGCGTTCTTCCGGCACATTGGCAAAGGCAGCTTCGTCATGAGTTTCATCTGTGCGGGCATAGCGAGAGGTGAATTCTTCAAGAACATTTTGGCATTGCTCGACCGAGTCATAGTCTATCTCGCGGTCGCCAAATTTCAGGTCAGTGATCGCGCTGTCGTAGAAAACTTCGCTTTCTCCGGTATCGGCGAGGACCAGAAATTCGTGCGTGTCATCGCCGCCAATTGGCCCTGAATCAGCGCGCATAGGTATGGCCTGCAAACCCATACGTTCATAGGTCCGAAGGTAGCTGACCAAATGGCGGTTGTAGGCGTGCAAAGCATCTTCTTTTGAAAGGTCGAAGTTATAGCCGTCTTTCATGTAAAACTCACGGCCCCGCATCACACCAAACCGTGGGCGGCGTTCATCGCGGAATTTCCACTGAATGTGATAAAGCGTTAGTGGCAGGTCTTTGTAGCTGCCAACATGCGCGCGAAAGATATCAGTGATCATCTCTTCGTTGGTGGGGCCAAACAACATGTCATGCCCGTGCCGGTCTTTGATCCGCAGCATTTCTTCGCCATAGTCTTCGTAACGACCGCTTTCACGCCAGAGGTCCGCAGGCTGTATCGTTGGCATCAGCATCGGGATATGCCCGGCACGAATTTGTTCTTCGTGCACGATGTTTTCGATGTTCTTCAGCACTTTGAATCCAAGCGGTAACCAGGAATAGATACCGGCGCTTGACTGTTTGATCATGCCAGCGCGCAGCATGTAGCGGTGGCTAACAATTGACGCTTCTGAAGGGTTTTCTTTCAGCACGGGAAGAAAGTAGCGGGTCAGGCGCATGAGCAGCGATATCCTTGCGAATTCTCTAATTTTGCCCGGTCTAGGCTATCGCGTTGGTCCAGACAAGAGAGCGCTGCGGCTTGTTACCTCGTTCAAGCATAAATTGGGCTTTTCCTTTGCTTCGGTGCGTGCCAGTTTCTCTCCATGAAAAACCTGCTCACCAGTCCCGATGGAACCGCGCCCTCTGCACTTTGTTTTGGCGCTATGCAGTTTGGCGGCAAAGCCAGTGCCGATGAATCACGCGGTATGTATGATGCCTGCCGCGTGGCGGAAATAAACTTTTTCGACACCGCTTATGTGTACACCGATGGCGCCTCTGAAACCTTGCTTGGAAAGTTCGCTGGGCCAGAGCGAGAGAAACTGATTATCGCGACCAAATGTGCGTGGAAAGATGGCGCAGGTGCCGCCAACATAAACGCGCAGTTTGACAAAAGCCGGGCGCGGCTTGGCATGGATATGGTTGATATTCTTTACCTACATAAATGGGACGGCGATACAGAACTGGCGGAAAGTTTTGAGGCGTTGGCCACGCTGCGTGATGCAGAAAAAATTCGATATGTCGGATTGTCGAATTTTTCGGCATGGCAGGTCATGAAGGCCGCAAATGTTGCCGCAGAGTTTGATCTGCCGATCTCGATATTGCAGCCAATGTATAACCTCGTAAAACGTCAGGCAGAGGTTGAGATTCTTCCGATGGCTTTGTCCGAAAGCATTGCCATTGCACCCTATTCTCCACTGGGCGGCGGATTGCTCACCGGGAAATATGCGAGAGGTGAAGGTGGGCGCCTGCTTGATGACAGCAGCTACACAAAGCGTTACAGCCCCGATTGGATGCATGAGGCGGCAAGCGCATTGAAAGAACTGGCCGCAGAGGTTGGCCAGCATCCGGCAACGCTTGCCGTAGCATGGGTCGCGCAGAACCCTGCGGTCACGGCACCGATCATCAGCGCGAGATCCGTTGAACAGCTGCGTCCTTCTTTATCAGCGGGCAAATTTGAAATGTCTGATGCGCTTTACCAAAGAATGTGTGACCTATCCCCTACTCCACCTCCTGCGACAGATCGACTGGAAGAAGCCTGATGCGCGATTTCTTGATTATTGGCGGCGGTATTGCCGGAATATCCGCTGCTGCCCGCCTGTCGCATCTGGGAACTGTAACATTGCTTGAGGGTGAATCCGGGCTTGGCTACCACGCCTCTGGCCGGTCCGCTGCAATGTTTGAAGGCACGTATGGTTTGCCCAGCACCGTGGCGCTGAACAAAGCGAGCTACACGTATCATCGCGACGCAAACGGCGGAGTTCTATCACCGCGCGGCATGCTTTTGCTGGGTGGCGTGGAACAGGAAGATCTGTTTGCCAGAGATTGTGAAATCATGGAAATGACGCGGATCAGCCGGGATGAGGCGCTGGCACATGTCCCGATCCTGAACCCTGCAACCGCGACACAGTTTGGCTACCACGCCGAAGCCTGGGACATAGATACAGACCTTTTGATCCAAAATTTCGCACGCGAGGCGCGGGGCAATGGTGGAGAAATCCTGACCAATGCGCATGTGACTGCCATTGAACACACCCAAAACGGCTGGCAGGTCGACAGCAGCAAAGGAACATACGAGGCCCGGCTACTGGTGAATGCGGCAGGTGCCTGGGTTGACCATGTCGCAAACCTTGCGGGGGTTAAACCGCTTGGCGTTCAGCCCTATCGCCGCTCCATGGCACGTTTACCTGCCCCGGGTGGGCACGATGTCAGTAGCTGGCCAATGATGTTTGGGCCCGGCGAAAGCTGGTATTCCAAACCCGATGCAGGAAAGCTGCTGGTGTCCCCCGCCGAAGAAGACCCGGTTGAGCCGCACGATGCCTGGGCGGACGACATGGTGCTTGCCGAAGGGCTCGCGCGGTACGAGGCGATGGTGACAGAACCGGTCACACGCCTTGAAACCAGTTGGGCAGGGTTGCGTACCTTCGCACCGGACCGATCGCTCGTTATTGGATTTGACCCAAAGCAAAGTGATTTTTTCTGGGTCGCCGGGCAAGGTGGATACGGCTTTCAAACCTCACCAGCGGCAAGTAAACTGGCGGCTGACCTGATTGAAGGGAAGCAACCGGAAATCGACGCCGTCACAGTTACGGCACTTAGCCCAAGTCGCTTTGGAAACCACTAGAATATTTGGCTTTTGATCTTCCCCTGCAATGCCGATAGCGGTATGTCGTCGCCCCCAAACTCTCTAAGGTTGTGTGAAGGGTTGAATGATTATATCGTTGATTTGAAAATTCATTTTTTTTCATCGTAATAAAGGGAAATGAACAGACTTCTTAGCCTGTCTTCCTGTTAAACAAGCGTTTCGAAGGAAAGTTGATACATGGCGCAGCTCAGAAAAATTTTACATGTTGATGATGACGAAGACACGCGCGCCGTCACCCGGTTGTCACTTGAATTGGTGGGGCACTTTATTGTTGAGCAATGCGCCTCCGGTAGCGCGGCAGTTGAGACCGCAAAAGCATTTTCGCCGGATTTGTTTTTGCTTGATGCAATGATGCCAAATATGAGTGGTGAAGAAACCTTGCGAGAGCTTCACAAGGTGCCGGAATTTGCAAATACTCCAGCGATATTTTTGACCGTCAAGGCAGAAGAAACCGCAATAGAAGGCTTGATGAAAACGGACGCAATTGACGTGATCACCAAACCGTTTGACCCTGTCGAACTTGGCGAGCAGATCACTGCAGCATGGGACAAGTTCCAAAAAGGGTCCTGAAGTCAGATTGGTCCCGGTAATCAGGAACCATTTTTTATTTATTACAACATCTTGGAACTGAAAGTTGATTCAGTGCAGACGCTGGATCAGCACTGAACGTAGTATAGGTAGCGCGCGATTTTTCCAGAATTGATATCGGGCAAGTAATCCTCTTCAGCTTCGCGAATGAGGCTCTCGGCGATAAAGCCGTTGCCCTCGGCCTCAAACCTTTGCTTCAAGTCAGCTGCCGCTTTCCAGTTTTTGCGCCAGAAGCCCCCAATCTGAACCGTGTAGTCACGGGTCGTGAAGGACACCCCAAGATTGGTAAGTGCCTTTGAAAGATCGGCAGACTCAGGTGCCAACTCAGACTGGTCATCGCCGTCCGCTATGTGATGGTTCATGAATATTCCCATTCGACCACCCGGGCGCATAGCGATCATCAGCATCGACAACGTCTTTTCAAGGTCTGAAACCCAATAAAGGGTATCAAGCGAAATGACCGCATCTATGGAGTTTTCAGACAAATCAAGTGCATTCATATCGCCTTGTAAAAACTTCAGCTTTGAACGTTTCGCTTTGGTTCGTTCAACTGCCTCGGCAATCGCCGGATCGGCGTAGTCCAGCCCGGTGACAGATACATCTTTCTGGTCAGAAATATGTTCCGCAATCACACCGGCGCCGCAACCAAGATCCAAAACCTCTTCTCCCGGTTTGAGATCCAGAAGCTCGAGCAGATCATCAAGTGCGGCCATATCTGTCTGGCCTTCCTGACATAAATCCTTACCGAAAACCTGCCTGCAAAGCTCTGAATGCGCCGCACTTGCACGCGCCGCCTGATAGAACCTTTGGTAATAATACCAGTACATATCGGGCCGCTGGTGGTGATATTGTTGCGCCAGGGGATGACCGCTTTCAGTTAGGCGGTAGCCCTTTTGATCGCCTTCGATCAGGCCCTTTTTCTGAAGGCTGAAATAGGCGTCAGACCAGTCTTCAAGGAAAATCCAAAACCTGTCAGCCTCTGCTTCCAGCGAATGCCTATCTGTATCTTTGCTTTCGACACGCGCCTTTTCCAGTGACGCAAGAACTTGAATTTCCGCTTCTGAAAGTTCCATTCTGGCCTCCTTCAATCAAAAGAGATTTGCTATCTGAACATAAAAAAGAGCCTGGAGACAAATCACTAAATTGAAAAGCTTGTTTGGCACGCCAGTTTTGCGGGCGCACAACTTAAAAATTCTCACGCGGTGTAAGCAGAACTTCAAACAGACAAGCACCGATGATGAGCACAGCGCCCAGCCATTCGATTGGCGACATATGCTCTTCTGGCAAAAACAGGCTTGCGGTGATCACTGCAACAAGAACTTCTGACATCATAAGCAAGCCAACCCGCCCCGGAAACAAAAACTTTTGCGCCCAGAAAAGAACAACAACCGCGGGCAGGATGGCAAAAACCGAAATCATAGACGCAAAAGGTATAAGGCGATTTGCTAAGTCTGGGTGGGGTATATCGACGATGCTGACAGAATATCCCAGCACCAGCGCACCAAGTGTCGTGAAGGCGAATTGAAACATCGTCATTCCCGGCAAAGGCACTGCATCAAACCGCATAATCATTGCCGCACCAAGCGCCCAGAAAACCCCGGAAAATAGTGCGAACACATCCCCGATGTTGAAAGGGACAGAACCACCGCCTGACACCAGAAGCACCAAACCTGCGAGGCCACCTAAGATCGCGGCCCATCGCTGCCAGGATGCTTTTTCGCCAAGCCATACCATGCCAATCAGTGTTGCCCAGACCGGTGTAAGATAGAAAAGCAGCGTTGCGCGCACGACGGACGAATATACCAACCCAGAGGCATAAAGCGCCAGACCGAATCCTGCCAAGGCACCAATCGCGGCGGCTTTACCAAGACTTTCCTTATGTGAACGCCATTGCAACAAAACAACGACTGCAAGCGCGCAGGCAGCGGGGAAATTTAGTAAGGCAATCGCCCACGTACCGTCCACACCCTGATTTTCCAGATACCGTAGTGGAATCCAGTAAAGCCCCCACGCAGACGCAGAAACAAACACTGCCCCTGACGCAAAGCCCGGGGTTGGAGGATGAAGCTGCATCACACGGCTTTCCAGAAAGACTTACAACTTCGCGGCTACACCAACAGGACGCGGGATGTCAAAGCGCAACCTCGACACCAAAGCTAGGGGGGATGAAACTTAAAACCGCCCGGAGTCGTGGAGGACTCCGGGCGCAACGACACTTACCCGTCTATACGGATCACCGCGTTTTTCGGATCATAGGGGCTATCTTCGACGATCTCCGCATCCCAAAGCTCGCGTTGCAGCCGCACCTTGAGCTTTGTTCCGACTTCAGAATATTCTGGCCTGACATACCCCATGCCGATGGATTTTTCGAATGCCACAGAATACCCACCAGAGGTCAGGCGACCCACGCGGGTACCGTCAGGTGTATAAAGCACCTCACGACCCCATGGATCAGCATCAGATGGGCCATTTATCAGCAAGGTCACGCATTTTACGCGGACACCGGTTTTTTCCATCGCTGCTTTGCCATTGAACTCTTTTGATAGGTCAACAAACCGCGGCAGATCAGCCTCTAGGGGATTCGCATCACGGCCAAGTTCGTTGCCAAAGGCACGGTAGGATTTTTCCTGACGCAACCAGTTTTGAGCACGAGCACCAACCAGTTTCATTCCGTGTTTTTCGCCCGCTTTTTCAAGCAGATCAAACAGGTAATTCTGCATTTCAATCGGGTGGTGCAGCTCCCAGCCAAGCTCACCCGTGTACGCAACGCGGATCGCATTTACCGGGCACATGCCAAGTTCAATCTGCTTGGCAGACAGCCATGGGAACCGCTTGTTGGACAGCGCGGTTTCAGGATCAGCGTCTTTGATGACGTCTTTCAGAACATCGCGGGATTTTGGACCAGCAATGGCGAAAACACCCCATTGTGTCGTTACATCCTGAATTTCGATGTAGCCAAATTCATCCATCTTGTCTTCGGCCGCTTTACGCAGGAAGTCCGCGTCATATTCTGTCCACGCCCCCGCAGAGACGAGGTAGTAATTATTCTCGCCATTCCGCACGATCGTGTATTCCGTGCGGGTGGTTCCATGGTCTGTCAGGGCATAGGTCAGATTGATACGGCCGATCTTTGGCAGCTTGTTACAAGTGAACCAGTCAAGAAACTGTGTGGCACCTGGGCCTTTAACAACGTGCTTGGTAAAGGCAGATGCATCAATCAGACCAACGCCATTGCGGATCGCCTTGGCTTCTTCCACGGCATATTGCCACCATTCGCCGCGGCGGAAAGAGCGGCTGTCGTGGTCGAAATTTTCCGGCGCATCCAGTGGGCCGAAATAGTTGGGGCGCTCCCATCCATTCACAAAACCAAACTGTGCGCCACGCGCTTTATGACGGTCGTAGGCTGGAACAGTTCGCAAGGGGCGGCACGCAGGGCGCTCTTCGTCAGGGTGGTGCAGGACATAAACGTGATCGTAGCACTCTTCGTTCTTTCGCGCTGCAAACTCGGTGGTCATCCAGTTCTGGCTGTAGCGTTTCGGATCAAGCGATGCCATGTCGATCTCGGCTTCGCCTTCAACCATCATTTGTGCCAGGAAGTATCCGGTACCACCTGCAGCAGTGATCCCGAAGGAAAACCCTTCCGCAAGCCACATGTTGCGCAAACCCGGTGCAGGGCCAACCAACGGGTTGCCGTCAGGGGTGTAACAGATCGGGCCGTTGAAATCGTCTTTCAAGCCGCTTTCTTCGCACGAGGGAACACGGTGGATCATCGCCATATATTGTTCTTCGATCCGCTCCAGATCGAGCGGGAACAGGTCAGCACGGAAACTGTCGGGCACACCATGCTCAAATACGGCAGGTGCGTTTTTCTCATAAACACCCAGAATCCAGCCACCGCGTTCTTCGCGCACGTAGCTTTGTGCGTCTGCATCCCGAATAACCGGGTGCTCCGCATTCCCCTCGGCACGGTATTTCACCAGTTCCGGGTCCTGATCCATAACAATAAACTGGTGTTCAACCGGAATCGCCGGAATCTTGATGCCCAGCATTTTAGCGGTGCGTTGCGCGTGGTTGCCGGAGGCGGTTACAACGTGTTCGGCTGTCACGACGATCTGTTCGTCTGACGGGACAAGGTTGCCACCCTTTTCGATCATTTTAGTACAGGTCACTTCCCAGGCTTCGCCGTTCCAGTGGAACGCATCCGCCTGCCATTTGCGTTCAATCACTACTCCGCGTTGCCTCGCGCCCTTGGCCATCGCTTGCGTCACATCTGCCGGGTTAATGTAGCCATCGGTATTGTGATAGATCGCGCCTTTCAGGTCGTCTGTGCGGATCAGCGGCCAGCGCGCCTTGATTTCATCCGCGGTCAACCATTCGAATGGCACTTCGCAGGTTTCAGCCGTTGACGCATAGAGCATATATTCATCCATACGCTCCTGCGTTTGTGCCATTCGCAAGTTTCCGACGACTGCAAAACCGGCGTTGAGGCCAGTCTCTTCCTCAAGCGTTTTGTAGAAGTCCACAGAATACTTGTGGATATGGGTTGTCGCATACGACATGTTGAACAGCGGCAGCAAACCTGCGGCGTGCCAGGTTGAACCAGAGGTCAGTTCATCCCGCTCCAACAGCATCACATCTTCCCAGCCCGCTTTAGCCAGATGATATGCGATGGAACTTCCTACTGCTCCACCACCAACTACCAGTGCTTTGACATGCGTTTTCATCGTCACGACTCTCTTTGGAATTTTCTGATGTTAATTTGACGGATTTTCCCGTGAAATGAGAGGTCCATCCGACCCAACATAGCGCGAAACCGACCTGCACGCGAAATGATGTAAGGCAGAATTTATTTTGCAGTCGCAGCATTATCTTGTCATAACACGCTGAGGATAGAAAAAGAGAAGCCGGAATGTACGTTTACCACAACGTTCGCGATATCCGTGGCAGTGTCGCTTCCATGCGCAATGGCGGAGCACGGGTCGGTTTGGTGCCGACTATGGGCGCGCTTCATGCCGGACATCTTGCATTGGTGAAAGAAGCATCCCGTATCTCGGATCAGGTTGTTGTTTCGATCTTTGTCAATCCGACACAGTTTGAAAACGCCGACGACCTGGCCGCCTATCCGGACACAATTGACGAAGACCTTAGACAACTGAGAGCCGCAAATGTAGCTGCCGTCTTTATGCCGGATGCCAATGTGATTTACCCGGAAGGCGCGGAAACGATTGTCGAAACAACACGCCTTGCGAACATGCTGCATGGGCTTGTCAGGCCAGGGCATTTTCGTGGTGTCACAACTGTTGTCGCCAAACTGTTCAACATCGTGCAACCCGATGTCGCTGTGTTTGGTGAAAAGGATTATCAGCAATTGCAGGTCATTCGTCGAATGGTTCACGATCTGCATTTTCCAGTGGAAATCGTGGGGCTCCCGACTGTACGCGAGGCGGACGGTCTTGCGATGTCTTCGCGCAACCTGCGTCTTGCAGCAGAAGATCGTAAAGCTGCTGTTGTTCTGAACCAGTCTCTGGACGAAGCGGAACGACTGGTCGCCAAAGGATGCACCGTTGAAACCCTGCGTGACGCCGTTAAAAGCGTTATCTCTGCAGAACCCCGTGCTAGTGTGAAAGCCGTGGATATCTGTGGTGCCGACGATTTGTCAGAGGTATCCGGCCAAATCACCTCGCCGGTCGCAATCATGATTTCCGCGCAATTTGGCGAAACACTACTGATCGACCAGCGCGTCGCCCACCCATAAGGAGCCTTCAATGTCCGTTCAAAACAAAGTCCGCCGCACAACCGTTCCGCAAATTGCTGCGCGTAAAGGCGGAGAACCCATTGTTTCGCTTACCAGCTATCACGCCCATACCGCAGCTATCGTCGACAAATACGCCGACTTTATTCTCGTCGGGGACAGTCTTGGCATGGTGATGCATGGTATGGACAGCACGGTTGGCGTCCCGCTTGATCTGATGATTATGCATGGCAAGGCGGTGGTCAGAGGCACGGAAAAAGCGCTTATCGTCGTCGACATGCCCTTTGGAACTTACGAGGAAAGCCCAAACATGGCCTTTCGCAATGCGGCAAAAATCATGAAGGAAACAGGGTGTGGCGCGGTAAAGCTTGAAGGCGGAACACGCATGGCAGAGACGATCAGATTTCTGACCGAACGCGGTATTCCAGTGATGGCCCATACCGGTCTTACACCACAATCAAGCCACGTGATGGGTGGCTTCAAAACGCAAGGGCGCGACGAGGAAACATGGGCCGCACATGAGGCAGATGCTACTGCCGTTGCCGAAGCGGGTGCTTTTGCCGTCGTTCTTGAAGGAATGGTTGAACCGCTGGCGGCAAAAATTACGAAACAGATCGACATTCCGACAATAGGCATTGGCGCCTCGGCCGATTGCGACGGCCAAATTCTTGTGCTTGAGGATATGCTGGGCATGAACCCATGGACACCGAAATTTGTGAAGGTCTACGGAACTCTTGGGCCAATGATCGAAAAAGCAGTGTCTGATTACACTGACGAAGTAAAAAGCCGGGTGTTCCCGGGGAAAGATCAAACCTACAACTGACACGCACGGGATCTTTTGTCTTTTCCCAAACAGGCAACCCGGTGTTAACATCAGTCACTCTCCTTTGAGAAAAGGAGGGGTCTTTGACATTTGAAATCAACCAGTTGACGAGGCACATCGGTGTCGAAATCAGCGGCATCGATTTTTCGAAACCGCTCAGCGATAAAGTTCAGGACCAGATTTATGACACGCTGATGGCGCATCAGGTGCTCTTTTTTCGTGATCAAGACCTTTCGCCGGAAAGCCAGCTAGAGTTTGCGAAAAGCTTTGGGGAACCTGAACCCCCGCACCCAATTTGCCCACATGTCGAAGGCCACCCTCAGGTTATGTTGCTTGATTTCAGCATAGATAATCCTCCAGACACCGATGCTTGGCACACGGATGCAACCTTCAAAGCAGAGCCGCCATTCGCATCGATTCTGTATAGCCGCGTCATTCCGCCTGTCGGAGGAGACACGCTCTGGTCATCAATGACTGCGGCTTATGACGCACTGCCCAATGGTATGAAACAAGATTTGGCGGAACTTCGTGCGGTTCATAACATGAGCGACTTCCGCAACAACTTTACGGTCAATGAACCTGACGGTGACACAAACCGGCTCACAGCCGCACACCAACGGTTTGGCAGTGCTATTCATCCGATTGTCAGAAACCATCCGACGACGGGGCGGCCCTTTCTTTTTGCAGACCCCGGAGTCACCGTTCATGTGGTTGGCATGACATCTGTCGCGTCAAGACGCCTTTTGTATTATCTTTTTGACCATATGGACCAGCCCGAATTTCAAGTCCACTTCAAATGGAACGAAAATGCAATTGCCATATGGGACAACCGACGCACCATGCATTATGCCATTTCTGACTATCTACCACATCGTTGAATTAAGAACCGGGTTACAGTGACAAATGATTGTCGTTCCGATTCACTGACACACACGCAAAATTCCAAGCGCGCATAGGAGTATTAAGCTTGTAAAATGAGGCGCGGAACGCGCCACTGTTTTTACTCACCCCGGTTGGGGTTCGCTATGTGCTTCGCACTGAGGATATTTAAGGGATAAAGAAAGCGACAATCTTTACTTTCTTTATCCCTTAAATATCCCCGCGCAGCGCGCGAAACCGCACGAAGTGCCAGAAGAAGTGGCGCGTTCCGCGCCTCAGTTTGGTGAGCTCAATCCGAGGTAAAGCCGGGCGTTTCACATTAAAGCATGCTTGGAACAACAAGATCAGGCGGGCGGTGCCCGTCCGCATAGGTCTTGATGTTTATTAAAACTTTCTCACCCATCTCAACGCGGCCCTCTATCGTGGCGGAGCCCATATGCGGCAAGAGCACAACATTTTTTAGTTCTTTCAGACGTGGGTTGATTTCTGCACCCCGCTCGAAAACGTCAAGTCCCGCACCCGCAATCTCGCCCGTGCGCAGCATCCGTGTGAGCGCGTTTTCATCAATCACTTCTCCACGTGACGTATTAACGATGACCGCGGTTGGTTTCATAAGTTTCAATCGTCTGGAATTTATCAGGTGAAACGTGCTTGGCGTGTGAGGGCAATTGATCGACAAAACGTCCATACGGCTTACCATCTGATCAAGGCTGTCCCACCAAGTTGCCTCAAGCGCCTCTTCAATATTGGCGTGAACACGTTTACGGTTATGATAGTGGATCTGCATACCAAAGGCCTGGGCGCGACGTGCCACAGCCTGCCCGATGCGTCCCATTCCCAATATGCCAAGCCGCCGTCCTCCGACACGCCCACCGAGCAAGGCGGTAGGCGCCCAGCCCTGCCATTCGCCAGACTGCATGAGCGACAAACCTTCCGGAATGCGCCGCGTCACTGCCAGTAACAGTGCAAGCGTCATATCTGCTGTGTCTTCTGTCACAACACCTGGCGTATTGGAGACAAGAATGCCACGCTGACGCGCTGATTGCACATCAATATGGTCCACACCGGCACCGTAGTTCGCAATCAGCTTCAGTTTGTCCCCGGCTGCTGCCAGCATACCGGAATCAATCGTATCCGTGAGGGTGGGTACCAATACGTCGGCGCGTTTCATCGCATTGACCAAATTTTCCCGAGTCATCGGCAAATCATCTTCACGCAACTCCACGTTGAAAAGTTCCGACATCCGGGTTTCGACGACCTCGGGCAACCGTCGCGTCACGACAACACTTAGACGCTCAGCAGGCATTTTGCTCTCCCTCTACTTTCCAACAACTCTTCTTAATGGCAAAGTGACTGATAGAAACGCGGGACACAAGAACCCGGACGCCGCAGGACGGCAAAAAATGGTAACAGGCTATTTCGGGCGAGACCAGCATGACCCGCATTCTCATTATTGTTCTGGCAGTTTGCGCATTTTGGGCAAGCCAAACCCATGCCAATAGTCAGGATTCGTCGCAGGCAGTCGCGCGAGGGCCGGTGACCAACTTGCCAATACCGCGGTTTGTTTCGATGAAAGCGGCAGAGGGGAATGTAAGGCGCGGCCCCGGGCTGACACACCGGATTGACTGGATCTTCCGACATCCGCAAATGCCCTTAAAAATTACTGCTGAATACGGGAATTGGCGCCGCGTGCAGGACCGTGATGGTGCTGGCGGGTGGATTCATTACTCATTGCTATCCGGGGCTCGCACCGTAATTATTGAAGAAGACATGCTCGCTTTGCGAACCACCCCTGCTGAAAACGCCCCGGTAACAGCACGGCTTGAGCTCGGCGTGATCGCGAGACTCGGTGAATGTAACATCAATTGGTGTCGGATCACCGCAGACGGGTATCGCGGGTGGGCGCAAAAATCCACCCTTTGGGGTGTCGGTACCAATGAAGAACGCGAATGACCCGCATAAACAACGACTGAAACTTAGCCTTAGCGCTGGTGCGCTCTCCGTCAGCGTCGCGTTGGTTCTGGTTTTCCTGAAAGTATGGGCGCTTCGGGAAACAGGGGCATTGTCGATCGCAGCCTCGGCGGCGGATAGCGCACTTGATCTCATCGTGTCACTGGCAGGCCTTACGGCGATCATTTATGCGGCGCGGCCCCCTGACGAGGATCATGCCTTTGGCCACACCTCAGCTGAAGACCTTGTCGCGCTCGGTCAGGCGGTCTTTATTCTGATTTCCGCCGGTGCAATCTGTTGGGCCGCCATAAGCAGGCTAACATCAGAGTCCCCTGTTCAACTGAATGCCGAAGGCCGCGGAATGGTGGTCATGATTATTTCGATCAGCCTCACGGTTTTGCTGTTGCTTTGGCAGCGTCACGTCGTGAGGCGGACGTCAAATGCAGTGGTTCAGGCGGACTCAGTTCATTATCTGGCGGATTTAATTCCCAGTATCGGTGCGCTGGTGTCGCTTTGGGTTTCTTCCCGATATGGCTTTGCTTCGCTTGATAGTTTTGTGGCGCTTGGCGCTGCTGGTTTGCTCTTTTTTGGCGGCACACGAATAGGCAAGAAAGCCTGGGATGCATTGATGGACAGAAATGCAGATCTCGAACTCATTGCAGCGATAGAAGCAATCATTACCAATTGGCCAGGTGTTCTTGGCTATCATGATCTGAAATCACGTACAGCTGGATCAAAGGTTTATATTAACCTGCATCTGGAACTTGACGGTGATCTGTCTTTGAAGGACGCCCACGCTATTGGTGCCGCATTGAAACGCGATATAATCAGCCGTTATCCAGAGGTTGATCTGATTATCCATAAGGACCCTGTCTAAACAACGTCCTGTTTAGATCATGCCTGAATCAACCCGCGCCCTTTCAGCAATGCCTCAACCCCCGGCATCCGCCCGCGAAATGCTGTATAGAGGGTATCGGGTTCTTCAGAGCCACCCGCCGACAAGATATGCTTTTCAAGTTTTTCCGCCATCTCCGGGTCAAACGCACCGTCCGCTTCCTCAAAGGCCTCAAAGGCGTCGGCATCCATTACTTCTGACCACATGTAGCTGTAATAAGCACTGGAATAGCCGTCGCCTGAAAAGACATGGGCAAACTGAGGTGTCCGGTGGCGCATTTCAATCGCATGCGGCATACCTATTTCTTCCAAAATCTCGGACTGTTTCGCAATCGGATCGGATGGAGCAGCGCCTTCGTGAAAAGCCAAATCAACAAGGGCAGATGCGACATACTCAACCGTCGAAAAGCCCATATCATAAGTCTGTGCCTCCAGAAGACTGTCTAACAACGCCTTTGGCATTGGTTCACCTGTCTCGGCATGTACTGCATACTTTGCTAACACCTCTGGAACTTCCAGCCAGTGTTCATAAAGCTGGCTTGGCAGTTCAACGAAGTCCCGTGCAACAGAGGTGCCGGAAATGGATTCGTAGGTTACGTCCGACAACATTTGATGCAGAGCGTGCCCAAATTCGTGAAACAACGTCCTTGCGTCGTCATAGGACAACAATGCGGGTCTGCCCGCAGAAGGTTTGGCAAAGTTGCAGACGTTTATGACGATGGGCTGCTTTTCACCGCCAAGCTTCTTTTGAGATCGCATTGCAGAACACCAGGCACCCGAACGCTTTGAGCCGCGCGCAAAATAGTCTCCAATGAATACAGCAATATGCTTGCCGCTACGCGTGACATCCCATGCTCGCGCATCACTATGATAAAGCGCAACATCAAGCGGTTTGAACTTCAAACCAAAAAGCCGAGTGGAGCAGTCAAATGCAGCCTCTATCATTTTATCGAGCTGAAGATACGGTTTAAGTTCCGCCTCATCGAGATCATGTTCTGCCTTGCGGCGCATTTCCGAGTAGTAGCGCCAGTCCCAGGGTTCCAGCACACCATTCACACCGTCGTCCTGCATCATATGCGTCAGAACCCCTGCATCTTTATCGGCTTGTGCCTTGGCGGGCGACCAAACCTGCATCAGCAAATCACGCACGGCTGCGGGCGTTTTCGCCATTTCGGTTTCAAGCTTGAAATCAGCAAAACTTTTGTAGCCCAGCAATTCTGCGCGTTCCTGACGTAGCGCCAACGTTTCTGCGGCGATAGCCCGGTTGTCTGTTGCACCGTTATTTGCGCCGCGTGCCGCCCACGCGCGGTACGCTTTTTCGCGCAGATCGCGGCGGCTGGAGAACTGAAGGAATGGCACGATGAGCGAGCGAGACAGGGTCACCACATGCCCGGAAACACCCTTTTCCTCGGCTGCTGACTTTGCGGTGTCGAGTACAAATTGCGGCAAACCCTCAAGATCGTCAGCTCCCAATTCCATGAACCAATCTCGTTCGTCAGCCAGCAGGTTCTGCGTGAACTCGGTTCCAAGCACGGCGAGCCTGTTTGTTACCTCTTTCAAGCGTTCACGATCGCACCCTTGCAGGTTGGCCCCTGCCCTTACAAAACTGCGTCTTGTTAGCATCAATACGCGGTCTTGCTCGCTGTTCAAACACAGTGAATCGCGACTTTTCCAAAGAGTTTCAATACGTTCAAACAACACCGCATTCATGAACACTTCAGAAGAATAAGCGGCCAGTTTAGGTGCGAATGCGCGTTGCAGTGCCTCGCGTTCCGGATTGCTGTCTGAACCAGCGAGCGTATAGAAGACAGACAAAACCTTATGCAAGGCCTCGCTGGAAAGCTCCAGCGCCTCAATTGTATTGGCAAAACTGGCTGGCTCTGGATTTTTCGCTATCGCATCAACGTTCGCGCGGTCTTTGGCAAGCGCGGCTTCAAAGGCAGGCATGAAATCGTCGTCCGAAATCTTGTCAAACGGGGCAATTTCAAACGGTGTATTCCATTGCGATAGCAGCGGGTTTGTCATGGCGCGTATCTCCTTTGACAGCAAGCTATGGCGCGAGCGAGGAGAGTTCCAGACCCGAAATCTAATTCTAGGCAGTCTTATCTTTTTCGTGAGCACCAGAGTAGCAAACAGGGCAATCTGAACGTGGTTTCAACCCGATCCGGCGCGATTCCCCGTAAAGGGCATCATAAATCAGCATTGCATTGTGAAGCGGCGTTCCTGCACCCGTGATCACCTTGATCGCCTCAACTGCCATCATGGACCCAACGACGCCCGGCAGCGGACCAAGCACACCGGCTTCCGAACAGGACGGCGCAAGCTCTGGCGCTGGAGCTTCGGGGAAAATGCACTGATAGCAGGGCGTGGCCTTGGCCGGATCAAACGTGCTGATCTGGCCCTCCCATTGAGTCAGGGCCCCGGAGACAAGAGGTTTCGCCGCCGCAACACATGCCCGGTTTACAAGATAGCGGGTATCAAAATTATCAGTGCCATCAAGCACGATGTCATAGTCAGCAATCAGTTCAGCAGCGTCAGTTTCATTTAAGCGGCGATTGTACGGCTTCACGACAACATTGGGGTTTTGCGCAAGCATTGCGCGTTCAGCGGAAAAAACCTTTGGGATGCCAATATCCGCGTCCCGATGGATGACCTGCCTTTGCAGGTTGGAATTGTCGACGATGTCGTCATCGACAACACCTATGGTCCCTACACCCGCTGCCGCGAGATACAGCAATGCGGGTGAGCCGAGCCCGCCTGCCCCGATCACCAGAACACGCGCCTCTTTCAACTTTTTCTGCCCCGGTCCGCCAAGTTCACGCAAGACAATATGGCGTGCGTATCGATCTAGTTCAGTCTCTGTAAACAAACCATTTGAAGGCTTTTCTGCTGGTGTAGGCTTCGCTTTCAGCCGCTTCAAAAGACGGGAATATCCGTAAATCAGGGCGATAGCGCCGCCCAGTACAAGCCAGCCACCGGCGGTGCCACCAATGCTCTGCCGTAACGGATTTTCGTCAGGAAGCGTGAAATGCGCAAGTAATACAGCAAGATAGAGAACGCCGATCATCGCCCAGCGCATCCGATAAGGGGCCCGCATCAGGTGCCCGATGCCCCAGAGCACACAGGAAAGAAAAAGAAAAAACGCCATCAGCCCCGCCCGGTCGACCCAAATCCGCCCTGACCACGCGCCGTATCAGAAAGGCTTTCAGCCAGTTGAAAGCCAGCCTGAATCACAGGTGCCACAATCATCTGTGCAATGCGATCTCCATGCGCGATGTGAAACGTCTCCTGCCCGGCGTTCAGCACGATCACCCCTAGTGGGCCGCGATAGTCGCTGTCGATTGTCCCAGGTGCATTTGGAAGCGTAATACCGTGTTTCAGCGCAAGTCCAGATCGCGGCCTGATCTGCACTTCGAACCCCGGCGGAATTTCGAGCCGCAGGCCTGTCTGAACAAGTGCACGTGCGCCGGGTGCAAGATGAATTCCCGTTTCACGCTGATCCGGTGCAAGGTTTGCTCTCAGATCCGCGCCCGCAGCACCCGCAGTCTCGTAAGAGGGAAGCGCAATGGCGTGATCAGCGTCGTCTGTGCGGGTCAACCGGATGAGCGGAATCATGAAAGCGCCTCGGCAATTTTAGCGGCAAGGCGTTCGGAAACGGCGGCTTTTGTCATGCGCGGCCAGTTGTCTGCCCCATCCGCGCTGATCACGGTAACGGCATTTTCTGCGCCCCCCATGATACCGGTTTCCGGTGACACATCATTTGCGACGATCCAGTCACACCCCTTTCGCTCAAGCTTGGCAGTTGCATGCGCGATCACATCGTCGGTTTCGGCGGCAAAACCAACAACCAGGTTTGGACGATCTTTTTTCATCTTAGAAACCGTGGCCAGAATATCCGGATTTTCGGCGAATTCTAATACTGGGAGTGCACCACTGCCGTCTTTCTTGATCTTGGAGTCCGAAGCAGAAGCCACACGCCAATCAGCAACGGCAGCGGCAAAAACTGCGGCATCAGCCGGCAAAGCCGACGTAACAGCCGCAAGCATCTCATTAGCGGTATTCACACGTCTGACGGCCATACCCACAGGCGGATCAACCTCCGCGGGTCCGGTTATGAACGTAACCTCCGCCCCCAAAGCCGCAAGCGCACGGGCAATCGCAGTGCCCTGCGCACCAGACGACCGGTTGGCTATATATCGGACCGGATCAATCGGTTCATGTGTCGGGCCAGAGGTTACGATGATGTGTTTGCCTTTGAGTGGACCTGAGACAAGCGCAGCTTCGACCGCTGCCACGATTTCCAATGGTTCGGCCATGCGACCGGGGCCATATTCGCCGCATGCCATATCACCCTCGTTCGGACCGACAAAAAGGATGCCGTCACCTTTCAGGGTCGCAATGTTGCGCCGGTTCGCCGGGTGCTGCCACATACGCACATTCATCGCCGGAGCAACAAGTACGCGTTTGTCCGTGGCCATCAAAAGTGTCGATGCAAGGTCATTCGCCAGACCACCCGCCATCTTTGCCATCAAATCCGCGGTTGCCGGAGCAACAACAACGAAATCCGCAGAACGAGAAAGCTCTATATGGCCCATTTCGGCCTCATCCGTCAGATCAAACAGATCGCGGTAAACTTTTTCAGCGGCCAGTGCAGATGTCGACAGTGGCGTTACAAATTCTTCAGCGGCGCGCGTCAGCACCGGGGTCACAGTTGCGCCGCGTTCACGCAACCGACGGATCAGATCAAGCGACTTAAACGCCGCGATCCCACCGCCGATGATCAGAAGAATGCGTTTTCCAGCAAGCATGACCAGGCCTTTCTGTTCTTTACAACAAAGGTTTACGGCCCCGGGACCAGAGTGACAAGCAAACAAAGTTTTAGATCGAGGCGCGTACCGCGCCATTTTTTCTGGCACTTCGTGCGATTTTGCGCTCCGCGCGGGGATATTTAAGGGATAAAGAAAGCGGTGATTTGAAATGCGACGAAAGCCAGCGTCAGGTTTGCATCTGGTCTTTCCGGCGATAATGTACTGTTTTATCGCTATCAGCATTCGGTGTTGTTGCGACAAATTGATAACAAAGGAAATGCTCATGCTCCCTTCGCTCAGCCTTGTGGTTGGAGGTGCTGCTTCTGGTAAATCCGCGTTTGCAGAAAGGTTGGTTGCGCGTAGCGAACGGCCCAGGGTTTACATTGCGACAGCGAAAAGTTTTGACGCCGAAATGGAAGCGAAAATCGCTGATCACAGAGAAAGGCGGGGCCCGGACTGGCGCACTGTTGAAGCACCATTTGATGTAACAGATGCATTGGTTGGTGCGGGTGCTGCTGAGGTTGTGCTTTTTGATTGCGCGACACTTTGGTTAACAAACCATCTGCTGGCAGAGCATGACCTTGTTGCCAAAGAAGCCCATCTTTTGGCCGCACTTACCAACTGTGCAGCACCAGTTGTTGTTGTCAGCAATGAGGTAGGTGCAGGCATTGTGCCTGAAAACGCGCTTTCGCGGCAGTTTCGAAACGCACAAGGCCAGCTTAATCAACGGCTTGCCGAGGTTTCTGACCTTGTGGTTACAGTGATGGCAGGTTTGCCAATGGTTCTGAAGGGCGATTTGCCGAAAGGTTGGCTATGACAACCTGGTGGTGGGTTCGACATGGGCCGACGCATCGTAAAGATATGATTGGCTGGACAGATGCTCCTGCGGATTTGTCTGATGTGTACAGGCTTCGTCGATTGCATGAATTCTTACCTGCCCAAGCGCCGGTTGTTTCTTCTGATCTCAGTCGCGCATCGGACACAGCGAGCGCGATACAGGGGCAGCGGGCCCGTCTGCCCCATGTGCGTGCTTTAAGAGAAATCAATTTCGGCAGCTGGGAAGCGCGTCATTTTGATGAGATCGACAGCGAAGAGGACTCGTTGATCCGCCAGTTCTGGGAAATGCCCGGCGATCTTGCAGCCCCGGACGGCGAAAGCTGGAATGAACTATCGTCACGTGTCAGCGCGTTTGTCGACACGCATGACGCTCCCGCACATATCATAGCAGTTGCGCATATGGGCACCATTTTGACCCAGGTGCAGCGCGCGCTTGGGCTGAGTGCCTATGAAACACTGGCGCAGAAGATCGAGAATTTTTCTGTGACAGCGCTCACCCACGACAACGGTGTATGGCACGCGCGCCACATCAATCATCATCCTTGATGAGTATTAGCAAAAATATTCGTTTTATTGATGGTCGATCATTCGCTACCCTCTGGTTCCAACACATTTTAACACAGGGTTTGCAGACATGACTTACGATCTGGCTATCGGTGATCGCGCATATTCCAGCTGGTCACTTCGTGGGTGGCTGTTGTTTGAAAATTTTAGTCTACCCTATCGCCTTCATATCGGAAGGCTTTACTCAGACGACTTGCCTAACCTGCTGCGTGACTTTGCACCGTCACGCACTGTGCCCGCGATCAAACTACAGGATGGTACAGTGGTCACAGACACACTGGCGATGGCTGAAGAGCTTGCAAGTCGCCATCCCGAAGCCGGAATTTGGCCGAAAGACCCGAAAGCCCGCGCCATTGCGCGGCGCCTGGCAGCGGAAATGCATTCGAGCTTTGGGGCGTTGCGAGAGGCTTGCCCAATGAATTTGCGGGTTGCGTATTCAAGCTTTGAGCCAAGTGAAGAGGTTGAGGCTGATTTAGAGCGCATTGCATTGATATGGGACACTGCGCGCGCTGAACTTGGTGTCGATGGTCCCTGGCTTTGCGGCGCTTATTCAGCCGCAGACGTGTTTTTCGCGCCAGTGGCAGCGCGCGTTGCGGGTTATGGTCTGCGTGTGAGCGAGAGCGCTCAAGCCTATGTTGATGCCCACCTGGCAGACCCGGCTTTTCGCCGTTGGCGCGCAATGGGTCTGGTCGACGGACCGGATCAGCCTTTCTATAAACGAGATTTCACCACTTGCGATTGGCCCGGCCCAAGACCCGTTGCAGCGCATTCCGTCGCACTTGGTACGCCGGAAAACGAAACCTGCCCTTATTCCGGAAAACCATCGACGCATCTTATGGAGGTTTCAGGTCGGACTTTTGGGTTCTGTAACGCATTTTGTCGCGACAAGACAGTCGCTGACCCTGAGGCCTGGCCGGGTTTCATGGAAATTTACCAGTCGTAAACCATCCCTCTTTATCCGTTAACTCATTGGTTAATGCGGTGAGGAAGGCCCATGGTTGCACGCGCCTACACGGTCGCCTTTGAGGGAATAGAAGCGCGTAAAGTAGAGGTGCAATGTGCAGTTGCACCCGGCCTGCCCGCGTTCACGATTGTCGGCTTGCCCGACAAGGCGGTCAGCGAAGCACGCGAGCGGGTGCGCGCAGCACTGACATCAATGTCAATCGCATTGCCGTCAAAACGGATCACCATCAACCTGTCACCTGCTGACTTGCCCAAAGAAGGGTCTCATTTTGACCTGCCTATCGCTTTGGCGCTTTTGGCTGCCATCGAGATTATTCCACGTGACGCTGCAGAAAGCATTGTCGCACTCGGAGAGTTGTCTTTGGATGGGTCCCTGATCGGGGTCGTTGGGGCCTTGCCTGCTGCTATGGCTGCAGCTGAAGACGACCGGGCTTTGCTTTGCCCGAGTGTTTGCGGCGCAGAGGCCGCGTGGGTGGGCGCGACAGAAGTTCTGGCGGCAAAAACACTGATCGAAATCGTCCAACATTTCAATGGACAATCACGCCTTCCGGCCGCCGATCCCGGAGAAGTACACCCGGTGGCAGGCAACCGTGATCTGCGCGACGTGAAAGGACAGGAACGGGCCAAACGCGCGCTTGAAATTGCTGCAGCCGGGCGCCACCACGTGCTGCTGATCGGGACACCCGGATCAGGCAAATCCATGCTTGCAGCGCGAATGCCGGGGATTTTACCACCGCTATCAGCCACCGAAGCACTGGAAACATCTATGATCCATTCGCTTTCCGGTTTGCTGGACGAAGGTGGCATTTCGCGCGCACGCCCCTTTCGTGAGCCGCATCATACCGCTTCGATTGCAGCTATAGTTGGCGGAGGTAGAAATGCAAAACCGGGTGAGATTTCGCTTGCCCACAACGGTGTTCTGTTCATGGACGAATTCCCTGAATACCCGCGTGCGGTGCTGGAAACGTTACGGCAACCCATCGAAACCGGCGAAGTTGTGATTGCGCGTGCAAACGCACATGTGCGCTATCCTTGCCGCTTTATGCTGGTTGCTGCAGCCAACCCCTGCAAATGCGGATACTTGTCGGACCCGGCAAGGGCGTGTTCCCGTGCACCAAACTGTGGTGAGGAATACCTTGGGCGGATTTCTGGGCCGCTGATGGACAGGTTTGATCTGCGAATCGATGTTCCACCGGTTGCCTATACTGACCTCGACCTTCCACCAAGTGGGGATACGTCTGAGCAGGTAGCAGCTCGTGTTGACAGCGCACGCGCAGTACAGGACCAACGCTATGAAGGGTATGAGAGTGTGCGTGTTAATGCAGATGCTGAGGGACAATTGCTTGAAGATGTCGCAACGCCGGATGCAGAGGGGCGTGCACTTCTGGCACGAATAGCAGAACGCTTTGGACTATCGGCTCGAGGATATCATCGCGTGCTACGCGTGGCGAGAACCATCGCTGACCTTGAGGGGGAGGAAAACGTGACACTGCCACATGTTGCCGAAGCAGTCAGTTATCGGCTGCCAGCGTCTTCTGCAGGGAACTGAGTCTTACAAATTGTGAAAACCCAATAAATGTTCGGTTTCCAAAATAGGTTTTCGGAAATAATGAGTACGAAAACGCGACAAAACAGCACTTCTTAACAAAAAGTTAACAAGCTTGATATGAATCAAAAACAAGTTTGAAGGAGAGTCCTAAAGCTCCTGTCAGAAGAGGGCGATTCGTATATTGAGGGTCGCTGAAATCAGGAGAAGATAGATGAAAACGAAACTCTTTGGAAAAGTTATTTCCGCGACTTTGGCCGCGCTGCTCTGTTCTACAGCAGCCGCTTCAGCAGGTAGTATGACCACCGCGCCAGCAGAAACAGACGTGGCTGCTCCAGTTGCTACCCCTGCTAACCCATGGGCTGGTACGAAATGGATGTTCCGTGCCAGGGCGCTTGGCGTTCTGCCGGATGAAAGCAATGGTCTTTTAGGCGGTGCGCCAGCAGCCTTAACAGCTGAAGATGCCGTCGTACCAGAGTTTGATATTACCTACTTCTTCAATGACAACTTTGCAGCAGAGCTTATCCTTGCTGTGACACCGCATGACGTGTTCTTAGGTGCCGCGCAAATTTCTAACGTTTTGCTTTTGCCGCCAACACTGACATTCCAGTACCACCACCCTTTGGGTGCGTTTAAACCCTATGTCGGTGCTGGCATTAACTACACGACCATCATTGATAGTGACCCAACCGCTGCCATTGGTGGCGTTGACGATTGGGATTCATCTTTTGGACTGGCAGCACAGGTTGGCTTTGACTACGCCATTGACGACAAATGGAGCTTCAACGTGGACGTCAAGAAGCTCTGGCTGAACCTTGATGCAACAGTCACCGGTGCAGCAACTCCGGCAAGTGTTGACCTTGACCCATGGCTGGTTGGTGTCGGTATTGGTTACCGCTTCTAATTCTCTCAATATCTAAAAGTAATATTGAAAGCGTCTTTGTTAAGGCGCTTTCTTTTTCGTTTTTGAGGTCTCGAAAACTGAAGGCGTCAGGTTTCCAACTGGCCATGGATAAACCCGGCTGTTTCTAAAAGCGCAGCCCGCGCCTCAGGCATCAAGCCATCAAACAATTGCCAGACATGCGAAACATCAGGCCAGAGAACATCAGTCACTTCTGCTCCGAATTCGCGAAGCCGCGCCGCCATGCGAAGTGTATCGTCGCGCAAAATCTCGCTCTCCGATGCCTGAAAGAAAACCGGCGGACAATTTGGGAACTCTGCGTAAAGCGGTGAAATGCGTGTATCATCGGCGTCCTCTTCAGAAACAACCATGTCGCGCAACACCGGAATTCGTTCTGGTGAGAACAACACATCAGCCTGCGCATTTTCCCGCAGTGATGCGCCGGTCACCAAAAGGTCTGTCCAGGGTGAGAACGCAAAAGCTGCTCTTGGGGTTCGTCCTTGCTGGCAAAGTTTGGCAAGCACGGCAAGGGCCAATCCACCGCCAGCACTATCACCACCAACAATGATATCGGATGGCTTGTACCCACGCGTCAGGAGCGCATCATACGATGCCATTGCGTCGTCAAAAGCGGCTGGAAAAGGAGATTCAGGGGCCAGTCCGTAGTTTGGTAAAAACACCTGCAGCCCCGTCAATCGTGACAAACGGGCCAACATCGCACGATGTGTCCGCGTACTGCCTGCAATGTAACCGCCCCCGTGAAAATAGAGCAAAACTTCGCGTGTTTTAACCCGGCCTGAAGACACCCATAGCGCCCTTTCCGGGCCGTTGTTGGTCTTGTAAGACGCGGGCAAGAACAGCGAAAACGGAGGTGGGCGAAACAACAACCGGGCGAGCAGGGTAAAACTGCGGCGTGCCCTTTTTGGATTTGCCTCTCTGCGAAGCAGGGGCTTTACCAAAGTTCGACACAAGACATTGAACAGCCGCAGTTGCAGGCTCATCTACTTCCCTTTGCGTGCCTCGATCGCGAGCCAGATTTTTTCGGCAACGTTTGTGCCGTCGAACCGCTCAAGTTCCTGAATACCGGTTGGCGAGGTCACGTTTATTTCGGTCAGGTAGTCGCCAATCACGTCGATCCCAACGAAAATCTGTCCCTTTTCTTTCAGCAGCGGACCAATTGCCGCGCAGATTTCAAGGTCGCGCTCAGACATGCCAATTTTTTCTGGCCGCCCACCAACATGCATGTTGGAACGTGTTTCACCTGCTGCAGGCACCCGGTTGATCGCACCAACAGGTTCGCCATCAACAAGAATAATCCGTTTGTCGCCGTTTGAAACATCCGGCAGGAATTTCTGCGCGATGAGGGGTTCGCGGTTAATGCCCGCGAAAAGTTCATGCAGCGACGCGAGGTTTCGGTCACTATGTTCCAGCCGGAACACCCCGGCCCCACCGTTCCCGTAAAGCGGTTTCAGGATGATATCGCCATGTTCTGCCTTGAACTGGCGTAACGTGTTGAGATCGCGCGCAATCATGGTTGGTGGCGTGAGGTCAGGAAAATCAAGCACAAGCAGTTTTTCGGGATAATTCCGCACCCAAAAGGGGTCATTCACCACCAGAGTATCCGGGTGAATTCGGTCAAGCAGGTGGGTCGTCGTGATATAGCTCATGTCAAAGGGTGGGTCCTGACGCAGCCAGACAACATCCCAGTCTGCCAGATCAATCTCTTGCTCTTTGCCAAGTTTGAAATGATTGCCCTTTTCACGCCGCACTTTCAGCGGCCAACCCTTGGCCATGATGCGGCCGCTGCTATAAGCAAGCTTGTCAGGTGTGTAATAAAACAATTCATGCCCGCGCGCCTGTGCCTCTTCGGCAATGCGAAAACTGCTGTCGGCATCAATATCAATGGGGCCAATCGGGTCCATCTGAATGGCAACTTTCAACGGCATGGCGAGGGCTCTCCTAATTCACGTTGTCCCTACATGGAGGATGATGCGAAACGGTTCAATGGCCGAAGGCATTTTCGATGATCTGCAACGAACCACTTGCATCGACCAGCGCCACATCAAACCGAGCATCGGTGTTTTGCCCTGCCGGTTCGCCCGCCAAAAACTCCGAAGCGGTGGCGTAGATACGTTGCATCTGGTTTGGACGAATACGTTCGGCGGCACGGGCAAAGTCCCTGCTCTTCTTAACCTCGACAAAAATCAAATGCGCGCCATCCTGAACGATCAGATCAATTTCGCCTCCCGTTCCTCGCCAGCGCATTGCCCTGATTTCACATCCTTCTGCCAAATAGTGGCGTGCTACAATTTCCTCTGCGGATAGACCGGCAAGGTAAGACGTTCTACCGCTCATCTGTTTTTCGCCATTGCCAGTGCCGCCTGATAAACAGTTCTGCGTGGAATCGACAGCGCCTCTGAAACTGCGTTGGCCGCGTCCTTGACAGACATTGATTTCAACGCGTTCCCCAGCGCCTCTTCCATCGTGGCAGCGTCCGCTCCCTCACCACGTGCGCGATCAATCAGAACCACGATTTCGCCTTTGACGCTTCGCTCTGCGAATACCTGATTGAGTTCAGCAACAGAGCCACGAACGACTTCTTCAAATTTCTTGGTAAGTTCACGGCAAACCGCTGCCGATCTTTCGCCCCCAAACACAGTTTCACAAGTGCCAAGAAAACTTTTTAGTCGCTTCGGAGATTCGTACAATACCAGCGTACCTGGAATATCGCGTAGATCTTCCAGAAATTTTTGCCGCTGTCCTTTGGCATTTGGCGCAAAACCAGCAAAGAAAAACCTGTCGGTTGGAAGGCCTGCGATGCTAAGTGCTGCAAGTATTGCCGAAGGCCCCGGCGCGCTGGTCACCAAGTAACCCGCCTCGATTACAGCTTTGCTCAACGCATAGCCCGGGTCGGCAACAAGCGGTGTGCCAGCCTCTGACGCATAGGCCACTGATTTGCCTTGTTCCAGCATTGCCAAAAGTCGCGGACGCACCTGCGCACCGTTGTGATCATGATAGGCAATTAATGGACGGTCCCCTAGTGGGACGCCGTGAATTTCCATTAACTTTCGCGCCGTACGGGTGTCTTCAGCCGCTATTACATCAGCAGAAGCCAGAATATCAAGTGCACGCAGCGTAATGTCTCGCGCGCTGCCGATCGGTGTCGCCACGAAATACAGACCGGCGGACAATGGCTTCTTTTGAAAATTCACCTGTGATTCCGCCTTTTGCTTTTCGTTTACACTTGTCATTCAACCGCTTACTCTGGCAAGGCTCGTATGTTGTGCCGAGGGAGTGAGGATAACCCTATGTTTGCTGTTTTGAGTTCTGCCCGCAAGTCGCTGGGAATTGCTTTCGTTTTACTATCTGTTGTTTTGCTTGCGGCTTGTCAGCCCGGCGGACTTGGAGGTGGTCCATCAATTAATACGAACCGTCCGGTTGCCGTCGCGCTTCTGGTTCCACAAGGGTCAGTTAACCCGGGCGATTCTGTTTTGGCACAAAGTTTGGAAAATGCCGCACGTCTTGCGATTTCAGACCTAGAGGGTGTGCAAATTGATCTGCGGGTTTATCCAACTGCCGGTCTTAGTGGCCAAGCCGCCGAAGCGGCGCGCCGTGCCGTTAACGACGGGGCGAAAATTATCCTCGGCCCGGTTTTTGCTGACGCAGCGAACGCCACAGGCGTCGCAGTTGCAAACCGCAACGTCAACGTTCTGTCTTTTTCGAACAATAC
Source organism: Pseudohalocynthiibacter sp. F2068 (assembly GCF_023015645.1). Classification (NCBI taxonomy): domain Bacteria; kingdom Pseudomonadati; phylum Pseudomonadota; class Alphaproteobacteria; order Rhodobacterales; family Paracoccaceae; genus Pseudohalocynthiibacter; species Pseudohalocynthiibacter sp. F2068. Next base: position 149,402 of record NZ_JALKAK010000006.1, read on the forward strand.
AGAGATTGCAGGCGGAAACGTTTTTGTCCTAGGCAACACATTTGAAAACACCGCGAACCGGTTGGTTAGTTACTCGGTCAGCCAGGGGCGTAGCAACATCATGGTCGTGCATGGTCAGGATATCTCAGAAGAAATTGGGCGTGATGCGATCATTTCAGCAATTGGTCGAAGCGGTGGCACCCTTGCGGGAGTAGCAGGATTTGAACTATCGCAACAAGGCTTGATTGACGCCATTCCTGGCATTGCGGGTCAGGTGCAGTCTTCGGGTGCGCAATCAGTGTTCTTCACCTCTGGTACCGACGGGGCCTTGCCTTTGCTGACGCAACTTTTGCCGGAAAACGGTGTCGAGACAGATGTCAGCCAGTTTATTGGTCTGCGCCGCTGGGACATCCCTGCAACTGCGTTGGCCTTGCCCGGCGTGCAAAATGGGTGGTTTGCGCTGCCTGATCCCGCACTGAATGATCGCTTTCGTGATCGTTACGCAGCCGCCTATGGCACCCCGCCGCACCCTATTGCCGGTTTAGCCTATGACGGAATCGCCGCAATTGGCGCGTTGATCAAATCAGGTCAGTCTGATGCTCTAACAACCGCCGCACTGACCCAAGGATCAGGCTTTGTAGGAGTGAACGGAGTGTTCCGCTTGCTTCCAGATGGAACCAACCAACGCGGGCTGGCGATTGCCCAGATCCGCGAGAACCAGGTTATTGTAATTGACCCTGCCCCACGCTCCTTCACAGGAATCGGTCTCTGAACCGATCCTCTTAACGCAACCGTTTCTTGTGCCGGACGATTTGATTTGTCCGGCACAAGAAATATTTGACCATGGTGCCGTTGTGACTGCACTGCTGGCTGCCTTGCCTGAGGCCGAAGACAGTAAGGCCATTCGCGCACTCACCGTAAAAGTATTGACGGACGCTAAAAAGCGCGGGAACGCGGCAATACGAGACGCGTTCAAAGCCAGACCACTTGATGCGCGCCCCACGACACGCGCCTATACCTATCTGGCTGACAGCCTTGTTGCTGTTACGTTATACGTTGCGCAGAACTGGCTGCATCCGTTGTCAAACCCAACAGAAGGGGAACGATTGACCCTTGTGGCAGTCGGTGGGTACGGCCGTGCGGAAATGGCACCGCATTCCGATATCGATCTTCTGTTTCTGACGCCCTATAAAATCACCCCATGGGCCGAAAGCGTCATTGAATCAATGCTTTACATCCTTTGGGATTTGCGCCTGAAGGTTGGGCATTCAAGCCGGACCATTCGCGATTGCCTCACCCTTGGGCGCGAAGATTATACTATTCGCACGGCGCTGCTTGAGCATCGCTATCTTGGTGGGAATGAACCACTTGCAGCGAAACTCAAGCAGGTTTTGTGGAAAGACCTGTTTCGAAACACCGCCTCTGACTTCATCGAGGCGAAACTTGCTGAACGCGCAGAGCGCCACAGAAAGCAAGGTGGTCAACGCTATGTGGTTGAGCCAAATGTCAAAGAGGGCAAAGGCGGGCTACGCGATCTTCAATCGCTGTTCTGGATCGCAAAATACGTTCACCGGGTGCACGACACGACAGAGCTTGTCTCTGTCAAAGTGTTCACACAGGAAGAGTTTGACAGGTTTGACCAGGCGGAAAGCTTCTTATGGGCCGTCCGGTGCCACCTGCACCTGATCACCAACCGTGCAATGGATCAGTTAACATTCGATCTGCAAGTCGAAGTGGCCTCAAGCATGGGTTACACAGATCACAGTGGGCGGCGAGCGGTTGAGCATTTCATGCAAGATTATTTTCGCCATGCAACAAGCGTGGGGGAACTAACCCGCATCTTCCTGACTGCACTTGAAGCGAGCCACGTAAAACGTGCGCCAAGCTTGATGCGCTTCCTGAGACGACGGAAGAAACTCAAACCCGGCTATAAGCTCGTGCAAAACCGCCTCAGCATCACAGGCGAGAAGGCTTTTTTAAGCGAGAAATTAAACATCCTTCGCATTTTCGAAGAGGCCCTTCGCACTGGTTATCTGATTCACCCGGATGCCATGCGGCTGATCGCGGCGAACCTCGATCTGATCGACGATGACATGCGTAAAGACAAGGAAGCCGTGCGCATCTTTCTTGATCTGCTTTTGAAACACGGTAACCCTGAACGTGCGCTGCGGCGCATGAACGAACTTGGCGTGCTTTCAGCATTTATCCCGGATTTTGAACCGATTGTGGCGATGATGCAGTTCAATATGTACCATCACTACACCGTTGATGAGCATACGATTCAGTGCATTTCTGTCCTTGCCCAGATTGAACGCGAGGAACTGGTTGAAGAACTACCCGTTGCTTCTGGCATCCTGAAAGAGGGTGTTAACCGGAAGGTTTTGTATTTTGCACTGCTGTTGCATGACATTGGCAAGGGTCGCCCAGAGGACCATTCGATCTTTGGGGCACGGGTTGCGCGAAGATTAGCGCCCCAATTTGGTTTGAAACCCGACGAATGTGATGCCGTCGAATGGCTTGTACGTTATCATTTGCTGATGTCGGATATGGCACAAAAGCGCGACATTGGTGATCCGCGTACTATTCGCGATTTTGCAAAAGCGGTAAAAACCAGGAAGCGACTTGATTTGCTGACAGTTATGACCGTCTGCGACATCCGCGGAGTTGGCCCGACAACATGGAACAACTGGAAGGCCATGCTGCTGCGCCGACTGCACGCCGAAACTGCCTCTGCACTTGAGACGGGCTATGAAACCCTCAATCACGCCGCCCGCAGCAATGAAGCAAAGCGCACCTTGCGCGAGGCTTTGTCTGATTGGGACAAAAAAGATCTGCGCGTTGAAACGTCTCGCCACTATTCACCTTACTGGCAAGGCCTTCAGACAGCCCAGCACGAGATTTTTGCACGCCTGCTTCTTGGGATCGGAGACGATGAAATCCGCATGGACCTTAAGCCGGACCAAGACAGAGATGCGACGCAAGCCGCCTTCGCGCTGGCCGATCACCCGGGGATTTTTTCCCGTCTTGCAGGGGCGTTGGCGCTGGTTGGGGCCAACGTCGTTGACGCGCGGACTTACACTTCAAAAGACGGGTTTGCGACGGCTGTTTTTTGGATACAGGACGCCGAGGGGCACCCCTACGAAGTCAATCGCCTTAACCGGTTGCGCAGCATGATCAACAAGACGCTGAAAGGCGAAGTGATTGCACGGGACGCCCTGAAAGACCGCGACAAAATTAAGAAACGCGAACGTGAATTCCGTGTTCCAACCTCGATAACTTTCGATAATGACGGCTCGGAAATTTATACGATTATCGAGGTTGATACCCGTGACCGACCGGGCCTGCTTTACGATCTGACCCGCACAATGGCGACGTCAAACGTCTATATAGCATCCGCAGTTATCGCGACCTACGGCGAACAGGTGGTCGATACATTCTATGTAAAAGACATGTTCGGGCTAAAGTTCCATTCCGAAGCAAAACAAAAAACGTTGGAAAAACGGCTTCGCGATGCGATCCGGCAAGGCGCCGAAAGGGCACAATCAGAATGAGAATGATGGGCGGGTTCTTTACGGTTGGGTTCTGGACTCTCGCAAGCCGGATACTGGGATTTGTTCGTGATGTTCTGATCGCGGCTTACCTGGGAACCGGTCCGGCGCATCAGGCGTTTGTTGCGGCTTTTACCCTGCCAAACCTGTTTCGGCGCTTCTTTGCAGAAGGCGCATTTAACATGGCCTTCGTGCCCATGTTTTCGAAGAAGCTGGAAAGTGGTGATGACCCCATAGGGTTTGCCAAAGACGCGTTTTCCGTGCTGACAACCATACTGATTGTGCTGACCGTCGTCGCGCAACTGATAATGCCTTGGTTGATCTATGCCCAGGTGGCAGGATTTGCCGGTACGCCAAAGTTTGATCTGGCGGTTGACTACGGACGTATAGCATTTCCCTATATTATTTTCATTTCACTGGCTGCTTTGCTGTCAGGCGTTTTGAATTCAACGGGGCGGTTCGCAGCCGCCGCAGCCGCGCCCGTTTTGCTGAACATTCTTTTCATATCCTCAATGATCCTTGCGGCATTTCGGGGCTGGGATATCGCGTCGGCACTGATCTGGACCGTCCCCATTGCCGGTGTCTTGCAAATGGCTCTGGTCTGGTGGGCGGCACGCCGCGCAGGTTTTACGATTACACTGAGCTGGCCGCGCTGGACGCCCGAGCTTAAACGTCTGGCTATCATCGCAGCCCCCGCAGCCCTTGCCGGCGGCGTTGTGCAGATCAACCTCCTCGTTGGACGGCAAGTTGCGAGCCAGTTTGATAAAGCGATTTCATGGCTCTACAACGCAGACCGCCTCTATCAATTGCCCCTCGGCGTTGTTGGCATTGCGATTGGTATTGTTCTGTTGCCAGAGCTTTCAAGACGGTTGCAAGCCGATGACAGCAAAGGCGGGCAAGAAGCGCTTAGTCGCGCCGGGGAAATGGCGCTTGCGCTTACTTTGCCTTCGGCCGTTGCGTTGCTGATTGTGCCAATGCCGCTTGTCCAGGTTCTGTTTGAACGCGGGCTGTTTACCGCTGATGACACTGCCGCGACTGCGCTCGTGGTTGCAATCTATGGGTTGGGCCTGCCTGCCTTCGTGCTGCAAAAGGTGTTGCAGCCATTGTTTTTCGCCCGAGGAAATACCAAAACCCCGTTTTATTACGCCTTGATTGCGATGGTTCTGAATGCAGTGATCGCAATCGGTCTTGCACCGTTTATCGGCTATGTTTCAGCCGCACTGGCAACAACCTTTGCTGGCTGGGCAATGTTCTGGTTGCTTTGGGCCGGATCGCGCCAAATGGGCAATGCGGCACTGTTCGACGCCCGCTTCAAGCAAAGACTGTGGCGTCTTATCGTAGCCTCTGCCCTTATGGGCGCGTGCCTTTTGGTGACTATGTTAGTGATCGGACCAATGTTTGGAATTGCCGGATGGCGATATCTGGCTTTGTTGATTCTGGTCGCCTCCGGCACCGTCAGCTACGCTTTGTTCGGCCACTGGCTGGGTGCGTTCAATGTCGCTGATTTCCGTGCTGCAATGCGCCGACGATAAAACCGCCACCACTATCTGCGGCGTAGGACGGCCATAACGTGGGACCACCCGCCGGGACAAACAAAGAAGGAAAGACCAAAGCCTGTTGCAAAACCTGCAACATCGGCGACCCAGTCTTTACCACCACCGAAGAACAGACCGAAGATCAATTGGATGCCCAGTAGGAACGCAATCAAGGTAAAGGCGCGGTACTTGTTGGCGCCATGTGCCGCAAGATTGACCCAAAGCAAAAAGGTAAATGCACCGATCAAGCCGTAGACAGCCGGATACCCGCCGATAAGCCCTGCCCGTTCGTTCAATAAGCCGTAAACTATCGCCCCAACAATCGACGCGCCAAAAAATACGGCAAGCACAGCCCAGGCGCGAAAAACCTCACCCACCATCTTGCCAAGGGCCAGCACGAAAACAACGACAAATAGCATATGGGTAAAGCTCACATGCACAAACGAGTAGGTTACATAACGGATCAAGTTGTCACCAGAAAAGCGGCCCGTTTCGAGCATCCAGTTTTGCAATCCACCCGGCACCGCGTAGGTTTCAAGCGCTGATAGGCGCCAGCCAACAGCTTCGGCGCCACCCAAAAGGCCACGCGCACCCAGATTGAACAATACCTCGATACCAAAAATCAAAGCGGCCAGTGCCACCACCACTGGTGGTAACGGGTTTACGGGTGACGCATTGGGATCACTGCTCATATCATTGGCTCCATTGGTTGACGGCCTGTTTCCCCATGGGTAAGGCAGCCAGTAGTATAAATCCAGATGGAGTAAGCATAATGACAGAGGTGGTCCATACACCCCGTGTCTTTTCAGGCATCCAGCCTTCGGGCGGCCTGACCCTTGGCAACTACCTTGGCGCACTGAAGCGTTTCGCGCAGGCACAGGACAGGGGTATTGAAACGATTTATTGCATGGTCGACCTGCATGCGATCACCGTCTGGCAAAACCCTGACGATTTGCGCCGTGCAACGCGCGAACTTGCGGCAGGCTTCATTGCCTCTGGAATTGACCCTGAAAAATCGATCCTTTTCAACCAAAGCCAGGTTGCAGAGCACGCGCAGCTCGCGTGGATCTTCAACTGCGTTGCCCGTATGGGATGGCTGAACCGGATGACCCAGTTCAAGGATAAAGCTGGCAAGAACAGAGAGAATGCTTCTGTCGGGCTCTTTGCCTATCCGAACCTTATGGCGGCAGACATTCTGGTTTACCACGCGACACACGTTCCGGTAGGCGAAGACCAAAAGCAGCATCTGGAATTGACACGCGATATCGCAACGAAGTTCAATAATGACTTCGGCGTCGATTTTTTCCCAATCACCGAACCCGTTATTGAAGGCGCTGCAACACGGGTGATGTCACTGCGTGACGGCAGCAAGAAGATGTCAAAATCTGATCCGTCCGACGCAAGTCGCATCAACATGACCGATGATGCTGACACTATCGCGAAGAAGATTCGTAAGGCAAAAACCGATCCGGATGCTCTGCCGTCGGAAAGCGCGGGATTGGCAGACCGCCCAGAAGCAAAGAACCTTGTAAATATTTATGCCGCTCTTGCTGATCAGACGGTCGACGCTGTGCTTGCCGATGTGGGTGGCAAGCAGTTCTCAGAATTCAAGCCAATGCTGTCTGAACTCGCGGTCGAAAAGCTGTCACCAATCTCAGGCGAAATGGCGCGTCTGATGCAGGACACGTCAGAGATTGATCGAATACTGGGCCTCGGCGCAAGCAAGGCCAGCGCAATTGCACGACCAATTCTTGAAAAAACTTATGACATTGTCGGGATGATCCGGTCCCGCTGACGCTCTGCTTCAATGCACAGACTCTGCGCGCGCCCTTGGGATGAAAGGGGGCGCGTTGATTGCTATGTTGTTGGGGAGCATCACAAAGGATTAGCCCCATGACAACTGCGCATCCGGAAACCCGAATTGGTCATGTGCATCTGAAAGTCGCCGATCTTGAGCGCGCGATCGATTTTTATTCGGGTGTTCTGGGCTTTGAGCTTCAGACCCGGTACGGAACAGAAGCCGCCTTTTTATCTGCCGGTGGGTATCACCATCATATTGGTCTAAACACTTGGCATAGCGCGGGTGGCACACCACCACCTCCTGGCCATACCGGTCTGTTTCATACAGCGTTTCTCTACCCGAACCGCGCAGAGCTTGCCCGTGCGGTGCGCCAAGTGATCGACGCCGGTATCAAAATAGAGGGCGCGTCAGACCACGGTGTCAGCGAAGCCGTTTATCTGAGTGATCCAGATGGTAACGGCATAGAGCTATACGTGGATCGTGCCGAAAAAGACTGGCCACGTTCCACAGATGGCAGCCTGGCCATGACGACGGCGCGGCTGGATTTAGAAGCGCTGTTGGCAGAGGCTGACACACTTTAATGTCAGAAAAAATGTCTCATTTTGGGTCTGGACGTCTGACTTAAACCTCCGTTACGCTCCGCGCGACAAAGGGAGAAGCATCATGGTCATCGGTATAAATATCCGCACCTATTTTAAAGGAAGCTGGCACACGGGTGACGTGCCGGTCATTCGTGCGGCGGATCATGGGGCATGGCTTGGGACGACCGTCTTTGACGGCGCGCGCTTCTTTGAAGGCATTGCGCCCGACCTTCGGGCACACTGCGAACGCGTGAACCGTTCAGCGACAGCGCTGATGATCACGCCTTCTGTCAGCGCCGAGAAGATGGTGGAGCTTGTCTGGGAAGGGCTGAGCGGGTTTTCAAAAGATGCCGCAGTCTACATCCGGCCAATGTACTGGGCGATAAACGGCGGGCACAGCGGTATTATCCCCGCAGAGGGGGAACCGGGTTTTGCCATTTGTCTCGAAGAAATTGCTATGGCCCCCGCAGAAGCGTCTACAACGCTGACCACAACCCGTTTCCGGCGTCCTATGCTGGAAGACAATGTTGTGAATGCGAAAGCAGGGTGTCTTTACCCAAACAACGCGCGGATGCTGGCAGAGGCCCGCTCCAAAGGATACGCCAACGCACTGGTTGCGGATGCTGTTGGCAATGTCGCCGAAACCGCGACAGCCAATGTGTTCATGGTGAAAGATGGTGAGGTTTTTACGCCGATTCCAAACGGAACATTCTTGTCAGGGATCACCCGCGCCCGCCATATTTCAAACCTCTCAACAGATGGCCTTCGCATTCATGAAACTGTACTCAGTTTTGACGACTTCAGAGAAGCGGACGAGGTGTTTCTAACCGGAAACATGTCAAAAATTACGCCCGTCACTGAATTTGACGGCACGCATTATCAGGTTGGGCCCGTCACAAGACGTGCGAGAGAGCTTTACTGGGACTGGGCGCATTCAGCCAAGTGAATGGATGCTTGCGCGTATCGCAACGCTGGGTCATCATTGCGCTGTTAAAGGGAGCCCTACATGCGTAAGTTTCTGGTTGTGCTGGATGACAGCCGCGAATGCCTGAATGCCATGCGTTTTGCTGCGATGCGTGCAGCCAGAACAGGCGGTGGCGTAGAAATATTATCCATTATTCCACCTGACGAATTCAACCACTGGATCGGTGTCGGCGATTTGATGAAAGAAGAAGCGCGCGAACGAATCCATGCCCATTTTGAGGTTTTCGCAAAATGGATGCGTGACAAGCAAGGCGTTGACCCGGAACTGGTTATTCGCGAAGGCGAAGCTGTGGAAGAAATACTTGCTCAGGTAAATGAAGACCCGGAAGTTGGCGTTCTGGTGCTTGGTGCTGGCATAGATAAAAAAGGCCCAGGTCCGCTTGTGACGCAGATGTCCCGCGCCTCGGGCAACCTGCCGATCCCGTTGACCATTGTGCCGGGCGATTTGTCCAAGGAACGGCTGGAAGCGATAACTTAAGCCCAAAAAGAGTTACGCTTTCCAAGTTTTAAAGAGCCTGATTGTTTCTAGCGCGCTGCAATAAGGGCCGCCGCACTTGCCATTATTCCAGCGCTGCAACGGTTGGCGACACGCACCGCTGCCGAACTTTTAAGTAAACTGCGGGCTCTGGCAGCCAAAGCCACCCAAACAAGGTCAATCGAAACAAGCACAAAAAGCATCGCTGCTGTTAGCTCGACCCAACCTGAAACTGTCAGTATTTTCAGGTCTATGATCGATGGCAATAACGCCATGTAAAACACCATGATTTTCGGGTTGCCCAAAGTCACTGCCAACCCGGCGGCAAACATCTTTGTTCCTGAACGACGCCCTGTCAGATCCGACACTTCGAATGCGACAGGAGCGGTCCACATCCTCCAGGCCAAATACACAAGGTAGAGAACACCAACCCATTTGAGCACCAAAAATGCTGCGTGAAATGACTCTGCGATAGAGGCCAAACCCCACACCGCGAGCGAGAGCCAGATTGCTTCGCCAAACCACATCGCCGCAAGAAATGGCATTACATCCCGGGGGCCGCGCGACAGTACTCTTGCGACAAGCGCAGCAATACTTGGCCCAGGTGAACCTGCAGCAACAAGCAAAGCGCCTGCAAACAAAACGAGCGATGCGAGCTCCATGGATAACAACTTTCCAAAAAAGCAACCTAGTAGATGTTTCGTAAAAGCGAACGAAGATGCAAGCCAGTAAGGTTCAAAAAGGCGAATTTAGAGATTCCTAGCTCAACTCAATTCACTAATATTTAGTAAATCGCGCGGTATAACTATCAGATCTGGTCTTGCTATCGATCATGGCATTACCGCAAATTCAAAATACGTTTTGACGAACGAACAAAAGGGAGCGATGGCAAATGATTGAAGGTCTCAGCCACATAACCTTTATCGTCAAAGATCTTGATCGTATGGAGAACATGCTGACAAAGGTTTTTGGCGCAAAAAAAATTTACGACAGCGGTGCTGGCACATTTTCAATTTCCAGAGAACGGTTTTTCGATATTGGCGGTCTTTGGATTGCCACGATGGAAGGGGAACCACTACCTGAACAAACGTATAATCACGTCGCTTTCAAGATATCCGATGCGGAATATGACGACTATCTGGACCGAATTAATGCGCTTGGCCTTAAGGTACGCACCGGGCGGTCGCGTGTCGAAGGTGAGGGGCGATCGATTTATTTTTATGACTACGACAATCACTTGCTAGAATTGCACAGTGGGACGCTGGAAGAGCGTCTTGCCCGTTACGCCAAGTAGCGTAGTTTTCGACGCTGCCCGGACGGTTTAGAACGGTTCTAAACCTTGACAAAACCCACGTCCGGGCGCATATCAAAGACGCGCTCAGGAGGCACGAATGTTTATCCAGACAGAATCTACCCCAAACCCAGCAACGCTGAAATTTTTGCCCGGTCAAACCGTTCTAGCGACGGGCACAGCAGATTTTCCCAATGCTGATGCGGCAACCAATTCACCGCTTGCCCAGCGTATATTCGCTGTGGAAGGTGTAAGCGGCGTGTTTTTTGGCGGTGACTTTGTTACGGTGACAAAGCCCGAAGAGGTTGACTGGAACCACATCAAGCCAGCGATCCTTGGCGCAATCATGGAACATTTTCAATCAGGCCAGCCCGCAATGCAAGGCGAAGCCGCAAATGCTGGTCATGCTGATCACGACGGCCCTGATGGTGAAATTGTAAACCAAATCAAAGATTTACTTGATACGCGCGTACGCCCGGCAGTTGCTCAGGACGGTGGTGACATCACCTTTCACGGCTTTGACAAGGGTATCGTCTATCTGCATATGCAGGGGGCCTGTGCGGGCTGTCCATCTTCGACACTGACCTTGAAAATGGGGATCGAAAACTTGCTGCGCCACTATATCCCGGAAGTCGTTGAGGTACGGCCTGTTGCCGCCTAAAGACCTTATCCTTGGCTTTGATACATCGGCCGCGCATTGCGCGGCCGCTTTGATATCTGGGGATCGCGTTCTTGTTCAAAAGTTTGAACCTATGCAGAAAGGTCAGGCAGAACGGCTTGTGCCTTTGCTTCAGGAGGTAATGGATGAGGGCGGTTCAGACTGGTCTGATCTTTCAGCAATCGGTGTTGGCATTGGCCCCGGTAACTTTACTGGCATTCGCATTTCCGTGTCAGCGGCACGTGGTCTTGCGCTCGCGCTCGACATTCCAGCGGTCGGCGTCTCTGGATTTGAGGCGCAGGCCTATGGCCAGAAAAAGCCAGTCTATTCCATCATTGATGCGCACCGTAACCAGATTTATCTTCAGAAAATCGGTGAGAATACTGTCGCTGAACCGCAATTGCTAGCACGCGAACAAAAAAAGTTTCTAAAATCTGAACAGGTGGTTGGAACATCGCTTGAAGATAGTTTGCCAAACATCTGCCTGCCAGCTTTCCCGCTTGCCGTTGCAATCGCATATCTTGCAGCCAAACGGTACAGAACGCAGCAGGCGCGACCCGCACCGCTTTACATTCGTGCGGCTGACGCTGCGCCCCCACGCGATCCGGCACCAGTTATTTTGCCATGACACCTGCGGAACTCGCCCATATTCACGCGTTATCCTTTGAAACGCCCCGCCCCTGGGACGAAAAGGAGTTCGCATCGTTGCTCAAGAGCCGGGGGGTGTTTCTGGTAAAAGACGAGGCGAGTTTTGCACTTGGCCGTGTCGTTGCCGATGAAGCAGAACTTTTAACTTTGGCAGTTCATCCGAATGAGCGAAGTGTGGGGTTGGGGCGTGCTCGCCTATTAGATTTCGAAGCGCAAGCCAAAAAGCTTGGGGCTCAAAAATCGTTTCTCGAAGTTGCGGCAAACAACAATGCCGCAATAGCGCTTTACCTGTCCGTCGGTTACTTGAAATGTGGCCAGCGGCGCGACTATTATCGGCGTCTGAACGAAGACGCCGTTGATGCGGTTGTCTTTGAACGCGAACTTTTCTGAACCTTAGGGCCCGTAAGTATTAAGATTTATCAAATCTGACGTCAGAATTGCGACCAAATGGTAAAAAGCTATTGACGCTCTCTTAGCGCTTCGGCCTTAATCGCGGATGATCAACCTAGATCTGCTCATAAACTCGGGGTGCGCTGGTATTCGGCCATCGTCCCATAAAAAACAAATCGGGAGAGTGTCATGACATTGATGCGAACATTCCTTGGCGCGGCTGCATCGCTCGCGCTGGCAGCTACGGCTGCTTTGGCCGATCCGGCTATCATTTTTGACCTTGGCGGGAAATTCGACAAATCCTTTAACGAAGCCGCCTTTACAGGTGCGACCCGCTGGGCCGAAGAAACCGGCGGCCAATTCCGTGAAGTAGAGCTTCAATCAGAAGCTCAGCGCGAACAGGCCCTGCGTCGCTTTGCCGAATCCGGCTCGAACCCGATTGTTATGGCTGGTTTCGCCTTTGCGTCCGCGCTTGAAACGGTTGCACCGGATTTTCCTGACACAAAATTTGTCATCATCGACATGGTCGTTGATCAACCAAATGTACGTTCTGTCGTGTTCAACGAACATGAGGGATCTTACCTTGTTGGGTTGTTGGCTGGCATGGCCTCAAAGACGGGTACGGTCGGGTTTGTAGGTGGTATGGACATCCCGCTTATTTCGAAATTCGCCTGTGGTTACGTTCAGGGTGTTAAGGCGGCGAACCCTGATGCAAATGTTATTCAGAACATGACGGGTACAACCCCTTCAGCATGGAATGACCCGGTGAAAGGTGGCGAGCTTACACGTGCGCAGATTTCGCAAGGCGCTGACGTGGTTTATGCCGCAGCTGGGGGAACCGGCCTTGGCGTTCTGCAAACCGCTGCTGACGAAGGTATCTTCTCTATTGGCGTGGACAGCAATCAGAACCACTTGCACCCGGGCTCAGTTCTGACCTCGATGACAAAACGCGTGGATGTTGCCGTCTACAACGCCTTCACCGAAGGGGCCGATCTCGAAACCGGCTTTAACGTGCTTGGCCTTTCGAATGACGGTGTTGGCTATGCGCTTGACGAACATAACGACGCTTTGCTGAATGATGAAATGCGCGCTGCTGTTGATGCAGCAAAGGCGCAAATTATATCCGGTGAAATCTCAGTCCACGACTATATGTCCGACGAATCCTGCCCGGTGATGTAAGGGCGCGGAATGCAGGACGCACCCCAGTTGGGGCGGCAGAACACTGCCGCCCCCGCGATAGAACTTCGCGGTATTTCAAAAGCTTTTGGTCCGGTACAGGCCAATAAAGATATTTCGATATCGGTTGAACGAGGCGCGATTCATGGCATCGTCGGTGAAAACGGCGCCGGAAAATCAACGCTGATGTCGATCCTATATGGTTTTTACAAAGCAGACGCTGGCGAAATTTTCATTGGCGGCGAAAGAACAGCGATTCCTGACAGCCAAGCCGCAATTTCTGCCGGTATCGGAATGGTGCACCAGCACTTTAAACTTGTTGAGAACTTTACTGTTCTAGAAAATGTCGTGCTTGGGGCCGAGGATGGTGCGTTGCTGCGCCCATCGCTTGCAAAAGCGCGCAAGCTACTCACTGAACTTGCCAAAGAATACGAGCTAAACGTTGACCCCGACGCTTTAATTGAAAATCTGAGCGTTGGCCACCAGCAGCGCGTGGAAATCCTGAAAGCGCTTTACAGGCATGCCGATATTCTCATTCTGGATGAACCGACAGGTGTTTTGACCCCTGCAGAAGCAGACCACCTGTTTCGCATCCTGCGCAACCTTAAGAACGAAGGTAAAACCATCATCCTGATCACGCATAAGCTGCGCGAAATTATGGATGTGACGGATACCGTCAGTGTCATGCGGCGCGGAGAAATGAAAGGCACGATCAAAACTGCGGATACCTCGCCAGAAGATCTGGCTGAACGAATGGTGGGCCGTAAAGTTTTGCTTCAGGTGGACAAGACACCAGCTAAACCTGGTAAGAGCGTTTTAGAAGTCAAAGATTTAAGAGTGACCGATTCCAAAGGTGTCGTGCGGCTCAAAGGTATCTCGTTCGATGTGCGTGCCGGTGAAATCTTGGGGATCGCAGGCGTGTCTGGCAATGGGCAGTCTGAATTGCTTGAGGTGCTTGGCGGATTTGAAACTGCGACTGGCGATATCCACATCAACGGGCATCCAATCGATCTGACAGGCAAATTTTCAGATGGCCAATCCCGCCGCGCGCAGGGAATCGCGCATGTGCCCGAAGATCGCCAACGCGAAGGTCTGATCATGGATTTTATGGCCTGGGAAAACATCGCCTTTGGCTATCACAACGACCCGGCCTATAACAAAAACGTACTCCTCATGGACAATGCTGCAATCCGTGCCGATACCGAAGGCAAGATGGAGCGGTTCGATGTACGCCCCCCTAATCCGCGGCTTCAGGCCAAGAATTTCTCGGGTGGCAATCAGCAAAAAATCGTCCTTGCACGCGAAATAGAACGCAACCCTGACCTCTTGCTGGTCGGTCAGCCAACGCGCGGTGTTGATATTGGCGCTATCGAGTTCATTCATCAGCAAATTGTAGCGCTGCGTGATCAAGGAAAAGCAATTTTGTTGGTCAGCGTTGAACTTGAGGAAATCCTGTCGCTGTCAGACCGGATTGCAGTGATGTTCGATGGTCAGATCATGGGGGAACGTCTGCCCGGTGAAACAGACGAAAAAGAACTGGGTCTGTTGATGGCCGGGATGAACGGAAAGGCAGCCTGATGGATAAAATGCCTAAATGGGCCGATGTCCTTCTGATCCCATTTATCAACTTGCTGCTGGCTTTCATTCTTTCAGGGCTTGTGATCCTCGCGATTGGCAAAGACCCTTTGGTGGCAATCAAAACAATGGTTGAGGGGTCATTCGGTAGTACGAACGCTTGGGGGTATACGCTCTATTACGCCACCAACTACATATTTACCGGACTTGCCGTCGCAATCGCCTTTCACGCCCGCATGTTCAATATCGGTGGCGAAGGTCAGGCAGCAATCGGCGGGCTTGGTGTCGCCCTTGTCTGCCTTGCTGTCGATTGGCCGCATTGGACCCTTGCGCTGCCCGCCGCGACCATTGGTGCCGCCATCTTTGGCGCTGGCTGGGCGCTTATACCAGCTTACCTGCAAGCCCGGCGCGGCAGCCATATCGTAATCACCACCATTATGTTCAATTTCATTTCAGCGGCGTTGATGGGGTATCTGCTTGTAAATGCACTGAAAGAACCGGGGAATATGGCTGCAGAAACCCGTGATTTTCCGGCAGGGGCACATTTGCCATCATTCCACGAAATGCTCGCGCCCTTCGGCATAGAGTTCAGCAAACACGCCCCTGCGAACATCAGCTTTTTACTGGCTTTGCTGTGCTGCTTTTTGTTCTGGGTCCTGATCTGGCGCACGCGCCTTGGGTTTGCCATTCGCTCATTTGGGCACAGCGAAACCGCAGCGCGCTATGCAGGGATTTCACCTACCAAGATCATCATGATTTCAATGATGATATCAGGTGCGCTAGCCGGGCTTATGGCGATCAACAATGTGATGGGCGAAAGCGAGCGTCTGATCCTGAATTCCGTAGAGGGTGCCGGATTTATCGGAATCGCAGTTGCGCTTATGGGGCGGTCGCACCCTGTCGGGGTTTTTCTGGCCGCGTTACTGTTTGGGTTCCTGACGCAAGGCGGGGCTGAGCTTCAACTTTGGGAAAACATTCCGCGCGAGCTTGTGGTTGTTATTCAGGCACTGGTCATCCTGTTCACCGGAGCACTTGATAACATGGTGCGCGCGCCCGTTGAGCGACTGTTTCTCAAGTTCAAGAAAAGGGTCGCGTGATGGATTTTCTGACACTCATCCAGATCCTCGATTCTGCAGTTCGTCTGGCGACGCCATTGTTGCTTGCCTGTCTTGCTGGTTTGTTTTCCGAACGTGGTGGAATTTTTGACATTGGGCTGGAAGGAAAAATGCTTGCCGCTGCGATGCTGTCAGCCTCTGTTGCCGCAGTAACAGGTAACGTCTGGCTGGGAATGTTCGCTGGTGTTGGTATCTCAATCCTGCTGGCCCTGTTGCATGGCCTTGCCTCTATCACATTTCGCGGAGATCAGTTGATTTCCGGCGTGGCAATCAACTTTCTTGCGGCAGGTTTGACAGTTGTCATCGGCCAAAGCTGGTTCGGGCTTGGTGGTCGAACGCCATCGCTCATGGGCGAAGGCCGCTTCAAATCCCTTGAATGGCCCTTGACTGAAACTCTGGAAGGCATTCCAATCGCTGGGCCGCTCTATAGCGAGTTAATTTCAGGCCACACATTTCTGGTCTATGTCGCCTTGCTGGCAGTACCTGCAAGCTGGTTCATCCTGTTTCGAACGCGCTTTGGCCTGCGCCTACGCGCGGTGGGTGAAAACCCTGCCGCTGTCGATACGGCTGGTATTTCGGTTGTACGGCTCCGATATGCGGCAGTCGCGATTTGCGGCGTACTGTGCGGCCTCGCCGGAGTTTACCTTGCGACAGGACTTGCAGCCGGGTTTGTGAAGGATATGACGGCGGGGCGTGGTTTCATTGCGCTAGCTGCCCTGATTTTTGCAAAATGGCGTCCTTGGCACGCAATGGGTGCATGCATGCTTTTTGGCGTTCTGGAAGCGCTCTCGAACCGCTATCAAAGCATTGAGGCTCCGACCTATATAATTGTCGCGATCTTGATAGTGATGGCCGCAGGGCTGGTCTGGTCTTCGAGAAAATCACTATTGGATTTAGCCGTCCTCGGCGGGGTTGCTTTCCTGCTTGTCACGGTTGGTACAGTAAGCTTGTTTTCCAGCGGATTATTTGGTCAAACCGCCATTCCAGGGCAATTCATACAGGCGCTGCCATACATTTTGACAGTGGTGATTCTGGCAGGATTTGTGGGTAAAGCCACGCCGCCCCGTGCTGGCGGCGAACCATATGTCAAAGAAAGATGAAAAAACGGGTCTTTTAGTCCCGTTTTAGCAAGAATATTGCGCAAAGGGGCGTTGAGTTTACCGGTTAACCCGGATTAATAATGCCCATGCAAATATACCTTCCCATCGCCGAGGTTTCTGTAAACGCCTTCTTGCTGCTTGGCCTTGGAGGGATCGTGGGAATCCTGTCAGGTATGTTTGGCGTGGGTGGCGGATTTCTGATGACTCCGCTGCTGTTTTTCATCGGTATTCCACCCGCCGTCGCGGTTGCCACAGAAGCCAACCAAATTGTTGCTTCTTCATTTTCAGGCGTACTGGCGCATCTCAAACGACGCACCGTTGATCTAAAGATGGGAACTGTGCTTCTGATCGGTGGCCTCGTAGGCGCCGCTTTTGGTGTACAGCTGTTCAATACGCTTAAAAGTCTTGGACAGGTCGATCTGCTCGTCAAACTTTGTTATGTCGTTTTCCTTGGGGTCATCGGCGGGTTGATGTTCTTTGAAAGCCTGAACGCGATCCGGAGATCACGCAAACCCGGCGCTGTCGCTGCGCGAAAGAAACACAACTGGATCCACAACCTTCCGTTCAAGATGAAGTTTCGCACTTCTGGTCTTTATATCTCGGTCATTCCGCCTTTAATTGTTGGGGTGTTTGTAGGGGTCTTGGCAGCAATCATGGGTGTCGGCGGTGGCTTTATCATGGTGCCGGCAATGATCTATCTGCTTGGTATGCCGACGAAAGTTGTGATTGGAACGTCCTTGTTCCAGATCATTTTCGTGACTGGGTTTACCACGCTGCTTCACGCCACGACGAATTACACCGTTGATATGGCCCTTGCTGTTTTACTTTTGGTCGGCGGCGTCATTGGCGCGCAAATCGGTACACGAATTGGCGTCAAGATGAAGGCAGAGCAGTTGCGTATCCTGCTCGCCATTATGGTGTTGGCAGTCTGCGGTAAACTGGCGCTTGATCTGTTACTGCAACCTAGCGAACTTTACTCACTCGGCGCGAGGGGGCACTGATGTTACGTATCTTGCTCCTTTGTCTGGCCCTGGCCCTCCCCGCCCATGCTGAAGAAGTTGTTGCAGGGCTTAGCCAGAACCGGATTGCTATAACGGCAAATTTTGACGGCTCAGAAATCCTGATCTTTGGCGCTGTGAAACGTGAAGATCCAATTTCGACGACTGAGCCGCTAGAGGTTATCGTTGCCGTTGTTGGCCCATCTGAGCCTATCACCGTCCGGCGCAAAGACAGACGACTGGGTATCTGGGTAAACACGGAAGCGGTTGAAGTAGATGCCGCCCCCAGTTTTTACGCTGTCGCGACAACCGGGCCGTTGGTGGATATCCTGCGTGATACCGAAGATTTGCGCCATCAGGTGAGCATTCCGCGCGCAATCCGTTCTGTAGGTGCACCGCAGACAGTCGTTGATTCAGAAGCCTTTACCGAAGCCTTGATCCGCATCCGCACCAAGAACGGGCTTTATCAGCAGCTGGAAAACCAGGTTGAACTTTCCGAAGACACACTCTTCCGTACCTCGATTGCGCTTCCTGCAAACCTGACAGAGGGCGCATACAAAACACGTATTTTCCTGACGCGTAACGGCTCTGTCGTCGACGCGTATGAAACCGTGATCAACGTTCAGAAAGTGGGTCTGGAGCGCTGGATTTACAACCTTGCGCATGATCGCCCGTTGATTTACGGCATTTTTTCTTTGTTCATTGCGATAGTCGCTGGTTGGTCAGCCTCTGCAGTTTTCAGATACTTCCTGACCTAGCCACGGCCAATATAGGGCATTTTAGTCGCCATGACTGTCATCGTCTGGACATTTGCACCTGGCGGCAAACTGGCCATGTGGAAAACAGCGTTGGCGGCATCTATCACGTCCATCATAGGCATAAGTTCTGCATCCGGGTTTGCTGCCAGTGCCCGCGCGTTGAGATCTGCGACCAGTTCCGTCTTTGCATTGCCGATGTCAATTTGGCCGCAGGCAATATCAAAGGGTCGTCCATCAAGGCTGATCGTCTTGGTCAAACCACTTATCGCGTGCTTGGTGGTGGTGTAACAAACCGACCCGGCACGCGGTACATGGGCAGAGAGCGATCCGTTGTTGATGATCCGGCCACCTTGTGGCGTCTGACGACGCATTTGCCTGAAAGCAAGTTGCGCTGCATAAAACATGCCGGACACATTGACGTTCAGAACTTTATGCCATTCGTCCAGATCAATCTCGTCAATGGGCCCAGAGGGGCCAAAACTTCCGGCATTGTTAAACAGAACGTCAAGCCGCCCGACCTGACGCTCAAATTCTGAAAAGGCCTTGGAAAGTGCTTCACTGTCTATCACATCTGCCGGCAGGACCACTGCTTTATCATGACCTTTTGCAAGGCCTTCGAGTGCCTCGCGTCGACGCGCGATAATGCCAACCTGCCAACCTGCATCCAGAAAAACCTCGGCAGTTGCACGCCCTATGCCAGAGCTTGCCCCGGTAATGATTATTGATTTTCCCATTCTAAACCTCCTCTTCGCTGGCCAGTGTCAGCGGTGCCGGCCCGCTTCGCAGATCGTCGGTTACGAGCGGTCCGGACGGACGCGCCAACCGGTTTCGTACGACCCAGAACAACCGCTTTTCAGCCCGCGTAATGGCAACATAGGCCAGTCGTTTCCACAAAGGTTGTCCAGCCTCGCTGCGGCCCATTCTCGCTGCTGCAAAAATATCTGGTGCGAAAACCTGTACGTTTTCCCATTGCGACCCCTGAGCCTTATGTATTGTAACAGCAGAACCGTGCAAAAACGCCGCGCCCATGTTCGCCGCAAATGGAATGAACGGTTCTTCTTCGTCGGGCAACTCAATTTTTATGATTGAAGCGGCGCTGACTTGTGGCTCTTCCGCGCCGATCACGTGCAGGCGCGAAAATCCTGCTTTACGACCAGGGCCCAGATAAATGACCTGTGCGCCTTTGATAAGGCCGCGTGCTTCAAGATCGATCCGCTTTTTTCGGTGCTTCAACGGCAGTTCAATGCCATCGCAAATAAGGGGTTCCCCAGGCAACAATTCATCAGGCGGGGCACCAAATGCCGCCCGAAACGCATGTATCAGGCGAATGCGCGTCGCGTTGCGCCAGACCAAAACGGGTGAGCGCGCCATCAAATCACTTTCGACGCGCTGACCCAAGACAACACGGTCATCACGTGCGGCAGCCTCTTCCACCATGCGCTCGAACGCTTCGAACCCGATACTGTCATCTCCAAGAGCATGGGCCAGATCAAGGATCGGGTTGTCCTGTGTCTGGCGATGCACCCGGCTGAGCGTGATCTTGCGTTTGTCTTTGAATTTATCAAAAATCATCGCACCTGATTGCCCGACAGGGGCAAGCTGTGCCGGATCGCCAAACAAGACCAGTGTCGGGAAAATCTCCTTCAAATCCTCAAACTGCTTTTCATCAAGCATCGAACTTTCGTCGATGAAGCCGATATCAAGCGGGTCTTCGCGGCGCTTCCAGCCGGTGATGAAATCTGACCCGCGCAATCCGGCTGCTGCCAGCGCACCGGGGATCGATTTGTTGACTTTATAAAAGACCTCTGCCCGGTCCAGGGCAATTTCGGTTAAACCCTCCACCTCGGGTCGCGATCCGTTGCCCGCCAGCCAATCCGCGATCTTCTCATATTCTGGGTCATAAACTGGTGTATAAAGAATTCGGTGAATCGTAGTCGCAGGAACACCGTGATTGCGCAAAACACTTGCTGCTTTATTCGTTGGCGCAAGAATGGCCAGCGTTCGTCTGTCTTTGCGTTTTCGCCCTTCATAGTCACCCGAAACTACGTCTACGCCCGCCGCTTCGATATCTTTGTAAAGCTCGGCAAGAAGCATGGTCTTGCCTGACCCAGCCTTCCCAACAACCGCCAGAACGCTTGATTTCCCATCCGAAAGCGGGGTCAGAAGAGAGTCATCCAGATCAATCCCCGCACTGCGCAACAGCTCTGTTACACGGTCATAGGCTTCGGCCTGGTCTTCGGAAAATACAACTTTGCGCACGCTCATGATGCGACCCTACAGGGCAGCCTACCGGGTTGCCAGAGCGATCCGACTGATATCAGTATCGTTAAGTTACATTTAGCGGCAATCACACCGCAATCATCTGATACTCAACAATAATATCACGGCTAATCAGACAAAGAACAAAAAATACCGGTGTGATTAGCACGTACAAACCACACCGGCCCAGAGGAGATAAATCTTAAGAAACTTGGTTAAAGCGGACCTGCTTCCAGCACATCCTCTAACGTGCGAAGACCCGTTATTGGTGCCTGAACCAGAACCGCCATATTGCCTGGTTTATGCTCATTACGCAGCATTTTAATATGCGCGGCCGGGATTTCGTCCCAAGGAAAAACCTCTGACATACAAGGGTCAATCCGACGCTCGATCATCAGTTGGTTGGCTGCTGCCGCCTGTTTCAGATGTGCAAAGTGGCTGCCCTGTACCCGTTTCTGGTGCATCCAGAGATAGCGCACATCAAAGGTACAGTTAAAACCAGAGGTCCCGGCGCAGATCACGACCATACCGCCTTTTTTGCAGACAAAAGTCGAAACCGGGAATGTCGCTTCGCCCGGGTGTTCAAAAACAATATCGACATTGTTGCCTTTGCCGGTAATGTCCCAGATCGTTTTGCCGAAATTTCGCACTTCTTTGAACCATGCGCCGTACTCCGGAGTATTCACCGTCGGAAGCTGCCCCCAGCAGCTAAAATCTTTACGGTTGATCACGCCTTTTGCCCCAAGGTCCATCACAAAGTCGCGTTTGTCCTCATCAGAAATAACGCCAATTGCGTTGCCGCCCGCCGCATTGATGAGCTGAATCGCAAATGATCCGAGACCACCCGATGCTCCCCAGACCAGCACGTTCTGACCTGGCTTAAGCTCGTGCGGATGGTGACCAAACAACATCCGGTAGGCTGTTGCGAGCGTCAGCGTGTAACAGGCGCTTTCTTCCCATGTCAGGTGTTTGGGACGCGGCAACAATTGCTGTGCTTGAACGCGCGTGAACTGCGCAAAAGAGCCATCTGGTGTTTCATATCCCCAGATTCTCTGACTGGGTGAAAACATCGGATCGCCACCGTTGCATTCCTCGTCATCACCATCATCCTGGTTACAATGGATGACAACTTCGTCGCCAACCTTCCAACGTGTCACCTTGTCACCAACCGCCCAAACGATACCTGAAGCGTCCGATCCCGCGATGTGATATTCTGCCTTGTGCACGTCAAATGGGCTGATTGGAATACCGAGGCCAGCCCAGACACCGTTGTAGTTCACACCTGCCGCCATCACCAAAACCAGCACCTCGTGGCTGTCGATAGATGGCACGTCCACAACTTCGGTCAGCATGGATTTATCAGGTTCACCATGACGTTCACGCCGGATCGCCCATGCATACATCTGCTTTGGAACATACCCCATGGGTGGGATTTCCCCAATTTCATAGAGATCCTTTTCAGGCGCGTCGTAGGTCGTGATTTCGGGTATGGTGTCCAGAGCCATCATAGCCTCCTTAACAGTATCGATTTTGCCGCATCGCAGAATCGGCGCAGCGCTTTAAGGCTGAAATAGAATTCATAGGGTAATTATGCAACCTCAAAAGGGTTGTTTTTGTAACTTTATGACTTTATGAAATGGGAAAGGGGCTATTTATGCCGCAGGTGCATCTATCAGGTGCGAGATTGATGCCGCATAAAATGCGATCGCAGGGGCTTCATGAGGATTGACGCTGAAGTTGCCTTCTGTCTCCGTCACCATGTTCCGAAGTTTCAACATCCGCAGTCCAACCTCTGCCGCATATTCCTTGCTGTCCCGGGGTAAATGAATATAGGCGCCATGATCTGAAAGCCGATCGATCAGCTCTGAAACGGCATGCTCTATATTTGCTTCACTCAATGGCCCACGCGCATTTTGAAGCACTGTTGCAACAAGAGGTACGGGCAAGACCGGCAGAACCTCTTTGATTCGGTTCATGAGTTCTTCGCCGACTTTCTCTGTCGTATGATTGCCATCCTTCAAGAATGAAGAAAGGGAAAGCGGATTCCCAAAACTTACTGCGGCATAGCCAAAACGATGATAGCGACCCGTCAGTTTAAAGCGGATCTGACGACCAACAAAGCCAAGCATCTTGAGTATATTAAATTTGAACTTCCGCGTCCCTTCTGCGGCCGCCTCCAGCAAAATACGGTCTTCCAAAACCCGGTCATAGTTGATTGCGACGGGTACAAAAACAACGTCCCTGCCCTTTCCTGGAACAAAATCGGAAACGATATAGCTTAGCAAACCTAACTTTGGCGGATGAATCTTCCCATTAAGGCTCAGTCCGCCTTCCGGAAACACGGCTTGCGCCACGCCATTCTGCGTTGCCAACTGAACATATCGCGACAACACACGACGGTAGAGCGTATCGCGCGATTTTCGTCTGATAAAATAGGCGCCCATCGCACGGATCAAACCCTGAAGCGGCCAAACCTGCGCCCACTCACCAACCGCATAGGACAGGGCGGAACGTTCGGCCGCAAGATAGGTGACAAGCACGTAATCCATATTACTGCGGTGGTTCATGACAAAAACAACCGTCGCGTCCGGATCTATTTCCTTGATTGCTGTTTCGTCAAAATGCCCAAGGCGCACGCGGTAGAGCATCCTGCTGAACCAGCGGGCAACCCTAATCGCAATGCCGAAATAAGCCGAGGCACTGAAAGATGGTACAATCTCTCTCGCATAGCGGCGGGCCTGCTCAAACGCTACATTTTCCGGAACGCCTTCTGTTTTGGCGTGCTTCACAATCGCCTCGGCGACTTTTGGGTCATAGATCAAGCGCTGGATCATGTCGTGGCGCCTTGCAAGCTTGAACGGCTGTATTGGCCGCTCAAGTCGTTCGTTCAATTTGGTAACAACCCGCTCCATTCTGCGGCGAAAATACCAGCGTACAGACGGCAGCATGACCTTGTCCAGAGCTGCCACTCCGGCAAAGAGTAGGATCAAAACAAGCGCCCATATCGGCATTTCAACAGTTTGAAACATTCCCGGACCCTGACAGGTTATTTCATCCGGGTAAATGCACCTATGCCGCAACGCAGCGAATTGACAAAGACACAAAATTCCAACTATGTCTTTCCAGACGGAATATTCTTGCTTGCCATCAAATCGAAGGACGCCCATGTCTGAAACCCAGAAAGACCGCCCCTGGCTTTTCCGCACCTATGCCGGGCATTCAACCGCCGCGGCGTCAAACGAACTTTACCGCACCAACCTGGCGAAAGGACAAACCGGGCTGTCTGTCGCTTTCGATTTACCGACCCAAACGGGCTATGACAGTGACCATCTGCTGGCACGGGGCGAAGTTGGCAAAGTTGGGGTTCCGGTCAACCATCTTGGCGATATGCGCGCACTTTTTGACCAAATCCCGCTTGAGAAGATGAACACCTCGATGACAATCAACGCAACCGCCCCGTGGTTGCTTTCGCTGTACATCGCTGCGGCCGAGGAACAGGGTGCTGACATAACACAACTGCAAGGCACCGTACAAAACGACATCATCAAAGAATACCTGTCGCGCGGCACCTATGTCTGCCCACCCGCCCCAAGTTTGCGGATGATCACAGACGTTGCCGCGTACACACGCGAACACCTGCCGAAATGGAACCCGATGAATATCTGTTCCTATCACCTGCAGGAAGCGGGGGCGACGCCGGAGGAGGAGCTGGCGTTCGCCCTCGCAACAGCGACGGCGGTTCTTGACGATCTAAAAGGCAAAGTTCCCGCAGAACATTTCCCCGCGATGGTCGGGCGGATTTCCTTTTTTGTAAATGCAGGCATTCGGTTTGTAACCGAGCTTTGCAAAATGCGCGCCTTTGTAGAGTTGTGGGATGAAATTTGTCACGAACGCTATGGCGTTGAAGATCCCAAGTTCCGCCGTTTCCGCTATGGCGTTCAGGTTAACTCGCTTGGGTTGACCGAACAGCAGCCGGAAAACAATGTTTATCGTATTCTGATTGAAATGCTTGCTGTGACGCTGTCAAAGAACGCGCGCGCACGCGCAGTACAGCTTCCGGCCTGGAACGAAGCACTCGGCCTGCCCCGCCCGTGGGATCAGCAATGGTCGCTGCGGATGCAGCAAATTCTAGCTTATGAAACCGACCTGCTGGAATATGAAGACCTGTTCGACGGAAACCCCGCAGTCGAGCGTAAAGTAAACGCCCTGAAAGACGGCGCACGCGCAGAGCTTGCCACGATTGATGGGATGGGTGGCGCAGTCGCAGCGATTGGATATATGAAATCCCGTCTGGTTGAATCCAACTCAACCCGGATTAACAAAATTGAAGAGGGTGATACGACCGTTGTCGGCGTTAACCGCTGGACAGAAGCTGCGGAAAGCCCTTTGACGGCAGGCGATGGCGCAACAATGGCCGCTGACCCCTATGCCGAGGCAGACCAGATCTCCCGTCTTTCGGCTTGGAAAGACGCGCGTAATGAATCAGCGGTGCAGGCCGCGCTCTCCAGCCTGCGTTCTGCGGCTCAATCAGGTGGAAACATAATGCCTACCTCTATCGCGGCGGCAAGAGCAGGCGCAACAACAGGTGAATGGGGCGATGTTGTACGTAGCGCCTTTGGCCAGTACCGGGCCCCGACTGGCGTTAGCAAAAACCCCTCAAATCGCACTGAGGGACTCGACGAAATTCGCGCACAGGTAAACGCCGTAAGCGATAAACTTGGACGACGTTTGAAATTTCTCGTTGGTAAGCCGGGACTGGACGGCCATTCAAACGGGGCAGAGCAAATCGCGGCGCGCGCCCGCGACTGTGGGATGGATATAACCTATGATGGTATTCGCCTGACACCAGAAGAAATCGTTGCGGCGGCCAAGGAAGAAGAGGCGCATGTTGTCGGTCTATCAATCCTTTCAGGAAGCCACATTCCGCTGATTGAGGAGTTGATGGACAAAATGCGCGCGGCAGGTCTTGGGCATGTGCCTGTTGTGGCTGGCGGCATTATCCCCGACGATGACGCCGCACGCTTGCGTGCGATGGGTGTTTCAAAAGTTTACACACCCAAGGATTTTGAACTGAACAAGATCATGTTTGATATCGTTGGTTTGGTTGCAGACGAGAAAGTTGCAGCCGAGTAAGGCATTTGTACTAAAGCTGACAAAAAGAAAAACCCGGCCAAATGGTCCGGGTTTTGATGTCGTGTTCTTTACGTTCGGCGCTAGCCGTGGATAACAATCTGATCATTGTCGGCTTCCGCGAACCGTGCAATCAGTTCTTCCATTTCACGGTCTTGTTCGCTGAGTGTTGGTTTGATCGCTGGTGCAGGTTGTTCAGGTGCCCTTGCGATCGGAACAGCCGGTGCAGGCACTGCCGTTCCCCAAAGCGCAAAAAGCCTTGAACGGTTTTGCCTTAGCGCATCTTTGTCAGGTCTGGATTGGAAAGTGTCCATTCTTTCTTGCCTCGAAAAAACGTCTGGTTGCGGCCTCAAAATCATATCGGATTTTCTTTTTAGTAGATCATTTTGTCAGCATTGAGGCAACACATACTAAATGATGTGGCGACAAAGTGCCAAAGTAAAAGTTGCTACAAGGACAGCAAGAGGCAATATTGCAGCGGATTAGACAATAAACGGTCAAACAACTGAGACGGGACCAAGGCCTTCCAATTGAAAATCAGAAGTTTCAGCGTCCTTTAGGTAACGCTAGTTATTCCTGAAGCAACGCCTCGAAATTGTCTCCGGATAGGACATAAACATCATCCCGCATCCAGATTTCACCAAAAGCATCCTTCAGAACCACCTTGGCGTATTCCGCATCACACACACCCTCGACGCTAAGCTCCACTGATGCAGCTTCTGCATCTATCATATCTTCGGCCCGCTCGGGCGCTGATACGACGAACAACACTGTTTTAGGACCATCATTGATCACGGTATTCTCCCCCACGAGCGAAAACCAAAGTACATCATTTTAGCAAATGGTTTTCGACTTAACCTTTTTATACGAAACGGTCACTCAGCGGAAAGGGAAATATATTTTAAATCGATGCCTTAATTTAATGTCGCGCTACCCTGTTCCAATTTGTAGCGCACAAAATTGTCTCTGTTCGTGTTTTGCAAAAGAAATCTGAAATCTTTGGGGAGGACAAGGCTATGAAAAAAGTACTGAAATGTTGTAACCTGAAGTTGGGATGTTAGTTTCAGGCGCGTCGCGAAACTGCTGATGAAATCTTACAGGCCGCCGCCATGCGCGCGAAAGCGGCGCTCGGGCTTGACCTAAACTCGGAACTGGCGGAACAGGTTAAATCCAACACTCAAGACGAGTATTCTGACGAAACTGCCCTAAATCACCACGCCAGCGCGCGCGAATTCATCGCGCTTTTTGTCCGAAATTTCTTTTTTCCACGCATCTTCTTCACCGGGTGCAGGTAGGAACCTTCCAAACTCTATCATCTGCTCGGCCTCAATATCCTGAACGTACACCCAGATGTCTTCTTCACTTGAACCTGAGATTTTTACAACACTATCTCTGATCTGTGCCATGAGCCCAGATTTTGCGCCTGTTGTGCGACCTGCCCGGATCAGGCCGTGAACAAAGATGTGTGACACATCATTCAGCTTGCCACCGATGAAATGCTGACCATTCGCTACATCGTGAAAAATGACCTGCGCAAAGAAACCAGGCGCGCCGGTACTTTTGTTGTGCGCCGTAGTAATGGCCATCGCCACTTCTGATTTCTGGTCTTCGGTGAGCATCAGGTTCACCGTTGTCACGTTGTAGGTGGGCATTTTTGTTCCTTTGAGATTCCGCACAATGGATAGAAAGATGTAGGCACATCCAAGGTTTCAGAATTTGTAATCTTCGATTAGATGTATATGCAAGTTCTTTTATTCTTTAAGTTGTAAGGTGATAATACTTCACTACATTATCTGAATAAAACCAAATGTTTACAGATTGCTGCTGCACACAGCTTCGACGTTCGTCACGCGCGCTGACACCTTCAATTTTCAGACCGGACGCGAAAGAGCGTAAATCGACCACTCTGAGCGATCTGTTCCAAAGAGGGAGGCTCCGGCAGATCACTTTCCGCAGCATCAAGCAACAGAACATGCGTAAACTTTTCCTGCCAATTGGCCCAGAAGTCGTGCAAATCAGATCGTATTGGCGCATCTTCGAACGACACCCTTTTAATGGTGCGCCTGGAGTCGATCAGAAAGGCTCCAGAATGAGCATAGTTGGTCCATTCTTTTTTCAGTCTAAGCAAATGAACCCCTTGGAACAGCGTTGGTATAAACGCCTGCGCCCTCGGAACCACAAATGCATGAACATGGGCATAGCGTACGTCGCGCCGCATACCGGGGCCACGCATCAGCAATATTCGCGCGCCGTCAGGAACAAACTCTAAAACCGAGTTCAAGTTCTGAATATTACCGCTGTATTCGGTCGCCAGACGGTCAAACTCCCAAACCCGAACAATCAAAACAAGGGCGAGCGACATCCCAATAAACGCGCCAAACTTCGTTGAAACGCCACGCCAATGCGTTGCTGCGATAAAGATTGCCATAAGGACGAACGGGAAACGAATATTAACAAAGGCCACTCCATTCACCCAGAATGGCGAGAAAACCGACAGTAAAAACAATGAAACCAGCGGACCCGTCATTGACTGCGTAACAATCAGACGTGGACCTGTCTTTCGCCGAGCAAAAAGGAATAAGGCCAGCAACAGAACCAGCGCCACCATACCTGATATCTGAATTGAACCTGGGTTTCCGCCGAACGGAGAACTCAGGGCGTGCCAGCGCTCAAAGAGATTGCCAAATTGGGTTCGAGAGCTTTCGGGGTTAGGAACAGAAGAGCCGATTTTATAGGCAAGCAACCCAACAGGGATCACAAATGGAACTGACAGTACAAGATTGCCAGAAAGCGTGCGTCTCCAACCCAGGCCGGATTCGACAATGCGTTGAACCTCACGACCTAAAACTGCCGTAGCAAGCAGCGCAAATGCAAACAAATGCATCACGAAAAGCAACAGGCAGAATGGAACAAACAACGCAACACGCAACCCGTTTGACCGCCCTTCGAGAACAATCCATAGAGTGAAGCCATAGATCGCGAACGGTACAGAAAACACATAGTTCTGAAACCCCCAGTAAAACGGTGCATTGTAAACCAGAAGGGCTGCTGTAGCTGGCCAGATTGCCCATCTCTTCTGAACGACACGTGCCAATACCATAACGGCAACCAGGAAGTTGACCGCATAAACAGCCATAACAATCTGTGAGAACTTTTCTGGCCCTAACGGATAGCCCAAAATGTACCACAAAAGGTCAACTGCTGAGTTCGGCGTCATCCCAAGATTATAGTCGAAATAAGTCCCGAGCACGCTGGTTGGGTTCGCCGCTATGAAAAGGCGTGCGATATGGTTCGGCAGATCCACGAGAGGTAAAAAGGGATGTGTCAGGATCGGAAAAGCAACACCAACTGCAATCAGAATGAAGGTGGCCAGAATAGAAACATCTTTCAATTAGGGGTCTCCGGCTCGGCAATCTCGTCAATTATGAACTGTGGACGCCGCTTCGTCTCAAGGTAGATTTTGCCAAGGTACTCGCCAACAATTCCAAGCGCGATCAACTGAAAACTGCCCAACATGAAGGTTGGCACGACGATAGATGTCCAGCCTGGAACGGTGCCGCCTTGCCACCAGATAACGATTGAGTAACATCCAAGCAGGAATGAGATCAGAGCTACGATAAGGCCAATCCAGGTGACATAGCGCAACGGCCGGGTCGAAAATGAGGTGACACCCTCAATCGCCAAACGCAGCATTTTTGTTAACGGGTATTTTGAGTCTCCGGCAAACCGTTCAACACGATCATATTCGACGATTTCCACCTGATACCCGAGGTTCTTGATGATACCCCGCAAAAACAGATTTACTTCGCCGTATTCCCGAAGTGTTTCAACGGATTTACGGCTCATCAGCCGATAGTCCGCGTGATCGGGGACAACATCGACCCCCATGTTTTCAAGCAACTTGTAATACAAACGTGCCGAGCGACGTTTGAAAACCGTATCGGACTTGCGCGATGCCCGAACACCAAAAACGATATCAGCACCAAGCGCGTAGGCCTGGAGCATCTTCGGAATTGCGCTTGGATCATCTTGAAGATCGGCATCCAGACTGATCAAAACCTCTTCTTTCGCTGCCATCAAACCCGCCAACAGCGCCGCCTGGTGACCGTGATTTCGCGAAAGTCTGACACCACGGACCAGACCAGATTTTGACGCAGCATGGATGAGTTTCCATGTCCGATCAATCGATCCGTCATCCACCAGAACAAGGGTCGCGGGTTGCCTGATAGCGCCGCTCTTTAGCAAGTCTTCCGAGACGGCCTGCAAACGCTTGAGCAACTCCTCGATAACAGCCTCTTCATTGTAACACGGTACAACAAAGGCCAGCGTCGGTGCATGTTCAGACCTATTCTGCATGTGCGTTCTTTCGCTCACCAAAGACAATGAATTTGGAGCCCAGAAACACAAGGGCGCTATAGCTCAATAACCCAAAAAACTGTGTAACGTTGTATCGGACACCCACGCCCACAAGACCGATAGTCACGCCCAGATTTACGCAAAAGGCGATTAAAACGAGCAGCAGGAACAGGAAGGGTGCGAACAGTCCGGGCTTTGAAACTTCAAAGGTCCAGTGACGATTTCCAATATAGCTGACACATAAACCAAATCCATAGCCGACAACGTTAGACAGAATAATGCCCTGCCCTGCGCCATTGTGCATCGCGTAGATAACTGATCCACCAACCGCAGTGTTTAAAAGCCCAACCAGGAGGTATCGCGACAGTTGGCGTCCAATCAATTTCATACCCAACGCTCTGCTACTGTCATGTATTGCCGACCTAAACCACACCACCGCAGCCCGCGCCCAAGCGGACGCAGCTTTGCAAGCATCGCAGGAAGTAAGATGTGGTAGTCGATTTTCACACCGTCCCAACCGGCGGCAAGAACAGTTCGCTTCATTTCTTGTGGCCCGATAAGACGCACGTTGGCACCAGAGGAGTGCATACCAGCCGTCCGTGCGGAAAATGGGTTGCGGGGGTTAGGCTCGAAAACCACAAGCTTGCCACCCGGCTTGACGACGCGCTGCAGTTCCTTGAACCAGTTCTGGTGATCTTCCTTTGGAATTTGGTTGAAGACGCAGTTCGAAAAAGCGAGTTCAAAGCTCGCATCAGGCATCGGAATACCGCTTTCTCTAACGAGCAGGTGGTCTTCTGCTCTGGGAAACTCCTGTTGTGCGCACGCAATATATTCTTTGGAAAAGCTGGCGCACGTAAGTTCAGATTCTTTAAAACTTCGGCGGAAACCAGAAAGCGAACCTCCAATACCACTCCCGAAATTAAGGATTCTCGGGCACTTCATCTTTGCTTGATCGGCAACGCGGCGAAGTTCACCAATCTTGTAGTCGCAAAACTGCGCTTGGCTGTTCTTCGATTTTTGAAGACTGTCGAGGGAATGAGCACGGAAGCGTGCTGAAAAAGCATCAATTTCAGCTTCGGGCATCACGCACATCCCAAAGTATTGATTCAAGCATTAAGAACTTCATTTTATCGCTTTTCACAGATCGTATTTCGCTTGGGTATTTTCTACCTAAAGAAGTTTTACTATTTTCCCTTATATTTCATCCGACAGGAAAAACGGTCTAATATATTCTTATTACTGCATTAGTTTTTCTTTTTGATATTACTTCTACAATTTAAAGTATAGTACAAATTTCTTAAAGCTCTTATCTAACTTCTACGTCACTGGGACAGTTTAGGGTGATTTGATAAGGGAAGATTTCTATCTCATCACCACCACCAAGGAGCGGATACAAGACAGAATTTCGGAAAACGCGATAGCCGTGATGAAAGGTTTATCAATCTGCAATTCTGGAAAAGACGCCCGCTTTGCGATTTGAGGGCCTACAGATTTATGCATCGCTGAAAAATTCGTTTTCGACTGGACAAACGCATATTCATTTTGCGAAGAAATGATCGCGATAATTTTTGAAGACCGGATGATTTCTTCGGCAAGTTGCTTGGCGCCTTCGGCATTTCTAAGCAAGAAATTAAAAAGGTTGGCGACCGATCAACAATACCAAATTTTG
This sequence comes from Pseudohalocynthiibacter sp. F2068, assembly GCF_023015645.1. Taxonomy (NCBI): domain Bacteria; kingdom Pseudomonadati; phylum Pseudomonadota; class Alphaproteobacteria; order Rhodobacterales; family Paracoccaceae; genus Pseudohalocynthiibacter; species Pseudohalocynthiibacter sp. F2068. Next base: position 181,428 of record NZ_JALKAK010000006.1, read on the forward strand.
ACCGGTATGGGTTTTACCAAGCAACGCACCTTACCTTAAAATTTTCTTGAGATAGTAAAGACGGTCAGCAAGTGTCATTTGATCAACGTATTTATCTTTGACAATTCGCAGTTCGTGCCGAACCAACTTTTTTGGAATACCAGCACTCACCTGGCTCCCATGAAGACGGTTCACCACCAATATGTCGTCGATAACAAGCGGTGGGCCAAATTCATCGTGACATCGTTTATAGTAGTCTACATCCATAAGCCAAATCAGGTTTTCGTCGAATTCCAAAACTTCTCTGGTGTTATTCAGCGCTAAAACTGACGGGCTGCTGATTGTATTCTTTCCGAAATGTATGCGTGCGTGATATTTGGGGAAAAATGGTCGGTATGGCGTGAAATCAAGAGCGCTTTGTCCGAGAAGCCGTTGAACCGGCACTGGCTCTAGATTTTATAGGTTTGGAAATTATCCTGTCTGATGACAAATCCGGCGATCAAACCTTCGAAATAATGAGCGAGCTTGCCGCAGCGTACACCGGGCCGCATTAGGTCAGACTCAATCAGAATGAACAAAATATCTGTGCGAACGCTCATTTTAACCGGTTTGTCAAAATGGCCTCAGCGGATATTGTGTAGCCCTTAGCTGGGTGTGACATTGCGAAACCAAACCGTGTGTCACATGTCGCAGAGGTGTTCGCGAAAGAGAACCCGCTTTTGCTCCATTCTGATGCCGATACTATTGATGAAATGGGAGCACTGATAAACTATACACGTCATCGCAATCCACATTTTATACACCGGCCAAACCCATGGCTGCGGCAACCTCCTTCGTGGTTCATATTGGTACGACGGTTAATTAATAAAAAGTTATTTTTCGAAAATACTTTTTAATTGATTTTAATGGTGCCCGGGGGCGGCATTGAATGCATACACCATATAGTGCCAAACTGTTCCAAAAAATCACATAATCAAGTAATTATGGTTCTTTAGCTGTTTCACCCTGTTCCATTCTGTTTCACTCTATACTATATGTAGGGGTGGACTGTGGGGTGTACAGAAATATGGTGGCATTGAACAAGCTCTCGATTGCAGAAGTGAAAAACGCCAGGGTTGGCAAGATATCCGATGGTGGCGGTCTGTGGCTTCACAAGCGTGCGGATGGTGGCGCGCAATGGTTTCTAAGAGTCACTGTTCATGGCAGACGCCGGGAAATGGGCCTTGGGCCTTTGAGTGAGGTTGGCCTGAAGGAAGCGCGTGACGCTGCTCAGAAATGGCGCGCCGTTGTTCGTGAAGGCAAAGACCCTATCAAGGAACGGGAACGGTTGAAGCGTGAAGCCTTCCGTGAAGACCACACACTTGCGACTGTAGCGGAAGAAGCCTTTGAGGCCCGCAAAGCTGAATTGAAAGGCGATGGCAAAGCCGGTCGCTGGTTTTCACCACTTGAGAATCACGTCTTACCTAAGATTGGAAAGGTGCCTGTCGAGGATATTGACCAGCGGGACATAAAAAGCGCGCTTGCCCCAATTTGGCACGAGAAAGCAGATACAGCCCGAAAAGCCATGAACCGCCTCAGTATTGTGATGCGCCACGCAGCCGCAATGGGGCTGGATGTAGATGTACAGGCAACGGAGAAAGCCAAGGCGCTTCTCGGCAAAACAAGACACAAGGCTTCACATATCCCTTCTTTGCCATGGCAAGAGGTTCCAGCCTTCTACGAAAGCCTGTCAGATGGAACACCCACGCATTTGGCGCTGCGCCTGTTGATCCTGACAAACTTGCGCTCAAAGCCAGTTCGCTTTTGCAGGCTCGATCAGATTGAAGGTGACGTGTGGACCGTTCCGGCTGAGAACATGAAGGCCCGCAAAGGTCAGGCAACTGACTACCGGGTTCCATTGTCTAAAGAAGCACTGGCGGTGATTGAGGAAGCCAAGCCGTTTGAACGTGATGGGTTTTTATTCCCCAGCCAACGCAAGGGTGTAATCTCGGACGCAACGATGAGCCGTATGATGGAGCGCAGAGGCATGGAAGCACGCCCACATGGGTTCAGGTCCAGTTTCAGGACATGGGCCGCAGAAGCAACCGATGCTTCAGAGCAAGTAGCAGAAGCAGCCATGGCGCATGTTACTGGTTCCAGGGTTGAGCGCACCTATCGCCGGACTGATTATCTTGAACAACGCCGCGCCCTCATGGAGCGGTGGGCGGATCATGTAACAGGTGGTTCAGGTGAAGTTGTGAGGATGGTGAAATGAGCAAAGAGTTTTTTGAAGCAGTAAGTTGGGCTTGTGATCTATTTAAAGATCGTGTTGTCGATGGCAAACTAGATTTCTCGGAATTCACATTCGCTGATGCAGTTGCGTCCTACGGTCAAAAAAATGGATTAACTTTTTCCGATTCAATGTTGGAAGATTTGGCTGAACTTTCGGAAGAACACTGCGAGTTTTTCGATTTATGCATTAAAATTTGCAGTTCAAATATCCTCAGCGGCGATAGCATTCCGCATGGTCTGATCCTGTTTGCTTTCGAGGTGCTTCAGGACAAACGAAAGCGCAAGACACCAACTCACAGACCCCGAAAAAAAAATTGGTTGGAACTTTGGTACACCCATTCCGTTACCTTGTTGATTGAACGCCAATTTAGTCTGACCTTAACCCGTAGCGACTACGCGGCTCATTTTAGCGCATGTGATGCCGTAAAAAATGCGTTGAATAGTTTGGGACGTGAGACAAAGTACAGTGAGATAAAGAACTTAATGACTCACTCAGATAAGAAGATACTTCGTCAGGAATTTGCAGCCATAGACCGGATCAACTCGAGAAGCGTTACCTTTGACACCGAACTGCCAATGAATGCGCTCTCACCTGAGTACCACATTAAGCGTCAAGAACTGGAAACCAAACGTATGAATGTGGAGGCTGAAATCATGCGGGATATCAGAACTACTTTTTTGCCGAGCGGAAAATAAGCACCCGACTTATCCCGCACCGATTGTTTTTGCAAGATACTGTATTCTAATGATAATCTTGCTTCACCACGAAAGGAAATGGTGAAGCATGACATACTTGAACCTCAACCAGCTCTCCCAAAAACTTGGCGGACGTTCGCGGAGTTCCTTGTACAGGGATATTGAAGGCAAGCGTCTTCCCGAACCTATACGGCTTGGTGGTCGTCTCTACTGGAATGAAAGCCAGGTCGATGAGATGTTGACGCAGGCTCATGGTGAGGCGGCGTAACCATGAGCACGCAGCAAATAGAAAACGCCGTGCCCTCGGTAACTGGCAACGGCGTTTCCTTAAAGGGAAGTTCGAACACTCACTCGCCGAGCTGTACGCCGTTGCCGGGTCGCTCAACAATGTCTTTGTATGGCAAGGACGATCACAAACGCGTGAGCAAGATGCTTGGCTATGCCCTCACTTTGGGTGATGAGCGTGCTTGGACAGATGCTTCGGTGGTGTTTCAGGCGCGGCTCACACCCACCGAATGCGGGCGCGCCGCAGCAGCGTTTCTCCTGGCCCTTGATGAAGATCAGGCTGGTGAGGTTGCAGGGATGTTTCTGCACGGTGCTGGCATGCCGCAATCTCCACTTTTTTCTCCCATGGACCAGGCGTCTCATTGGGCTGATATGGCCTCAACCGGCGAACGCAAAGCCCATTGCCTTGCGTCCTACAATCGCCTTTCACCGCAGGATCAAGCCGCCTTTCTTCAGCACGTAAAGAACGGGGCTGCTACATGATGCGCGACTTTGCGACATATGAAGCTCAGGACGCAGAGCACCTTCAATTTGTCGGGAACTTGGTCGGCAAAATCACCCCTGAACTGACAGGGCGTGCCGCAGACCTGTCTTCGCAATTAAAACCGTTGCACGCAATCAAACCGGTTCTGCAGTCTCGCTATCTTGTCAAAGGCTGGCTGGATCGCGGCACCGCGTCTGTGGTCTATGGGGAAAGCAACGTCGGCAAGACTTTCTTTGCCCTTGATCTCTCAATGCATATCGCCGCTGCAAAGAACTGGCATGATTGCAGGGTGCCTCATGACGAGGATTATGCCGGGCCCGTGGTTTACGTCGCTGGCGAAGGCGGCAGAGGCCTTAACAACCGGATTGAAGCCATCAGGCGCGAACGCCCTGACCTCATGGAACATACCGAGGAAGATGGTGACTTTCTTCTTCTGCCCACAGCATTGAATCTCTGCAATTCAGGTGACGCAACAGCCCTTACCCGGGCTCTCAGCAGTTTAAGCAAATCCCCCTCCCTCATCGTGATTGATACGCTGGCACGCTCAATGGGCGACGGGGACGAGAACACCGCCAAGGACATGGGTGCGTTTGTGCGCAACATAGACCACCTGCGAAACGAGACTGGTGCGCATGTCATGGTCATTCACCACAGCGGTAAGGACACCTCAAAAGGTGCCAGAGGCAGCGGTAGCCTCAGGGCTGCTGTTGATACAGAAATCGAGTTAACGCGCTCAGGCGATGTTGTGATGGCTGAAACGCGCAAGCAACGAGATATGATTTGCGAAAAGGTTTTTGCCTACAAACTACGCGATGTCTTCATTGGCTATGACGAGGACGGAGATGCCGTAACTTCCGCAGTTGTTGAGCCCACAGATCCGGTAAAACACGAACCTAAAATCAGCGGCCAAGCCGAAGTCGCGCTGCAGGCGCTAGGCGATGCAATTCGCAAACATGGCGAGAAAAAGCAGGGTGACGACTACCCCAATGTACCCTGTGTTTTGTTGTCTCAGTGGCGTGATTCCTGCGATTTGCACGGTTTGGCGGATTCTGACGACCGGGACAGCATGAAGCGGGCGTTCAACCGCAACAAGACAGCGCTTCAAAGCAAGAATTTAATACGTATTTACAACAACTTCGTCTGGATGGTCCCAAATGAAAACCAATAGTGGGACAACCGGGACAAGCCGGGACAAGGACCTTTCGTCCCGGGACCAAATAGACGGGACATACGGGACACACCCCTTAGGGGGTGTCCCAGTTGTCCCGGTGGTCGAGAAATTCAAAGAGCAGGCAATGACCAAACCCCAAATCACTCCTTTCTCCCCAGGAATGCAGGCGCTTCTCAAAATGATTGCTGCGCCGGTTATCGCGGGAAGCAAAACCAAATGCATTGATTGGAACTGGCCTCGACTGGCTCACCACTCAAGTTTTGGTCTTCACTGAATACAGGCAACGAGGCAGCAAAAGAAATGACACAACTCAATTCAAACATCATCCTTCAGGGCAGACAGCCTGATATCGTCAACGCGCTTTCCAAGGGCACGCTCGCAGCAGCACAGACAAATACCGTTCAGCGTCAAAATGCGCTTGCCGATTTGTACCAAACGCAAGGGCCGGGAATAGCGAGTGGCAACCAGAACGCGCTCAATGCTTTGGCAACGCTCGACCCGCAGCAAGCCCTTGGTGTTCAGCAAACAAGATTGGGCATGGATGCAACGCGGCAAGGCATGGACGTGCTTTCGGCACAGGAACAACGAGCAATTCAGCAACACGCGGCAACCATGTCAGCGGCAGAACGTGCAACGGAGGCCAAAGAGATTGAGCAAGCTGTTTCCATGGGTATGCAGCTTCAGACATCTGAACAGTGGGACGCTATGATGCGTCAGTTCGATGAACCCACATTGATTGGCCAATTCGAGAACCGTGAAGTTATTGCCAGCCGTTATCTCAGCATTGCTGACTCGCTCAACCGCTTTGACGAACAAAACGCGCCGACTGACCCGTCGGACCAATACCGAACAGTTGGTGGCAACCTCGTAGACCTCAATGCAGAGGGTGGGCCTCAGGCTGTTGATTTCGGCGGGCAACCAAACACCACGGCGCGTGATGCGCAGGTTCAAATGCTGATGGAAACCGGCCTTGATGAAATCACAGCGAAAGGCATTGCTTCAGGGCGTCTTGCAATCAGCCGCGACCCGGTGACTGGTCAAGCGCAGGTCATCGACAAAGGAACAGGACGACCATTCACGCAAGGAACGCAGGCACCTGAAGAAACGTTAACCCCAGAACAAACCGGAACAATGCCAACTGGTACGGATTTTGATCAGGCAACAGGTGGCAGGGGCTTTGTCGCAAGTCTGGCGAACACGGTTTCGGATGCTTTGGGTGGTGGCTTGATTGATCCAAACAATGAACGGGCAACACAAGCCATGCAAAACCTTGCCACGCAAACAATGATTACCCTCGCGGACGGTGTTGCTGGCAGGCCTTCAAACTATCTTCTTGAGCAGTTCGAAAAGCTCACAACCACGCCGAACAGCATTTGGCAGGGCTCGGGGCGAACACGGGAACGCCTGAACCAAACCCGCGCGATGATTTACCAGGCCATCCTGATGAACCAGGACGTGGTGCAATCTGCGGTGACGCCAAAAATGCGGGCCGAGGCAACTCAGAACATGACCCGTCTTTCGCGGCTTCTGACCGACTACGACGCAGTTATCGAAAGTTTCGGAACACGCGGCAATGAAGGCGGAAACCAAACAAGCGGCGGCGTTTCATGGAGGGTTGTAGAATGACTGTTCTCGAAATCGAAGGCCGCAAGGTCGAGGTCTCTGACGACTTCCTCGTAATGAGCCCGGAAGACCAGGAGCGCACTGTTACCGAGATTGCGGAAGGCATGGGCGGAAACCAACCCGTCATGTCGGTTCTGAACGAAGGCATTGCACGCAGTGTCGGGGGTATTGTTGATGGTGCAACGCACTTAACGAACGAGTTTCTCTCGCCTGACAGGTTTATTTCAACACCTGACGGTGAGGGTAACTTTCCCATCACAGGGACCGAGTCCGGGCCAAAGATAGAAAACGCATTTGGCGGGTCAGAAAGCATTCGACAAGGCATGGAAGCGGTAGGGGCAGACCCTAGCCGCCGTGACCCGGAAAACATGTTTGAAAGCATTGTTATAGGCAGCGGTGAAGCCTTGGGCGCACTTGTACCTCTTGGACTTGGTGCAAAGCTTCTCTCGCAACTCACAGGCACTGCAAAAGGCGTTGGTGATACAATACAGCGACCATTTGTGAACACACCTGTTCGCGCGACTTCGGCAGAGGTTGCTGCAGGTGGTGGTGCGCGTGCCGGCGGTGACATTGCAGACGATTTGGCGGGTGAGGATTCAGGGACACTTCCAAGGTTTGCTGGGGAGGTTCTTGGTTCCCTCGCAGCAGCTACAGGGCCAGGAGCATTAACCCGTGCAGCAGGTGCAACAGCGCGGGCTTTGCCAGGTACCGGAACGGCTATTCGTGCCTCACAGAAAGCCATTGCACCATTTACCGAAGCAGGAGGTAGAGCGCGGGCTTCAGAGCGTCTACGCGGTCTCGTGGCTGATCCGGAACGAACAGCAGCAACGCTCGACTCCGAAAGCATTGGTGGGCTTACTCCGGCTCAACGAACAGGCGAAGAAGGCCTGATGCGGCTGGAAAATGCCATTGCAGACAACCACCCAGAAATCAGGGACAGGCTTGCAGCGCGGCGCATTCAAAGCCGGGAAACCTTGTCGGGAGATTTAAACGCTCCGGGGCAAGGCAGAACCGTAGACGATGCACGAGACTTCATTGAAAAACGGCGTGAGGAGTTTCGCACCCGTTTGACAGACAGGCTCAATGCAGCACGTCAGAATGCATCCAGTCAGCTTGAAAGCGTTTCTCCGCAAATGCGTGAATCCGCAAGCTCTGTCATTGTTCGTGAAGAAATCGAGAAAGCGTATTCCTCGGCATCAAACCAGGAGCGGTTTCTGTGGGGAAAAATACCACGAGATACGGCAGTCGGTACACAGAACGTGAAGACGGTTTTCACAGAAATTGCGGCAGATACATCGCGCGCGCAGTTCGATGATATTCCAACCGAAGCGCAACGTCTTCTCGGAGATGGTGGGTTTAGTGGATCTGAAACAGTTCGGGAAATGCATGGGCTCTACAGCCGGTTGCGCCAAACAGCCCGCGAAGCTCTTTCAGGTGTTGCGCCAAAGGAAAACCGGGCGCGTATCGCCAACATGCTGGCCGATGCAATCCTTGAAGACCTTGGGGCAATAAAACCAAACAGCACAGCGGTAGGCAGGCAGATCAACGAAGCCCGCGCTTTCTCCCGCGTGGTGAACGAAACCTTTAACCAGGGCACGGTTGGGCGCATCACAGGGCGTCAAAGAAACGGTGGTAATGCCATTGCTCCCGAAGTTGCCTTAAGCGCGACTGTTGGGCGTGCTGGAACGCGTGGTGCGGTTGCAGTGGATGACATTCGCAGCGCAACGGCAGGCGATACCGCAGACACAGCCATTCAGGACTTTTTGAAAGGTCGGTTTACGGATCGTACAGCACCACGGGGGGATTTCTCAGCAAATCGCGCTCAGGACTTCATGCGGGTAAACCGGGAGACCATGGACAGGTTTCCAACCCTTGCAGAACAGTTCACCAGCACAACAGCAACACAGCGTGCAGTTGATGTGACTTCCGACAGGGTGAATGCTATTGTTCGGGCATTAGATAATCCACGCGACAGCGTAGGAGCAGCGTTTGTAAATGCATCACCGGGGAATGAAGTTGCGGCGGCAGTATTCAAAACGAGGAACCCGGCGGCGGCGGCAGGAGAGCTACGGCGTCAAGCCTCAAGGGACCAGACTGGCAATGCTCTGGCAGGCCTTAAAAGCGGTTTTCTTGATTACCTAGTTCAAAGCGCCTCAAGAGGTCTGGACGCACAAGGCAATCGCAATGTTTCCGGTGATACCCTTTCCGGGCTTTTAACTGAGGGCAAAACAGCTTCAGCTATTCGCCAGATACTTGACCCCGCAGAGATACAGCGCCTGAATCGCGTGGCGCGGGAATTTCGGTTGCTGGATAAATCTGCGCAGGCTGGTTCGCTCGACGCACCTATTGATGATTTACCAAACACAATCATCAGCTTTCTGGGGCGTACCTTTGCAGCGCGACAAGGGGCCAAGGCTGGAGCCGGAACAAGTGGTGCATCGCTTCTGACGGCAAACTTCGCGTCTCGCCGGATGCAGCGGATTCTTGAAGGCCTGACCAACGACAGAGCGTCGGCTTTGCTGAGGGATGCGGTGGAAGATTCGGAACTGTTCGCAGCCCTTCTGACACCACAAACATCACAAACCCGCAGCAGGCATGTTGAGCGTCGTCTGACTGAATGGCTTGTTGGATACGCCGCAACCGAATTGAGCCAAGACAATGAGGAAGTGGGGGCGCAATGAACCGAAAAAGCGGAACGAATTCGGATAGAAACCCGGATGGAACCTTTGGTGAAGGCAATCCCGGAAAGCCCAAAGGAACCCGTCACAGGGTTACGCGTGCAATCGAAGAACTGCTCGAAGGCCAGTCCGAAGCCATCACTCAGAAAGCGGTTGATTTAGCACTGGAGGGCGATGGCCCTGCCCTTCGTCTTTGCATGGAACGCATAGCGCCGCCAAGGAAGGACTCTCCGGTTCAATTCGGCCTCCCATCCATGAAAAACGCAAGCGACGCTGCTGACGCCGCACAGGCGGTTCTGCAGGCTGTTTCGGGCGGAGATATCACACCACTCGAAGGTGCAGCGGTCATGGGGCTCGTGGAGCAGTACAGGCGCACCCTGGAAACGACAGAACTTGAAGCAAGGATAGCAGCGCTGGAGTCAGTGAAATGAGTATCGACAGGCGACTAAGCATTCTCGAAAAACTGGCAAAGCAAGCGCACGGAAAACTCTCAAACAAACCGAACGCAAAACAACAGCTATTGAAACTTTTGAATGTAAGCTCGGCTCGGTTGAAGGATGTGCAACCAACCGAAGAATGGTGCGCACGGTCCTCAAACGCGCAAATTGTTGCGATGGGATTGAATGAACTGGAATCCGGAAAACGCAGCCCGGTTCTTTGGCGCAGAATCTCGGATTCGGCAAAACTGGAAGGGCCAGTCGGAACTATATTCACAGAATTGGAGGCTCGGCATGGCTCTTAATCAGCGCGTCAAAAAACTTGAATCCTGCGTACCCAAAGAAATGAAACCGCTTATTGTATTCCATTCCATCGTTTCCGGCGGACACGGCAAGCCAATCGTATCAAGCCTGGATTATGCATCGATACCGCAATTGGGAATTGGTCTCACCAAGCGAGAAGAAAGCGAGACAGAGTTCGAGTTCAAACGCCGTTTTTACACCATTTTGAAGGGCAGAAAGAAGATTGAGGATATGACCCCTGATGAACTGCAGGCTGCACAGGCAAAGGCTGACGAAGAAATGGCGAGGGATGACAAACGATGAGAACCGCACTCAAACCCACACGGAGGTTCTGAGCAAATGGCCCTCAATCACAGGATCAAGAAACTGGAACAGCTCACCCCGCCTAAGCAGGAATGGCCGACGGTGTTCGTTTACTTTGGCGAAGAGGTGGATCATGCCATTATTCCCGGGTCAACAGCTGGAAAAATAGACCGCCAAGAGGGTGAGTCCGAGAAAGACTTCAAGCGCCGTGTTTACGCCATTAAGGGGAGTGGGAAAGCATGAATCCCAACATCCGTGCCGTGATTGGCAGCGACAGCACGATAACCTGCGAAGACGGCCTAAACATGGTTAGTGTAGCCGGTGGATCAGTAATTTCCCGCAAGGAGTTCGAGCCCGGCGAGGCTTTCTGCAATACCGTTGAGGCAGAACATCAGCGATGTGCATGGCGTTCCGATGGAACAGGGCAAGGGGATAGTTCGCCAGACTATTTATGAGGAAAAACCGTGCGTCTGAGTAACCGTGTGAAGAAGCTAGAAAACAAGGTCGGTTCAAGGCCGGGAGAGCTCACCTATACTGCGCGTGAGCGAACCCCCAAGGTTTTGCTCCAAGGTCTGCTATGCGGACAACGTTGCCGTCCGTCGAGAACTGGTTTTCAATCGAATGATCGGTTATTCTTTTGTCTGATACATTCATAGATTGACTAAGAACATGGACAACCACAAATTTCGCAATGCCTCACTATCGGATGCAACGCGCTGCTTTGATGTAGAGACATCAGCCTATGATGGCGATGAAGCTGCGACGCTTGAAAAAATATCAAAGCGTATCTCTAACTATCCCCAAGGTTTTTTGATCCTTGAAGTCGATAAAGTCGTTGTTGGCTTCATAAACAGCGGGTGCGCATATGACGTTGAAATGTCTGATGAAGATTTCAAAGAACTCATTGGACATGATCCGGCTGCTCCAAATGTCGTGATCATGTCAGTGGTGGTTGATCCAGGATATCAAGGTCGCGGCTTGTCCACCGCATTAATGTCCGAATTCGTTAAGCGTATGACTGACACGAAAAAAGAAACGATCCATCTTATGTGCAAAAAGCACGACGTACCCCTCTATGAGAAGTTTGGCTATCGGTACACACAGCCTTCTGAATCTGACCACGGCGGAGTTCAGTGGCATGAGATGATGATGGAACTCCCGAAGGCCTAAGGCGGTAGGTTTGAGCTTATCGGACGTTCGCTTCACCGAGCTTAGGCATCGGCTCTGCGGAACTTAGCTGTCATTGCCGTCAGCGATGTCAAAACCATTATATTTCCGCAATCGCTATGCCGTCCGTATCAGCGTAAATGCTGATCTTCAGCCAGCGCTTCATGGTCTTGCTAAGTATCGCCTCGCCACTCATGAAAAAACGACCCTCTTCGATCTCTCGGTCGAGGGTACGTCTGCCGAGGTAAATACCAGCCATAACCTCAACTGCCGTTTCGATGTAAAGGTCAACGTCAAATCCAGGGTCGGATGCACAAAGCTCAATTGGCTCACCGGGTCTCGAAATCAGCCAGTATGTCGATGCTGGCGACGTTGCATCCGAAAAGTTGAACCGCACGACGACCCTTCGCTGCGGCAGTTCATTTACGATTATCCGTTTCTGAAGCGTCCACATAAGGACATCCGCGTTTCGATCTTCCAGCGCGATGTCCGCTTTGATATGGCGCTGTGCCCATCGGGCAAGTCCTTGCAAAATATCATCGAGCTCTGCTGCCTTATCGGTCCGAAGGTAGTCGATATTCCCCGTAGCTGGATCTTCTACGCGTTCGATTAGTCCGTTTTCCTGCATCTCTCTAAGCCGGTTGGCCAACAAGGTTGGTGAAATTCCCGGTAGACCCCGTTTGATTTCATTGAAACGGGTCGAACCGCCCCAAAGTTCGCCAAGAATTTGGATCGTCCAGCGTGGATTCAGGACCTCACAGGCTTTGGACGTTGGACAAAATAGTCCGTAGGGTTTCGAAGCCATATTACCTCTTTACGTCAAAGGGGTGTTCCAATTGCAGCCTATCAAATCCCTTTGGGATATTGCCAGTACAAAATTTGTACCGGGGTTGATCCAGATTCTACACTGCCCTGGGCACAAGTAGACACGCCACTGTTGCCTATATGGAGAATGGAGACACCAGATGACAAACACGACTAATACGCTAGAGCATGTTTACAACGCGGAAGGGGCGCAAGCTATTCGAGAGAGCTATGAAGGCTGGGCATCAGATTATGATGCCGACAACATTGGCAACGGATTCAGGCTTCCCACCATTGGTGCAGCATTCGTTGCACGCCACGTTCCAAATGATGAGGGACCGATACTCGATGCTGGGTGTGGCACCGGCCTTGTTGGCGAAGCGCTGGCGATACTTGGTTATGAGGATATCGTCGGGCTCGACATATCTCCGGCGATGCTCAAGCTCGCCAAAAGGTTAGAAACCTACGATCGTCTGTATGAACAAAACTTGGGTCGGCCCATTCCCGAGGCCGACAACAGCTTCGCTGCCGTAACCTGTTTTGGGTCTCTTGGTCCCGGGCATGCACCGCCGGATTGTCTGGATGAGTTCATAAGAGTGACCCATCCGGGAGGGCACGTCATTTTTAACGTGCGGCCAGATACCTACGAGGAACAAGGATTGCGGGTCAAAATCGACGACCTATTGGCGGGTCCTACCGTCCGAGAAGTGGGACGTTCACCCAACTTCAGGCCGTATCTTTTGTCCGAACCAGAGCTCGGGGCACAGATCTTTGTCTTTCAAGTCGTGTAGGGGTTCAGGTTAGCGAGCCCAAATTTTAAGACGTTGGTATCGCACTATCCAAAGGTCTTGTTTGGGCTCGAAGCGGTCATCTGATAGTTTTAATCAGGTTTTTCCTTGGTCATCCTGCAATCGATGGTGGGCTATCCATGAAGGCATGGAGCCGGAAACCGTTGATGCACTCAAAGCAGATGCGGAGCGTTTCCTTGATCCAGACCGTGACCCCATTGTTCCACTCTATCGCCGCTGGAAAGCACTCTGGGAGACAACATACAAACTCGTGGATGAATGCCCGACAGGAAACTGGGATGCGCCGGAACTCTCCGAAGCTGAAATCGAAATGTACAAGATTGAGGGTAAGATGATCACTCTTGTGCCGGTATCAATCGAAGGCCTCGTTGCGCTTGCAGATTACCTGTGGCTGAAAGAAGGGCCCAGCGCGCGTGTCGGCACGGAGAAATGGTGTGAAGAGCTAACCCGCATAGAGTACCTGCCAATCCGCCGTATACGCCACGGAGCGGCACTTATGGCCGGGGTTTCCTTGAGCGAAGTACCAGGAGCAAAACCCATCTGAGAACACGACAGGCTGGCTTCGTTTAACATCAAGGCCAGCCACCCGGTGGGGAAAACCGGAGTTTAGCGCATGAATTGTTACTCGATAAATCGTCGCTGGTCTGACCGCTTTCTTCCCGAAATCAAACAGATTGTCGGGGCGCAATTGTTACGTGAAGCCCCAGATGAACAAGACTGGCACAACTCCACCGATTGATTCAGATTGATCAATATCAATGCACCCGAGATGATTTATTGCTTGTCTCGAAACCGCGCGCGACAGAAAACCACGCGCGACAAAACTGGAGGAGGAAAGCGGTTATGCGAGCGATAATTTCGGTTATTTGTTTTTCTGCGAGTATCATTGGTTCAATGTCCACATTGCATGCGCAAGGCATGACATTGGGAGAATTTGAGTATCGAAACAGTTGTGTTGCATGTCACGGAGTTTCAGGCAAAGGCGACGGTCCGGTCACCGATTTCCTGTCCGGTGCTGTTCCACCAGATTTGACTGTCCTGCAGAAGAACAATGGCTATGTCTTTCCGGTAAGTGCAGTTTTTGAGATGATCAATGGCAGCGATGTTGCCAGCGTCCATGGCACTCGAGATATGCCCATTTGGGGAACCCGTTTCCGCGAAAGGATCACTGATGTAGACGATCCCGATTTCTCTCCCTCGGAGATTGAAATATATGCTGGTACCCGCGTACTTGCACTGATCGAATATTTGGCGAGTATCCAGGCCCAATAAGATGCTGCGACGATAGGCATCTCTCGAGACAGCGCATGTTCAGGTGACCGGGTAAGTGCGCTAGTTGGACATGTCTTTCCTGCCGCGAAGATGTTGCGAGTCCGGCTATGTCCATCGCTACCCCTATCAGTTCACCATACGTGCCAGGGTCACGTCAGGGGCCGAGACAGAGCTATCCAAGATTGTGAATGGCAAGGGCGATTGGATGTTCTACGGCCACTCCAACGAGCGTCAGGACGGCTTTGCGTTGTGGTGGTTGATTGACCTAAACGCATTCAGAGCAGCGCTAATCCGCCAAACAGCAAACGGCTACAGTATTAGCTGCGGTGACATGGCCAATTCGGATGGCACCTGTTTCAAGTGGTTTGATATCAGGTCGTTTCCAACATATCCGCCGTTGGTAGTGGCCTGTTCCTACGATTATTCCATGGATTCAGGGAACCCACCTAAACAGAAACAAAACATCATTTCGACAACTTTAAAGTGCACACCTTAACAACATAGAGCGCGAACGCATTAATAATTGTTGAACCAGCCCCTACGGAGGGACGAGTTATGAAGCCCATGTTGACTGAAATGATCAAGAACTTTTGCACGAACGAATCTGGTGCGATCACCGTTGACTGGGTTGTTTTGACCGCTGCTATCGTCGGGCTAAGTATAGCAATCATGGTTACGGTCGGGGGCGCGACTTCTGATCTGGGCGACGTAGTCTCTGGCAGTCTCGCAACCCAAGGTATTGCTACCTTCTAATTAGCAAAACAATCCTATCCAATTGGTGCAAATCACCAAGTCTGGCACATCACACAATAGTTATTACGACGGCTTGAAGCGAATTGTCATAAATCAACGAAACAAGTTAGCTTGTCGGATATGGTTTCATCTTCGATGGTCGACACATTCTGATTTGACTATCGCGCAAACGGAGGATTTCGAAATGAAAAACCTTATCGCTACAGTCCTCGTGTGGCTTATCGCATCTTTTCCGGTGTTTGCTCAAGGTAACGAAGCTGGATATGGGTACGGCCACCCACATATGTCAGGATATGGATACGGAGGTGGGTGGATGTTCCTTGGCCCAGTTTTCATGTTGTTTGTTCTGGTCATGCTCGTGGTCGGTGTATTTGCATTGATGCGTTGGATGGGATTGGCACAAGGTGCTGTGCCTAACAGTACAGACAGCGCGATTGCGACACTGAACCAGCGCTTGGCAAAAGGCGAGATTGACGCTGAGGAATATGCTGAGCGCAAGGCCTTGTTGTTGGGCTAGTGTGATTCAAGAGTTGGGTATCGTTCATCGAATATGAGAACAATGTCCTGTTTTGATTGGCTCGGAACACCGGCAGGCAAAATTATCAGATGGATGAAGTCGTAAGATACCAAGTAACAGGCATGGATTGCGCCTCATGCGCAGCGAAAATCGAAAAAGCTGTGCGCTCGGCGGGCATTGATAACCCTAAAATATCAGTAGCGTCACAAGTACTAACCCTAGAAGTAGACCAAGCAGACCGTAGGCTTTCATCTGTCGAAGCCGCTGTTTCGAACGCCGGGTATCACCTCGTCCGGCTGGAGGACAGTGACAACGGTGCAGGCACCATACAGACACATACGAGTGCAGACTATCGTCAAGCGCTCTATATCGTCGTTGGTCTTAACATTGGATACGGCATCATTGAGATGATTGGAGGGGTTTTCTCAGGATCGCAGGCCCTCAAGGCGGATGCATTAGATTTTTTGGGAGATGGGTTGATCACCTTTCTTGGCCTCCTTGCAATCGGCTGGCGCTTAATCTGGCGCGCCCGCTCTGCGCTTATTCAGGGCCTTTTTCTTGGTGCTCTTGGGATAGGCGTTATCATTAATACGATTTATCGAATGGCCACAAATCTGCCGGTCAACGCTGAGCTTATGGGTGGCATCGCGCTCATTGCGTTGGCAGTAAACATTGCTGCGGCCCTGATCCTCGTTCCGCACAGGACAGGGGACGCGAACGTTCGTGCGGTATGGCTCTTTTCCCGCAACGATGCGATTGGCAACATCGCCGTGGTCGCTGCGGCGGGATTGGTCAGTTGGACCGGCACTCCATTGCCTGATCGAATTGTGGCGTTCATCATCGCCTTTCTGTTTTTACATTCATCTTGGATCATCGTGCGAGATGCACGAAACGACATGCATATTAGTTAATGATAGCCTTGGGTTCTCAGAAGACAAAAGGCGCAGCAGAGGACTTTCAAAATTACTTCGACCAACTTACGAGGTCGAGGTTAAACCTATCCATAAAGCGAACGGCAATCGCCATGTCGTTGAAATAGAATGCGCTTGCCTCAATCCCAGGCACTGAATCGCTGTTCCATGAAAAAAGTTACGATGTCACCTGACATAAAAAGCTTGGTAGAATTCACCTTGCGGCTTTAACCTTAGTAGGTACACGCCTTTTTGAGCGTGTGTGATGGGAACTATCAATCGAGGGGAGAATATCGATATGTGTGATATTTGTGTTATGAACGCAGTAAAAGAGAAGATGCTGTCGCGCCGTGATTTCTTTCGGGCGAGTTTGGCAACAGCCGCCGCAGCGACCGTCGGCGGTATAATAACCACACCACCTGCAATGGCGGCGGGACATGGCGAGGTTGTGGATATGACCCACACCTATGATGAAACGTTTCCCACTTATTTCGGCACGCCGGGCTTTTCTAAAGAAGCCGTATTCAATTTCGCCGACAATGGCTTTAACGTGTTTAACCTTTCGATCAATGAACACACCGGAACCCATATCGACGCCCCTTTGCATTTTTCAGCAGATGGAGCTTCAGTCGATGAGATTCCGATCAGCGACCTTGTTGTGCCGCTCTGCGTCGTACATATCCACGAACGCGCGGCCAACGATCCAAATGCGCAAGTTACCCCTGATGACCTGAAATCCTGGATCGCTGCCAATGGCCCCATCCCTGATAAAGCCTGCGTCGCGATGCATTCGGGATGGGACGCCAAGACCGGCGGCGCCGGTTTTCGCAATGCTGATGACGCAGGAGTCATGCATTTCCCCGGCTTCCATATCGAAGCGACGCAGATGCTTTTAGAGGAAACCAACGCTGCCGCGCTCGCAGTGGACAGCCTGTCTCTGGATCACGGGCCAAGTGCTGATTTTGCGACGCATTACGCGTGGCTACCTACGGGTCGCTACGGGATCGAGTGTTTGGCAGGTCTTGCCAAAGTGCCTGTCGCTGGGGCCACTCTCGTGGTCGGCGCACCCGTCCATAAAGGTGGCTCTGGCGGGCCTAGCCGCATTTTCGCGATGGTATAAGTGGGGTCAGTCAAATTTCATGAAACAAAGTGGTCGGCGCCTAAGTGCTGACCATTATTTCTAAAACGCTGTAAGAACGAGCCCGACGCGGATAACCATTCCTGCATTTCTGTGTACTGACGCCCGTATCCGTCTTCAGGCACCTTAACCCTAATGCGGATTGGGAACGCTTGTTCGTCTTTGGCTTTCTTGGGGGAGCGGGAGCGTGTTCTCATGAGGAATGATAGTCGCACACATCAGACATTTGCCAAGCATTTGTTCAACGTCTGCTGAGCGGACAATCCGGACTCATGCTGCCACAGCGAATGCAAGTGCAGAAAGCCGAAAGCGATGCTCGCTTGTGCAGAATTGGAACTTTGGCGGTGCGGCAAAATTCCCCCATTCCGGACATTCAACAGTGTCGATCTCAGCGGATTTCAAACCAACCATTCGCTGCGGTCGGTATCTTTCATCGAGATACGAGATGGAGTAGATGGCAAAAGTCAATCCGGCAGGCCAGCTAGGCGTAGCCCTTGAGCAATATGCTCCCAATCATCTGGTCGTCGCCACATGGTGCGAAACCCGCCCAGAGCAGTTTCAATTGTATCGGCATCGGCTCTCAATCCTGACAGGTGCTGATCTCGTACGCGTGCTTCCTTAAACTCGGCCAGCGTAAACAACGCCTCCTCACTCATACCCAAACGCGCTTGGGCACCTGCGCGAAATGCCAGCCCAAGTGAATTTAGCAACGATGCGCCGTTCAGGGTCCTAACAACATCTGAATCCCGTCCCTGAAACGAAAACATTTGACCCGATATCCACTCGAAAGTTGGCGGCAACGTAGTCCTGCGCTTGGCAACAGCTTCGATAATGCCAGCCGCTTCGTCGTGTTTGCCCAGCATCAACAAGGCATATCCGCACCACGACAAGGATTCGATTTCGTTCTCGGCCATGGACAATGCGTTCATAATTTGCGCCTCTGCCGCGTCCCAATGTCCCATGACGTGAAGAGCAAAACCAAGATGGTCTTGGATGTGAACATCGAGTGGGTCCAGCGCTACAGCACGGCGCGCGTGATAGAGCGCTTTTTCCTTACTGTCTGCTTCCAACTGGCCAAACCAGTGCTGCACGACATAGCTGTCGGATAGATACATGTGCGACCGGGCAAGCCCCTGGTCTTTTTCGACCGCACGCTCCAAGTGGACCCGAGCTTTCAAATTGCCTTCAAGACTGATTGTGTCACGCAGGCGCTTGCCTAAGATCATCAGCTCGTAGGCCTGCAATTCATCGGATGGCTTTCGCCTTGCCTTTTCGGCAATGTCATCTTCGACCCGATATGGGATTGCTCCGACAAGGTAGCGTGACAGATCGTCTTGTAGGTCAAACAAGTCCTGTTTTTGGCGGTCCAGACGTTCTGCCCATTTCACCGCGCCGCTTGCGACTTCTACCAATTCTACGGACAAACGAAGCCGATCGCCCAGCCAACGCACGCTTCCCATCAAGAGATAGTCCGAGCCAAAATCCGCCGCCTGCGAAAGAGGATCTTCAGCCGCGTCCATCCCCAAATTCGATGGACGAGAAACAACGGCAAGCGTGGAGAACTTTGACAGCTGAGTAATCACATCTTCTGCCAGACCTTCCGCGAAGTACCGATAATCCTGAACGTCACTGAGTGTTTTGAACGGCAAAACCAAAACCGTAGGAACGCTTATAGAGGTCGATTTCGTTGTTTTTGTACCATCCGCCTTTAACAACTTCGTCTTCAGAGCAACCAGTTCCGGACCAATCTCAATGCCCAGTTCGTTTTGCATGAGTCGTTTGAATTCATCGAACTTGATTTGCACGCGGCTACGCTCGCCTTTGGCCGCATGCGCTTTCAGGCATAGTGCCATGCCAGCCTCTTCATATTGATCCAAGAAGAGAATCCGGTCTGCTGCCTGTAAAGCCCATTGCGCATCACCTGAAGCCAGAGCCGCGCTGCCTGCGTCAAACAGGGTGTCCCGCACCGCGCGAGCGCGCAAGGCCCGTTCAGTTGCTAGCCATTCTTCAAACGGTGGCTCATTGATCGATATTCCGTCAAGAAAAGGACCCCCGAAATTCGAGATGATATCACTTGAATCCATAGTTTCATCGTCAAGCGCATCAATATCCAGCGCTACCACACTACGATCCAGCGCCAGCATCCCGCCGTTCGACACTATGATCTCATCCCCGTCGGTCGCAGTTCTGATAACCGAAAGGGCCTGACGCAGATTGGTTCGGGCCTGGGCGTCGGGGCTCCGGCTCCAGAGCATCGCTGCTGCCTGCTCTCGTCGCAAACCACTGTTTGCAGCGACCGCAATCATCGCGAGAAGCGCCACGGTCTTCTGCGTGGACAACTGAAGAGCATTGCTTTCGCTGTCGGTAACCAGCGGAGAACCCAACAATTGAACAAAGTATTTTTTTTTATTTTTCAACCGATAACACCGTTTTCGGTGCCATTTGCAGTCCAGTCATCCGATTTTACGAGTTCCGAACGCCTTATTTCACACCGTTAGAACGCAGTATCGCCACGTTGAGGGTCAAGCACAACGAAAACTTGAAAGGAAAGAAGATGTGGCTCCCCAATAACGATGAATTTCAATACTTTAAACACTATGAACGCGATTTGAGGCGTGACTTTGAAAAACGCCGATTTGCTGCACCGACCCGGATCTTCGCCGCGAAGAACCAACCGGGCCCAGTCCAAGGAACAAACTGGCCTGCCGCGGCTAATGCATTTTTGGGGCGCTGTGTCCCGGGAAGGATGGCCTCGATCTCCAATTTATTTCGCATCAGTTGATAGCGGCGATTGCCAGCGACCGGTCATTCATCGGTCGCGTCATTGCCCCTGGGCGATCCTTTGAATCCGCACGCACTTCCCAGGCTTTGCTCGTCGAAATATAGCTGCACGTTGCCCGAATGGCCGCATTTTCTTCTGCTTTGCAGCGAGAGTAACTCAGCGACACAGCAGGTCAACGTGCTGCGAGTGCTCGCGGCAAAATCTTAGCACATACGGTATGGGCTCAGAGCGACCCTTAGCTGCGTTCTGCACAGACGACCGAGAAGCGGACGAAACGGACAAGGAGCTGATGTGCGGCGGATTTCAAAAAAAGCTTCAGCGCCTGAGCGTTTGAATCCCTGCAACCGTGGATTTCGACCGTTGTTATCGACACTCCTTGAGGTTTTCAAGCGAACATTTTAATATTATGCAATGGGCAGACCTAGATCATATTCCCGAGACGCGGTGGTCGAAAAGGCCATGGGGGTGTTTTGGCAGAACGGCTACAAGGCGACTTCTGTCAGCAACATCGTCCGCGAAACCGGATTGAATACAGCCAGCATGTACAAAGAGTTCGGCGACAAGGACGGGCTCTTCCTTGAGGCACTCGAATACTATCGCGGCCATATTATTGGACCACGCTATCAGATTTTGATCGACAACCCCAACCTGTCAGGAATCGAAAAGTTTCTCAAAAACGTCATGACCGGGGCTTCCAAGACGGAATACAAGGGTTGCCTGATGATGAATCACATGGCGCAGAAACACGCGATTAGCCCGGATGCAGCGCAGCAGATCGGCGAGTTCAGTGCTGAGATAGAATCGCTGATTGAAACCGCCCTTCGCAACGCGCAATCGGAAGGGCAGATTGAACCGGACAAGGACCCGAAGCAGCTTGCGAGCTTTGTGGTTTTCTGTGTTCACGGCACGGTTCTGTATGGACGTCATGACGATAAAAAGGGCGTGATTCCAAGCTTTTACGACATGGTTATGGGCGCGTTGCTCAGTTGAGAAAACCAAACTACTGTTTTAAAGTAGATATTTTAAAACAAATATTTTAATATATTCCTGTCCAGGCCAGCCAGCCAATTGAGGGAAGCCGGACCAAGGTAACACTGGAAAAAGGGAGCAATACGATGACAATTTCCGAGACTGCGAGGGCCTTCTTTGATGCCTGCGAAACCGGCAAAGGCTGGGAAGTGTGCCAAAACCATTGCCATGCGGGGGCTACCTTTTCATGTCAGGCAGATGCACTGGCCGACATTGCGACGATTGAGGGCTACACGGCCTGGACGGCAGGGCTTTTGACTCCGGTCCCGGATGGACACTACGACCTCAAGTCCTTTTCGACCGACCACGAACGAAGCATCGTGGTAGCCACGTCTGTCTTCAAGGGCACACAGTCTGGTGAAGGTGGTCCGGTCCCGCCCACGGGCAACAAAGTTGCGGCCGAATACGCGTATGTCATGGAGTTTGAGGGTGACAAAATTGCCCGCATGACCAAGATCTGGAACGATGCCCATTCCTTGAAGCAGCTCGGTTGGGTGTAACCAAACAAAAGTTCAAGAAACGCCGCACCCACGGGGCGGCGTCTTTCGTCGCTATGGCCTTGTTCTCAACCCAACACGCATTTTTGAGCGAGTGAGGAGAAGTCACTTTGGGCTCGTTGCCGTCGTTCGACGCCAGACCGCCTAAAGGCCGCTTTCAACCACCAAATGTCCGGGTGTTGGCCTAACCATCTGAGACTGAGACATTCTCCCAGACGTACGAACGACCGCTATTAAGGTTTAAACAGACG